>CAZXXY010000038.1:0-22417 GCA_964644755.1 uncultured Hyphomonas sp. | reverse complement strand
CCTTTCCGGTTGTCTATCAGATTTGCGAAGTGGCGAACCCGACCAATTGTGCGACAGCGACAGCGACTGTTGTTGTTGAAGCTCCTGCGATTGAAGCCCTGCCGGAGACCTATCTTCCGGTCGATGGAACAGTTGGCGGCACGCTGCCAAGCATCCTGGGCACAGATATGCTCAATGGACAGCCAGTGGACCCAACAACCGTTGACCTCACCATTGACAGCATCGTCGGACCAGATGGCAACCCGACAACCGCGATCTCAGTCAATCCGGTCACTGGTGAAGTCACTGTCCCGGCAGGTACACCTGCGGGCGACTATATGATCACCTATACGATCTGTGATCCGGTCAACCCGACCAATTGCGATACGGTCACTGAGACGGTGACGGTTGAAGCGCCTGCGATTGATGCGATGGATGACGACTTTACATCGACTCCGATCCCGTCTGGTGGTGGCAATACGCCAACAGTCTTCGGTGATGACACGTTGAACGGTGTGCCTTTCGCGCCTGGTGATGTGACCCCGACCATTGTCGATCCAGATGGCTTGACCGGTGTGACAATCAATCCTGATGGCACGCTGACAGTTCCAGCTGGCACGCCTGCGGGGACCTTTAATGTGGTCTACCAGATCTGTGAAGTTCTGAACCCGACCAATTGTGCGACAGCGACAGCGACGATTGTTGTTGAGGGGCCTGTGATTGATGCTCAGGATGACGACTTTACGTCCACGCCGATTCCGACCAGTGGCGGTAATACGCCGACAGTCTTTGGTGATGATACGCTTAATGGTGCGCCAGTTGATCCGGCTGACATTACGGCGACGTTGACCGATGATGGCGGCTTGACCGGTGCAGTGCTAAACCCTGATGGAACGATCACTGTTCCGCCAGGCACGCCTGCGGGCACGTTCACGCTGACTTATGAGATTTGTGAAGTTCTGGACCCGACCAATTGCGACACAGCGACAGCGACTGTTGTTGTCGAAGCGCCGGTGATTGAAGCCCTGCCGGAGACCTATCTTCCGGTCGATGGAACAGTTGGCGGCACGCTGCCAAGCATCCTGGGCACAGATATGCTCAATGGACAGCCAGTGGACCCAACAACCGTTGACCTCACCATTGACAGCATCGTCGGACCAGATGGCAACCCGACAACCGCGATCTCAGTCAATCCGGTCACTGGTGAAGTCACTGTCCCGGCAGGTACACCTGCGGGCGACTATATGATCACCTATACGATCTGTGATCCGGTCAACCCGACCAATTGCGATACGGTCACTGAGACGGTGACGGTTGAAGCGCCTGCGATTGATGCGATGGATGACGACTTTACATCGACTCCGATCCCGTCTGGTGGTGGCAATACGCCAACAGTCTTCGGTGATGACACGTTGAACGGTGTGCCTTTCGCGCCTGGTGATGTGACCCCGACCATTGTCGATCCAGATGGCTTGACCGGTGTGACAATCAATCCTGATGGCACGCTGACAGTTCCAGCTGGCACGCCTGCGGGGACCTTTAATGTGGTCTACCAGATCTGTGAAGTTCTGAACCCGACCAATTGTGCGACAGCGACAGCGACGATTGTTGTTGAGGGGCCTGTGATTGATGCTCAGGATGACGACTTTACGTCCACGCCGATTCCGACCAGTGGCGGTAATACGCCGACAGTCTTTGGTGATGATACGCTTAATGGTGCGCCAGTTGATCCGGCTGACATTACGGCGACGTTGACCGATGATGGCGGCTTGACCGGTGCAGTGCTAAACCCTGATGGAACGATCACTGTTCCGCCAGGCACGCCTGCGGGCACGTTCACGCTGACTTATGAGATTTGTGAAGTTCTGGACCCGACCAATTGCGACACAGCGACAGCGACTGTTGTTGTCGAAGCGCCGGTGATTGATGCGGTGGATGATGATTTCTCATCTTTCCCGGCAGCTAGCGGTGGTGTTACGCCAAGCCTGTTCAGTGACGATACGATGAATGGTGCATCATTCAATCCGGCTGATGTGACGATCGCTATTGTTGATGATGGCGGCTTGACAGGTGTGACTGTCAACCCAGATGGCACGCTTAACATTCCTGATGGTGTCGCTGCGGGTACGTTTGCTGTCGAATACCAGATCTGTGATGTTAATGATCCAACCAATTGTGACAACGCTATTGCGACGATTGTCGTGGGAGAGCCTACGAACCTGTTCGCCACGAAAACGGCGACAACAGCGACAGCTACAACTGGGTCAATTGTGGTCTACACGATTACCGTTCGCAATGATGACCTTGTGACAGCGACAGATATCGAGATTGTTGATACGCCGCCGCTGGGTTTCCGGTTCGTTGAAGGGTCAGGCCGTTTGAATGGCGCGGAAGTCGAGCCGGTTCTACGCAATGGTGAGCTTGTGTGGAGCGGTATCGATATCGCTCCTGGCGAGACAGCTACTGTGAACCTTGGTTTGATTGTCGGAGCAGGCGTATCGGTTGGCGACTTCGTCAACATCGCGTTCGCCGAAACCGGACCGGGCACTTTCGTCCTGTCGAATGAGGCGCAAGCGGTGGTCCGGATTTCGCCCGATGAGATCTTCGACTGTTCCGAGCTGATTGGTAAAGTCTATGAAGACCTTGATGGCGATGGCTATCAGGACGATGGTGAGCCCGGCCTGCCAGGTGTGCGTGTTGCCACAGTCAATGGTCTTCTGATCACGACAGACGAATATGGCCGCTACCATATTGCCTGTGCGGCGACGCCTAAAGAAGGTACTGGGTCCAACTTTATCGTGAAACTCGATGAGCGGACTTTGCCAGCAGGCTATGCTGTCACCTCGGAGAACCCGCGTGTTGTCCGACTGACAGAAGGCAAGTTGACGAGTGCAACCTTCGGTGTGCAACAGGTGCGGACTGTACGTCTTGCCCTGACAAGTGCGGCGTTTGAAGCTGGAAGTACGCAGCTTAAGCCTGAATGGCAGAACAATCTGTCGGAATTGATGACAATGCTCGCTGAAGAGCAATCCATACTGGCGATCAACTATGCCGGTGCGGGGGGAGTAGAGCGCCTGGCGGCAGTGTCTGCAGCTATCAGGCAAGCTTGGGGGGATGGGCCGTACTCATTGGACATCCACACAGAAGTCTCTTCAGCAATTGGGGAGGGTAACTAGATGACACATCGTTCACTCCGCTCCTCGGCAGCTGTTGCAAATTATTCAAAGGGTAAATTCATGTCTTTCCGCCCAGTATTTTTGACACTCGCTCTTGGCTCGACCGCCTTGATCCCTGCCATCGCGCAGGCTCAAACGGCGCCATTGACGGGTAGCGAAGGGAGCTTGACGCAAGCGGCTGTCTCCGCGAAGTCGTCGCAAAAGCTCAATGTCGGGCTTGCTCAGGGCGGTTTTGCTGCACTGCCCAATCAGCCTCTGACATTCAAGACTTACTGGAATTATGACAGCTTGATCCAATTCGGTGAATTGCGGGTGTTCCGCAAGAGTGACACGGATTTGATCAACCCGATTGCGGCCATTCAGGTTGACCGGGATGCGCCAACGGTCTGGACGCCGACCGGACGTGTTGGTGAAGAGTATGTGTATGTCTTGCGCGTTTACGGACGAACAGGCCAGTATGATGAAACGAATGCGCGTACTTTGCGTATTTCGGATCAGGTGCAGTCTGTTGCGGAAGCGTCGCCAAGCAGCATCAATGTTTTCCGGCAGGACAATACCGCTGTTCGCAATATTCCTGTTCCAACAACCCGCCGGGCAGCGGCTGTACCTGTGCAGGCTGCGCCGGTTGTCGCCCGCCGTGCAGCACCGGTCGCTGCGCCGGTTCCGGCTCCTGCGCCTACTCCTGTGCCTGTACCGACGCCTAAGCGCGAAGCTCTGCCAGTGCGGCCAGCTGCTCCAATTGCTGCGCCAGTTGTAAGTCAGGCGCCCGCTGCTCAGGGTGATGTGCCGGCTTTCAAGGTGACTGTTGACGAAGTTCCCGAGACTGAGAATCCGATCAATGCCCAGAATATTCTCATGTCCTATGACGGCCTCAAGGCGGTTCCGCTTCTGAATGCCGGTCTGGACGATGGAACGGGGGCCGCCGCTCCTGGCGAAACGGTCCGTTTCAATACATATTGGAACTATAATCACTGGATTGATCGCGCTGAAATCCGCGTGTTTGATGAAGATGACAATCTGATTTCTGCGCCCGTGGCAACATTGCCGGTCGGGACAGATGGTCATGCCGAGTGGACTGTTCCGGTAACGCGGACAAGCCAGACATATTCCTATGTTTTGCGGGTCTACAATTCTGATGGAAAATTTGATGAAACCCGTCGCAAGCTATTGGCCGTGACCAGCACGTCTACGCCAGAGACAGATGTTCCTGCTGCGACCGCGATTTACGGGCACGACAATACCGAGCGCCGTAATATTGAAGTGACTGGCGGAACGGTGACCATTTCTTCGCACCATCTGAGTGCGGATGGTGTTCGTGATCTGCATGTGTTTGGCCAGCCGGTCATCCGGGACGAGCAGGGCGATTTTGTTGTCCAGCAGGTTTTGCCATCAGGTGAGCATGTCGTCGATCTGTCTTATATCAGCTCCGATGATCGCCGCATTGATGTGACCCGTAGTGTCGACATCCCCAAGAATGATTTCTTCTTTGTCGGGCTTGGTGACCTTACGGTTGGCCGTAGCGGCGAGGGCGGCCGCGCGCTCGTTGAAGCGGGCGGAGAAGACTTCGACCAGACATTTGTCCATGGCCGCGCTGCCTTCTACTTGAAGGGTAAAGTCAAAGGGAAGTATTTGATCACTGCGTCGCTTGATACGACAGAAGACGATATTTCCAATATTTTCTCGAACTTGAATGATCGTGATCCGGAATCGCTTTTGCGCCGTCTTGATCCAGACCGGTTCTATCCTGTCTATGGCGACGATTCGACTTTCTTCGAGGATGCGCCAACACAGGGACGGTTCTATGTCCGCATTGACAAGGGTGACGACAACCTTGTCTGGGGTAACTTCCTGACAGACATTACCTCGACCGAGTTCTCGCAAATTGACCGTGGCCTTTATGGTGCCAAGCTTGAATACAACAGTGATGCGACAACATCGCGGGGCGAACGCCGTTCACGGTTGACTTTGTTCGCTGCTGACCCGGGTACGGTTCCGGGCCGAGATGAATTCCGCGGCACAGGCGGCTCGGTTTTCTTCCTTGAGCGTCAGGACCTGACCATTGGTTCGGAGCGTGTGCGTATCGAAGTGCGTGACGAAGAGTCCGGACTTGTGATCGAAACCCGCGATCTGCGCCCATTTGTTGACTATGATGTTGACTATATTCAGGGCCGGATCATTCTGGCTGAAGCATTGGCTTCAACACAGCTCGCCACGCAGATTGTCCGTGATGGCACCTTGTCAGGTGGTGATGCGTATCTGGTCGTCCGGTATGAGTTTACGCCCGGTCTTGAGGATGTTGGCGGGTTTACCACAGGTGGACGCGGCGAAGCCTGGATTGGTGAAAATGTTCGTGTCGGGCTCACTGGCCAACAGGAAGAAACCGGAGATGTCGATCAGACATTGCTGGCCGCTGATGTTGTCGTTCGGGCCACTGACAGCACCTATATTAAAGGCGAGTTTGCCAACACTGAAGGGCAGGGCTTTGGCGAGAATGCGTCACTCGATGGCGGCTTTACGTTCGAGGATCTGGAGTCTGCCGATACTGATGCAGACGCCAATGCCTTCCGCGTAGAGGCGGCTGTTGGTTTGCAGGATGTGTCCGATCTCAAAGGACAAGTGTCCGGCTATTACGAAGATATTGAAGCTGGCTTCTCTGGCCCGGGCCGGTTGGCACAGGCAGATACAGAACGCTTTGGAGCTGCCGCAAATCTGGGCCTTTCAGCTGATGGCCGCTCGGAGATTGCGATTAAGTATGACGAGCTCGATATTGAAGGCGGTCTGGAGGAGACAACGATCTCCGCCGATTTGCGGGTCGGGATCACGCCGAAACTGAGTGTCGGTCTCGGTGCCCGTTACAATGATGTCGAAGGCTCGGCTGTCGGACGCAATGGCGACCGCACGGATCTGGGCGGCGAAGTGGCTTACACATTCTCCGAGGATTTGAGCGGCTATGTTTTCGGACAAGGGTCTCTATCGCGCAGTGCTCTGCGTCAGTCTGGCGAGCGCTATGGCGCCGGTGCCAGTGTCCGGTTGAATGAGCGGGTGACGGCGAACGGTGAAATATCTGGTGGCTCCGGCGGGCTCGGCGCGCTTGGCGGGCTGACCTTCCAGCGTCAGGATGGCGAAGAGTACTACCTCAATTATGCGCTTGATGCGGAGCGGACAGAGCCCGGTGTCGATGGCACGAGCAGCCTGCTCAATAGCCAGAACACGCTGACCGTTGGTGGACGCAAACGCTTCAACTCCTATGTCAGCGTCTATGGCGAGGAACGCGCGAGCTTTGGCGATACGTCCGGATTGACCAATGCTTACGGTATTGATTTCACGCTTGGCGACAAATGGGCTTTGGGCGCGAGCTTCGAGATCGGCGAAGTCGAGGATGCGACACGTATTGTCGATCGGGAAGCCTTCACAGTCTCCGGTGGATATACGAGTGAAAAAGTCGTTGCAGGGGTGGCCTTTGAATGGCGCGAAGACGAGCAGAACGGTGATGAACGTGAAAGCTGGTTCCTGCGCTCGAATGCCAGCATCAAAGTGTCACCTGACTGGCGTGCGCTTTTGCGGTTCAATCGGGCTGAAAGCTCCAGTTCGCAAGGTGCCTTCTTTGATGGCGAATTTACCGAAGCGCAAATTGCCGGTGCCTATCGCCCGACGCGCAATGACAGGTTCAACGCTCTGATTCGCTATACCTATTTCGAGGATCTGGCGGCTCCGCAGCAGATCTCGAATTCAGGCGCCTTTGCCCAACCTGCACAGCGCAGTAACATCTTCAGTGTTGATGGCGAGTACCGTTTGACCAACTGGCTCACGCTTGGAGCCAAATATGGTCTGCGCAGCGGAGATGTCAGCATTACGCGTCTTGACGATGACTTCGTCAACAGCACGTCACAACTCGGTATCATCCGGGCGGATCTTCACATCGTCAAGAAATGGGATGCTTTGATCGAAGGTCGTATTCTCGATGTGTCCGGTGCAGATGACCGACGCTCGGGTATTCTGGCTGCGCTCTACCGGCATGTTGGTGAAAACGCCCGCATCGGTATTGGGTACAACTTCACAGACTTCTCCGATGATCTGACGGATCTGAGCTTTGACGATAATGGGGTGTTCCTCAACCTTGTCGCCAAGTTCTAGGCTGAGCCTTGTCGTGTCCGGTTTATGACCGAACGCATCGGTTCTGACAGATGAATAACAGGCTTCTCCCGACCATCGGGGGGAGCCTTTTCATTATGTCCGGAAAAGCGCACCGGCCTTTAGGTCTATTTCCTGTTTGGCTTGACCATGGCGGGGCTTGAGGCGGGAAGACCTGCTTTCGCGGCAGCTGATGCTTCTGTGCAACAGCCTTGAGATAAAGGATCCGAATTGGATGACTGGCAGGCAGTGACCGGCGGCCGCTTTAAGCGACGGTGAAGGAAGACAGGGTTAATATTCTGTATTTTAAGGATATTTAGTGACGGGGCGGCATGGTCTTTGCATGGCCTTTGCCAGAGGATTTGCAGCTGCACTTTGAGCGAATGGGTCATGCCACATTCATGTCGCAATCTGTTAGCTGCTGATAAATAGGCATTGATTTAGCCTGTAAATTGCAAAAGGATAATTGAGTAGAGCTGTAGATCATTTGTTTCGATTCTCGGGCCGTCAGGTTCAAGCGGAATTTGCTAAGTTAAGGACAAGCAAAGTCATGACAACATCTTCAAAACACCAGAAGCTTTATGACTGGTTGGTAGAGCAGCCAATCGGGTGTGAGACCCACCACGCAAAAATGACGACGTTGAACAATCAATGTGCCGTTGATGCGCTCAGAGAGCTGACCTCCATGATTATGTGCTCGAGCAATCAGGATATAAACGCCTTCATTGATAAAGCCCGCGCCGGCATCCGGTCAAAGGCTGAGGCCGAGAATATCGATTTGCCGATCTATGAGCAGGATATTCTCTGCACCGATTAGACCTGAGTGTTCTTCAGGTGCGACCTATTGCTTCGTGCCTTGAACTCAAGCGCGCGACCAGAGTACGGTCTTGTCCGTAACTGGGAGATGCAATGACGCTTTGTAATCAGCATAAGAGCCGATGAAGACAATTGCGGAACGCTTTGCTGAAGCCGTTATGCGCGATCCGCAAGCGCTTGCAATTGATGCCATTCCCAAAACATATAGCTATGGCGAGCTGTCTGCCTGTGCGGATGAAATCGCTTACAGGTTAAATGAGGCGGCGGACCATATGGACGCCGATGATCTGCGCCTTGTGGCTGTGTTGGCAGAGCATGGGGCACCGGCGATTATCGGTGTTCTTGGAGCGGTGCTTGCAGGCTGGGCTTACACGCCATTGGCACCTCGCACTGGCTCGGACGATCTCGAGACATTGATTGCAGGCAGCGGTGCGAAAGTGATTTTGACGGATGCGGCCAATATGGAGCGCGCGCAGAAGCTCGCGTCTGATGGGATGCTGGTCTTGTCTCTGGAGGCCATCGCCGACGGCGCTGCAAGATCTGATATCGCCTCGTCTCGCCCATCTGTTGGTCCTGATGGCCCTGCTTATGTGCTTTATACGTCCGGGATGGGAGGGGCGCCGAAACAGGTTTGCCACAGCCGGTCGAGCCTGTTGCGATCGGTTGACTGGTATTGCCAGGACAGCCGATTGAGAGCGGGCGACCGTGTCAGCTTTGTCATGCCGCTTGGCTTTACGCCGTCAGTGTTTTGCCTGTTCGGGGCTTTGTTGAGCGGGGCTGTGTTGTGTCCGTTTGATGTCGCGGGCAAGTCTGATGATGCCTTTGCGCGCTGGGCTGGATTGCAGGATCTGACTTTGATTTACACAACTCCGACGATCTTTCGGCGCTGGGCCAACGGGCTGGCGGATGCTGATGCAGCGTCGGGGTGGGATGGACTGCGCATGGTGCAATTGGCGGGCGAGCCGCTTCTGGCGAGCGATGCGGCCCTGTTTGCCCGGAAATTTCCGGCTTCTGTCCGTCTCTATAATGGGATGGGCACGACCGAGACGAGTTGTGTTGCCCGGTTTGTTCTTGATCATTCAA
Organism: uncultured Hyphomonas sp.; assembly: GCA_964644755.1. Lineage (GTDB taxonomy): Bacteria > Pseudomonadota > Alphaproteobacteria > Caulobacterales > Hyphomonadaceae > CALLCD01. The sequence goes on along the minus strand of CAZXXY010000038.1, from coordinate 13,232 downwards.
TGCAGTTTGCACAGGGCTGCGTGCCGGTGGGGTATCCCTATGATGATGTTGCTCTGGTGTTGCGCAATGACGAGGGGCGAATGCTGGGCGCCGGCGAGATTGGTCACCTGTTTATACGAGGCGGCTATTTTGCAGCCGGAGAGACGGCGGATCCGGACCAGACCGTGCGTGAGTTTGCGACGGGCGATCTTGCGATCAGTGATGCGGGCGGGCGTCTGATCCATTGTGGGCGACAGGGTGACAGGGTTCTGGTCGATGGTGTTCGCGTTGATTTGCCGGAGATCGAGTCGCTTCTTATGGATATGCCCGAGGTTTGCGAGGCGGCTTTGATTGTTGCGCCTGGCAAAGATGCGCCGGAGCTGGCGGCGTTCGTTTCACTTGTGTCCGAGGCCTCTATCGGGGGTGATGAGCTTCTGGACCGGCTGGCTGAAAACCTGCCCGCGCAGATGGTGCCAAATCATTGCGGTCTTCTTGATCGATTGCCGGTTCTGCCAGCCGGAAAAGTTGATCGGTTGACGCTGGTCGGGATGGTGCCCGAGCAGACCTCAGGCCCTGTGCGTCGAGCCCGTCCTGCCGATGAGATAGACCGGCTCGTAAGATCGGGGTTTTGCGATGTGTTGAAGCTCGATCAAGTGATGGGCAATGAGGACTTCTTTGCCTTGGGGGGGGACGCGCATGCGGCCCTTGAGCTGACCATGCGGATTGAGGAAGACTATGGGATTGGTATGAGCGTATCGCGCTTCGCCCAAGCGCCGACGGCGATCAATCTTGCGCATGAGCTTCGCCGTGTCATGAGTGTCGGCAGACAGGCGGCGGTGTCTTCAAACTTGCAAGCGGCGTGGCAGCTCGATCATAGTGATCCGTTGGACCTGCAGGACATCACACCGGAAGATCTTCCTGCTGTTTTTGCCAGACTGCTCGACCATCAGAGCAGCATGACGGAAACCCTGGCGGGGTGGACCGGTCGGGATATTTTGCTGCGAGTGCTCGCCCAACAACAGACCGGACGCTATTTTGTCCGCAAGATCGAGCTGAGTTGTGCGCCTGAAACCGTTTTGGCCGTTGCCGTGATACGCATTGACTTGCGCGCTTTCGCACCAGATGTCCGGCAGGATATTATCGCCGGGCAGACCCCGTTTGGAACGATCATGCGGGCGTACGGGATCGACTTGCAGCATAAGGTGCAGGGGGTCTTTTCCAGCGGGGCTATGTTTGGCCGGACAAATTACATCGACAGCCATGATGGCAGGCGTTTGGCGGACGTGCTCGAAGTCCTGGCGCCCGATGTCATCTCTGCGGGGCCATCAAGCGGGCTTTGATTTGCCCGGACGTCAAAAGGAAAATGGTGGGCGGTAACGGGCTCGAACCGCTGACCCTCTCGGTGTAAACGAGATGCTCTACCAACTGAGCTAACCGCCCTTGAGCGCGCTTGATACGCTGCCTGACTTATCCAGACAAGTACAAATTTTCGTTCAAACGCAGCAAAATGGGATTTGTGACCCTGAACGCCTAATGTGGGCGCTGTCTATCCTTGTTCTGGGAGCTATCTGACCGGCCTGAAAGGGTCGCTTGCAGGTCGGCTTCATCGGCTGCGGACCATTCTGCGGCGACCAGAGGGCGTGTCAGCGCGTGCGCAAGCACTTCGGAGACATCAGACACTGGAACGATCGTCATCTGATCCTTGACGGTGTCAGGGACATCGATGAGATCTTTTGCATTCTCTTGTGGAATAAGCACCGTTTTTATGCCGCCGCGCAGGGCTGCGAGGAGTTTCTCTTTCAGTCCGCCAATTGGCAGCACATTACCGCGCAAGGTCACTTCACCGGTCATGGCCACATCGCGGCGGACAGGATTATGGGTCAGCAGCGACACAATCGCGGTTGTCATTGCAATACCAGCGGAGGGGCCATCCTTTGGCGTGGCGCCTTCGGGGACGTGAACGTGAATGTCGGTGGTGTTGAAGCTGCTTGGTTTGATGCCGAGAGACACAGCGCGCGCGCGGACTAGCGAGTTGGCGGCCTGAATCGATTCCTTCATCACATCACGCAGATTGCCGGTCACTTTCATACCGCCGCGACCGGGCATTTGCACCGCTTCAATGGTCAGCAGATCGCCGCCAACTTCGGTCCATGCCAGACCGGTGACCGCGCCAATCTGGTTTTCCAGATCTGCCAGTCCAAACCGGAATTTCCGGACGCCAGCGAAATCAGCGAGATTTTCGGACGTGATTGTCTGGCTTGTCAGCGCTTCGTCCTGTCCAAGCTTGCGGACAGATTTGCGGGCGAGTCGGGCGATCTCGCGCTCGAGATTTCTCACACCGGCTTCGCGGGTATAATAGCGGACAAGATCGCGGATGGCGCCGTCATCGACCTGCCATTCGGTTTCGGCCAATCCATGATCCTTGCGGATTTTTGGCACAAGGTGGCGGATTGCGATTTGCAGCTTTTCATCCTCGGTGTAACCGGCAATGCGGATGATTTCCATCCGGTCGAGAAGCGGCTGCGGCATGTTCAGAGAATTGGCTGTGGTGATGAACATCACATCCGAAAGATCATAGTCGACTTCGAGATAGTGATCATTGAAGGTCGAGTTCTGTTCTGGATCGAGCACTTCGAGCAGGGCTGAGGCCGGATCGCCGCGATGGTCCATACCGAGCTTGTCAATTTCATCCAGAAGGAAAAGCGGATTGCCAGATTTGGCTTTCTTCATGGACTGGATGATCCGGCCGGGCATCGAGCCGATATAGGTTCTGCGGTGACCGCGAATTTCGCTCTCATCCCGTACGCCGCCCAGGGCGACACGTACAAAATCACGTCCGGTCGCGCGGGCAATGGATTTGCCAAGTGAGGTCTTCCCGACCCCCGGAGGGCCAACAAGACAAAGAATTGGGCCGCGCATCTTTTTGGTCCGCTTCTGGACAGCGAGATATTCAAGAATGCGTTCTTTGACCTTTTCCAGACCATAATGATCGGTATCGAGGATGTTTTCTGCGTTCGTCAAATCCGTGGAGACGTCTTTATGGTTGCCCCATGGAAGAGATGTCATCCAGTCGAGATAGTTGCGCACGACGGTTGATTCAGCCGACATCGGGCTCATCTGGCGCAATTTGCGCAGCTCGCCATCAGCCTTTGTGCGGGCTTCTTCGGTCAGCGGCGTTTCGCGGAGTTTGTCTTCAAGTTCGGCCAGCTCATCGCGCTGTTCGTCCTGATCACCAAGCTCGCGCTGGATCGCTTTCATCTGCTCGTTCAGATAATATTCGCGCTGGGTTTTTTCCATCTGCCGTTTGACGCGGCTTTTGATTTTCCGCTCCATCTGGAGCATGCCCATTTCGCCTTCCATCAAGGAGAAGACCTTTTCCAGACGTTCTTTCTCGTCGGCAATTTCGAGCAGCTCCTGTTTGTCGGACAATTGGACAGACAGCTGGGCGGCGACAGTGTCGGCGAGCTTACCCGGCTCGGTAATTTTGGTGATTGATGCGACAGCGTCGGGCTGTAGCTTTCTATTGAGTTTTACATAGTTCTCGAACTGGTCGATCACAGCGCGCGCCAGAACTTTGACATCTTCGGCAGCAGGGGCGGGTGCATCAAGAATGACGAGCTCGGCGTCCAGATACTCACCGCGATTGTTGAGCTGTTCAAGCCGCGCGCGTGATTTGCCTTCGACCAGAACCTTGACGGTGCCATCGGGAAGCTTGAGCAATTGCAGGATGGTCGCAATGGTCCCCATGGAGTGCAGATCGTCGGTGGTGGGATCTTCGATCGAAGCGTCGCGCTGCGCGATCAGAAAGATTTCGTTGTCACCCTCTTCGACCATTTCCAGAGCCTGAACGGATTTATCACGTCCAACAAAAAGCGGGGCCACCATATCAGGGAAGACCACAATGTCGCGCAAAGGCAAAACGGGGAGTGTTTTCTGGGTCGGCATCGGGGCTCTCCTTGCGCCATGCGATCACTGCACAGCCATTTCCTACGCGGTGTTGGGCGCAGTTTGTACTTTATACTCTACAAGGTATTTGGCGATGATCGCGCTGCGCTTCAAGTGTAAACTTCCGTAACTTAGGAAGCTTCCTCGGTTTTTGCAGTTTCCGCATGAACATAGAGCGGAGCGGCATTGCCATCGACCACTTCGCCATTCACCACAACTTCGGAAACACCACGTAGATTTGGCAGTTCAAACATTGTGTCGAGCAAGATCGCTTCCATGATTGACCGCAGGCCACGTGCGCCTGTTTTCCGCTGGATCGCGCGTCCGGCCACGGCCTTCAGTGCTTCGTCGGTAAAGGTCAGCTGGATCGATTCCATATCGAACAGACGTTGGTACTGCTTGAGCAATGCATTCTTCGGCTGGGTCAGAATGGAGATCAGCGCGTCTTCATCGAGGTCTTCCAATGTCGCAATGACAGGAAGGCGACCGATGAATTCCGGGATCAGGCCAAACTTCTGCAAATCTTCGGGTTCGGTTTCCCGCAGGATTTCACCTGTTTGACGTTCCTCGGGATTTTCGACTTCGGCTCCAAAACCAATGCTCGCCTTATCGCCACGAGATGTGATGATCTTGTCGAGTCCGGCAAAAGCGCCGCCGCAGATAAACAGGATGTTGGTCGTATCCACTTGCAGGAATTCCTGCTGGGGATGTTTGCGCCCGCCTTGTGGCGGAACGGCAGCGACTGTGCCTTCCATGATTTTCAGGAGGGCCTGCTGGACACCTTCACCGCTGACATCACGCGTAATTGAAGGATTGTCCGATTTGCGGGAGATTTTGTCGATTTCGTCAATATAGACGATGCCGCGCTGGGCGCGTTCAACATTGTAATCGGCAGCTTGCAACAGCTTCAACACAATGTTCTCGACGTCTTCACCGACATAACCGGCTTCGGTCAGGGTCGTGGCATCAGCCATTGTGAACGGGACATCGATAATGCGTGCGAGCGTCTGGGCGAGCAGGGTCTTACCGCAACCGGTCGGGCCGACGAGCAAGATGTTCGACTTTGCCAGTTCCACCGCATCGCTCTTGGAGGCATGGGACAGGCGTTTGTAGTGGTTGTGGACTGCAACAGACAGAATGCGTTTGGCATAGCCCTGCGCAATCACATAATCGTCAAGTACGTCACAGATCTCTTGAGGTGACGGTACGCCTTCACGGGCGGAGACGAGCGCCGACTTGTTTTCCTCGCGGATGATATCCATGCAGAGTTCGACGCACTCATCGCAAATGAATACAGTCGGCCCAGCAATGAGCTTCTTTACCTCATGCTGGCTCTTCCCGCAGAAAGAGCAATACAGGGTGTTTTTTGAGTCGCCGGAGCCAGTCTGTTTCGTCATATCTACCTCAATGGCCTAAAAAATTTAACACAAAGCTTACAAAGCAAGGTGCAAACAGGCTTTACTACAACTTATCGTCTGGCGCTTTACACGCAAGACCTGCGCCATTTATGCGATGTCTTCGTCTCCGGAGACAGTCCGGCGTTCATAAACTTTGTCAACAATCCCGAATTTGGCAGCCTCTTCGGCGCTCATAAAGGAATCCCGATCGAGTTTTTTCTCGATGGCATCATACTTCTGACCGGTGTGTTTGACGTAAATTTCATTCAATCTGCGCTTCAAATCGACGATTTCTTCCGCATGACGCTCGATATCCGTTGCCACGCCGCGATAACCGCCTGATGGCTGGTGGACCATAATGCGCGCATTTGGCAGGGCTGTGCGCATGCCTGCTTCGCCCGCTGACAGCAAAAGTGACCCCATGCTGGCTGCCTGTCCGATACAAACGGTCGCAACAGGGCAGCGGATATATTGCATTGTGTCATAGATTGCGAGGCCGGAAGAGACGTATCCGCCTGGCGAATTGATGTACATCGCAATGTCTTTTTTCGGATTTTCCGACTCCAGATACAAGAGCTGCGCCGTAATCAGCGCGGCCAGTCCGTCTTCGACCGGGCCGGTCACAAATACGATACGCTCCTTGAGAAGGCGCGAGAAAATATCGAAAGCGCGCTCGCCGCGGCTGGTCTGTTCAACCACCATAGGGACGAGGTTCATTGCAGTGCGTGTCGTATCTGTCATGGAATCAGTTGGTCCGGATCATTGTTGCAAAGTGTTTTCTATGGCTGACGCTTCCATATTTGTCTACGCCTCCAACATTACAAGCTACAAGATGGCTTTTCTTTGATGCCGGTTCCTGCAATGAGATTTATATCCTAGACTTATTCACGGATCGAGTTTCAATATGTCTGCCAATGCTCCTGTTTTTATCGTCGGTACGGGTCGGTGCGGCTCGACTTTGATGTCCAATCTGGTCAATTTGCATCCTGATATTCTCAGCCTTTCAGAAGTGTTCGTGTCATTTGCGACAGAAGGTCTTGTGCACCGGAAAATGTCCGGCCCGCGGTTCTGGAAACTGCTGAACGAGGCGTCCCCCGTTTTGCGCGGCGCTATCAATCCGACCCGTAGCCCCGTTGAATTTACTTATGAATTTGACGATGACAGCCCGTGGACCATGAAAGATCTGCCCGCCTGTCTCTACATGACATTGCCGCATTTGAGCGCCGAGCCGGACGCTCTGTATCGCGAGCTTGAGCCAGTGATCAAAGCGCGCCCGACGGCGCCGATGGGGGAGCAATACCAGTTCTGGTTCGATTGGTTGACCGAGCGCCATAACAAGAAGATGTGGATAGAGCGGTCTGGCAATTCCATCACTATGGTCAAGGCGCTCCACCGGCTTTTTCCCGATGCGAAATTTGTGCATATCCATCGGGATGGACGTGAAGTGGCGATGTCGATCCGCAATTTTATGCCGCTGCGCGTGTTTTTTCACTCATGGATTCGCTTGCGCCGGATCGGGGTCGATTTGCTCAAAACGCCGTTTCGGTATTCCGACAGCCTAATGGTCAACACGTTTTCTCCGGTGATTTCGCGGCTGATACCCATCGATTACTTTCTTGATAACGAACCGACCCCCGAACAGGCGGGCGCGTTCTGGTCGGCAATGATTTCTGAAGGCATGCGTGATCTGGCGAATGTTCCGGCCGCGAATATACATACGATGACTTATACAGATCTCGTCGAAAATCCGCGCGATACGATTGAAGCCTTCCAGCAGTTCGCCGCGCCCGACCTTGTCAATAAGGACTGGCTCGACGCCGCCTCGAAAATGCCGCGCAAATCGACACCGAAATGGCAAAGCCTGTCGGCAGGCGAGATTGAACGGCTCGAGCGTGCCTGTGCGCCTGGAATGGAAGCGCTGGGTTACCGTTAGGGCAGTGTAAGTCGCCCCCTATATGCCCTTACGGCAATTGCTCTGGTTGTCTCTTGCCCAATTCGCAACGCGCTGGTCTAGTCGAAGCGGTTGGAACATAGGGTGTGGATAAAATGGCGTTTGAAACAGCTGCTGAAGCAATCGAGCATATCACGACGAATGAGCCAATGTTTGCGCTTGGCGAGGCCGAGATTAGAGGCATTCGATTGCCCGTGTTTCAAAATGCACCGCCGCATTTGCGTGCCGTTTTGCAATTGGCGGTGGCTGAACATGGTGATGCGACGTTTCTTGTGTTCGAGGAGGAGCGGTCGAGCTTTAGCGATTTCAACACGCAGGTAAACCGGTTGGCCCAAGCGCTGGTGGATGAATACGGGATCAAGGCGGGCGACCGGGTTGCTATCTGTATGCGGAATTATCCGGAATATATGGTGGCGATGATGGCAATTGTTTCCATCGGTGCGGTGATCGTGTTCCTCAATAGCTGGTGGACCGGAGAGGAACTGATCTACGGGTTTGAAGATAGTGGTGCAAAACTGGTCTTTACCGATGGGCCGCGCGGTGGGGCCATAGCGCCATTCGCGCAGAAACTTGGCATCTCCATGGTGATGGTGCGTAGCGAGCTGCAAAACAGCGCCGCACGTGGGTATCAGGATTTGCTGGCCAGCGTGCCGTCGGCTGATGCCTCTGACGTCGAGATTGCCCCTGATGCTGACTTTGCGGTCATGTACACCTCTGGCTCGACAGGTCATCCCAAAGGCGTGGTCCAGACCCATCGCGGCGCGATCTCTGCGATCATGAGCTGGCTTATGGTTGCGCTTGTGCGAGAGGCTATGGGCAAGGGGGTGGAGCTTCCAAAAGACGAAAATGGCGATGAACTCCAATCGGCGATGCTGCTGACCACGCCGCTGTTTCACGTCTCGGCGACCCATGCCTGCTTCCTTGTGTCTATGGTTTCGGGTGCACGCTTGGTGTTGATGCATAAATGGGACGCGGATGCCGCCATTGATCTGATCGAGCGCGAAAACATCGTCCGGTTCTTCGGCGTGCCGACCATGTCGGCCGAGCTTATGGAGGCGGCCGTGCGCGAGGGCAAAACCTTGCCGACTTTGCGCTCGCTCGAAGCGGGTGGCGCCAAACGGCCGGCCGCTCAAGTGGCCAAGCTTGCCCAAGCCATGCCTCATGCCGAACCGGCAAATGGCTTCGGGATGACCGAGACAAATGCTTTGGGCATCGGTATTCGCGGTCAGGAGTATGTCGACCGCCCCGGAGCGGCAGGGCGGCTGTATCCGCCGCTTCAGGAGCTCAAGATTGTTGATGATAATGACAGGCCGGTGGCCAATGGCACTGTCGGCGAACTGGCGATCAGAAGTGCTGCGAACATGCGTTGCTATCTCAACAAGCCCGAAGCAACGGCGGAGGCTTTGCGAGACGGCTGGCTTTACACGGGAGATCTGGCGACCGTCGATGATGAGGGCATTGTCACAATTGTCGACCGTAAGAAGGATGTTATTATTCGCGGCGGTGAAAATATCTCCTGTCTTGAAGTCGACGCTGCCTTGCATCTGCACCCCGATATTGTCGAGGCGGCTGTGTTTTCGGTGCCTGATGAGCGGCTCGGCGAGACCGTGGGGGCCGGGGTTCAGTTGAAAGCCGGGGCGGACCTTGACGAGGCGGCGCTGCAAGGATTTCTCCGCGACCATTTGGCAAGTTTCAAAGTGCCTGCACAAATCTGGTTCCGGCATGAGCCATTGCCGCGTGGCGGAACGGAAAAGACCGACAGGCGGGCTTTGCGTTTAGAGTGCCTTGGGGCGCAGGCCGGAGCGTCACTCGTCACCGAGTAGACCTGCTCAATTTCCGTATCAGTCAGCAAACCAGCGGGCATAAAGCGCCGTGGGCAAGAGGCGGTCACTGCCCGATTGCGGAAGGGTCATCTCGCCCGATTGCAAAGTGCCGCCAAGGTCTGAGACATGGTCGGCCAAAGATTGCGCAATAGCGAGATAGGACAGTCGCACCGCATAAGCTGTGACAATGACAAACAAAGGATCTGGCGATAGGAGCGACCGGACCCCGCTGAGGAGTTCAGGGAACCCTTCTTCAAACCGCCATGTTTCATTTTTGGGACCACGGCCAAATTTTGGCGGATCGAGCACGATCGCATCATATTGATTGCCGCGCCGCTGTTCGCGGGCCACGAACTTCATGGCGTCGTCGGCAATCCAGCGGATCGTGCGATCATCGAGATTGGACAGGGCCTGGTTTTCCTTGCCGTAGCCATTCGATTTCGGGCTGGCGTCCAAATGAACCACGTCGGCTCCGGCCTCGGCGCAGGCCAGCGACATCATGCCGGTATAACCAAACAGGTTGAGCACTTTGATCGGGCGACCGGCGGCGCGGATTTTATCCTGCGCGAATCGCCAATGCACTGAATGTTCCTGAAACACACCCAAATGCCGGAACGGCGTGCGGCGGGCATTGAAGGTCAGATTATTCCAGCGCATGGGCCATAGGTCTTGGGCGGCAGGGCTTTCGATCTGCCAATTGCCGCGCTCGTCATTTTCCGACTTGGAGGCAAAGCGCGCATCTGCCTGCCAGCTTTGTGTTGGAGCAGCAGGGGTCCAGAAGGCTTGCGGGTCGGGCCGGATCACGCGCTGGGTGCCAAAGCGTTCGAGCTTCATGCCGTCGCCGCAATCAAGCAGGGCATAGTCCGACCAGTCGTCGGCTATGAGAAGTTTTGTGTCATGTTTCATCGGTTGGGCTCCCGCGCGCCGGCAAAGCCGTGTTGCCGCCACGCTTCATAGCTCATCAGAGCCGTGGCTTGGGCGAGGTTCAGGCTGTCCGCGCCGCCACGCATCGGAATGAGTGCGAGCGTGTCACAGAGGTCTTCTACATGCTTGGGCAATCCCGCCTGTTCATTGCCCATCAAGATCACGGCGCGGTCTCCATAGGCCGCCTTGTCGTGTCCGATTGTGCCATTGACGCTTGCCGCAGTCATATGCAGCGTCTCCGCCTGTCGCCACGCATTGAAGGCCGCAAAGTCAGAGTGGGCAAAGGGAATATCGAAAATCGATCCCATCGAAGCCCGAACGGCCTCGATGCTATAGGGGTCGCAGCAGGTCTCAACTAAGACAACGCCAGCCAGTCCAGCGCAGTCGGCCGTGCGCAGAATGGTGCCGAGATTGCCCGGATCACGCACTTCGTATAGCGCCAGCCAGATGCCGTTATCCGGTTTCGATATGGCCGCCAGTGTCCGCTTTTGCTGCTGAAAAGCTGCAATCACGGCACCGGGATTGTCTTTGCGCGTAATCTGGCCCATCACCCGGTCGGTGACTTGAACAATCCGTGTTCCCTGGGTCTGGGCGCGCTCAATCAAATCAGCCATCACCGGGCGATCGAGCATGGTGCTGGCACACACCAGAGTCTCTGCTTGCCAGCCATTTTCGATTCCCTGCAGAACAAGCCTTGTGCCCTCGGCCAGAAATAAACCTGATTCCGAGCGGTTTTTCTTACGATCAAGACCGCGAAGGCTCTTTATCAGCGGATTTGAGGCGCTGGTGATAGAAATAGGGGGGTGTTTCATCGTTTTTGCCACCGTTGCTGCAGGCTCAGCTTGCTTGTCTTAGTGAGTTCATGCATGGCTAAAGCAGAGCTCAGGCCTAAGGGAAAGGTATGTTTGGACGATTTGTAGATTGGATATTGGCGTTAATCGCGTTGATCGGCATCGTATGTGTTGGAGCGTGGGCTGTTTACAGCAGCGGTCAAGGTGCGAAACAGCTTGAAAATAAACTGCAAAAACAGGCCTCTGACGTTTTGTTGGACAATGGCTATGATTGGGCAAACATTACGCTGGACGGGCAGCATGCTATTCTGTCGGGGCAGTCACCTGGAGATGGTGCGGCCGCGGGTGCGATAGAAGCGCTTGAAGCGTCAGGGTTGCTAGGCGGTGCTATTGCCGGTCCGATTACCAATCTCACCGATGAAGTTTTCGCTTCGGCACCGATTTCTCCTTATCTCTGGTCTGTTGAGAAAACGCGGGCTGGACAGCTTGTCCTGTCAGGGTATGCGCCCGATCGCAGCACGATTGATGCTTTGCTCGAAAACGCTGAGGTGATGGCCCCTGGTGAGGTCGAAAACCGCTTGAAAATTGGGAATGGTCAGCCACAAGGTGACTGGCTCATGGTGGCGCACAAAGCTTTTCTGCAATTGGAGAGCTTACAGTATGGACGCGCTGATTTGATTGACACGACGCTCCGGATTGAAGGGGTCGCTGCTGTCCCTGATGCGCGCGAGAAAATTCGGTCCGGATTGGATGGAATAGATCGTAATTTTGATGTGGAACTAGATGTGCGTAGCGCGGGGGTTTGGTCTGCTTTTCTGAATGCCGGAACTCTGACGCTCAATGGTATTGTGGCTGATGAGGCCGAGCGTCAGGCAATTCTGGATTTGGTTGGCGCCCGTTTTCAGGGATCGGTCGTTGATCAGATGACTGTAACCCCCCATGAGCATGACAATTGGCTGCCAGGCCTCCGGACAATCATCCCTCACTTTCTGGGGTTTGAATCCGGATTTGTTATCTTTGACCCGAAGGAGGGGCAATACCGTGTGTCAGGTGAAGCCGTTGGGAGTGTTATCGCTTTTCTCAGAGAAGATACGGCAGACATCTCGCCCTATGTCGCTGTGATCGAGGCCGTTGCTGTTGAGGCTGAGGTTGCTGAAATTGCCGGATTGGATTTTTCTGGTGATAGACTGGCTGCATGTCAGGCAGCGTTTCGGGCCGTGTTGGCGAACAATCGGGTGAATTTCGAGAGCGGAAGAGCGAATATCGACCGTTCGAGCGGCAATACGCTGGACAAACTGACAAGTGTCGCGCGCCGCTGTGACGAGTTGATTTTCGAGGTTGGCGGGCACACCGATTCGCAAGGGGACCGGGGATTTAATATCACTCTTAGCCGGTCACGTGCGCAAGCGGTCGCGGATTATATGATTGCCCGGGGCATTGCTGCAGACCAGATTGATGCGATAGGCTTCGGACCGGATGTACCTGTGGCAGATAATGACACCTCGGATGGACGGGCGGCCAATCGCCGTATTGAATTCAAAGTAATTGAAGGGGGCTAGGATATGGTCTGGCTTGTTACCCATATTTGGTTATCTATTGCGATCGCCGCCCTGTTGGGCTTGATCCTGGGATGGGCGCTTCGCGGTATTCGCTTCAGCGGCGGTGCCCGGCGGGCAATGGTCGAACGGGATATTGCGCTCACGGAGCTCGGTCAGGTGCGCGGGGAATTGGACAGCCTTTACGCTGCGCAGCGTACAAGCGAGGCAGCGCAGCCCTCTGCTGGCGGCGCATTGCAGGCTGATTTTGCGGCGCAGGCCGAAAAACTGGAATCGCTAGAAGCCCAGCTTGCTGCGTCACGCACCGAGCTTGAAGATGTCAAAGCGGACAGCAAGAAGAAATTGCTGGCCGCCACTGCCGCAGCAGCTGCAGTCGCAGGAACAGGTGCGGCGGTTGTGGCTGGACGCGCCGATGACAGCGAAACGCCGCAAAAGCTTGATGCCGGGGTCAATGCCGGTCATGCGCAAGTGGAATGGCGCAACCGCTATCTGGAGAGCCGCGTGCGCTCGCTTGAAACGAGCTTGTCAAATCAGAGTGAAACGCCTGACGTTGAGGAACCTCCGGTCGAGGATCAAAGCGAACGGGTGACCGAACTCGAAATGCAGACCGACACGCTGGAGCGCCAGATCAAAGACCTGGAAAGCCAGTTGGAGGAAGCCAATAGCAAAGAGCACAGTGTTGTTGCCGGAGTGGCTGGTGCTGCAGCAGGCGCCGGGGCAGTGATCGCAGGTCAGGCCGCTGCACAAGATGATGCGACATCTGCAGAGCCAGTTGATACGACGGACCTTGATAAGATGACCTGGCAGAATGAGTATCTACGCCAGAGAATTGCGTTCATGGAAGAAAATGGCCTCGGCGAGCGCGC
>CAZXXY010000037.1:0-22539 GCA_964644755.1 uncultured Hyphomonas sp. | reverse complement strand
GGTGCGAGGCCAGCGCCTCACCCGCTTCTTCGCCATATCCAGTTACGATGTTCAGCACACCTGGCGGAAAGCCGGCTTCGATAAAGAGTTCTCCAAGGCGCAGTGCCGTCAACGGGGTATCCTCCGCAGGCTTCAAGACCACAGTGCACCCTGCGGCGAGCGCTGGTGCCAATTTCATCGCCGTCAACACAAGTGGAGAATTCCAAGGTACAATGGCAGCAACCACACCGACCGGCTCTTTCTGTGTGTAGGCAAATATCTTCTTCCCAGCTGGCTGGTAATTGATCGAGGTCGGGATCACAGCGCCGTGCAGGTTCTGCGTTGCGCCAGCGAAGTAGCGAAACTGCTCTATAGCCCCCGGAATTTCAGCATATCGGGCGACCCCGAAAGGTTTGCCTTGATCAAGGCTTTCCAGCGTTGCAAGCATATCGATATTCTGCTCGATCAAATCGGCGACCGACTGCAACAAACGTTCGCGTTGTCGCGGTGTGATATTCGCCCAATCATCGGACGTAAGCGCCTTGCGCGCAGCCGCGACTGCATCGTCAACATCGCTAGCATCTGCGCGCGCAACCTTGCATAACACTTCGCCATCATAGGGGTCGGCCACATCGAATGTGGCTCCAGACTTTGCGTCGCGCCATTCATTGTTGATCAGAAGCTTTTTGTGCGATCCTGACAAAAAGGCAACCGCATCTGCATGAATTGAAGACGGAGATGGTTTTTCTAAGATCATGAAGACCTCCCTTATGCATGGGCTCTATGCTGAACAATAGGCATCGTTCCATCCGCCACCTATTGCAACCGCGTTCGTGGGTTTTGTGGAGCATAACCGGAAGGATTGCTCGGCCGAAGGGCAATATTCTCGACAGACGAATAAACATGAACTGCGAATGCCAGACCCGCCGTCAAAGCGATACTAATGGTACTTATAAGCTAGCCTGAGAAACCCGCGGGGTCATTTTCATTATGCAAAATTGCCAAGTCATTGTCGTTGGGGCCGGTCCTGTTGGAACGTTCGCGGCGTATTGCCTAGCCGAACGCGGTATCGATGTAATCGTCGTGGAGGCTGCTGCGGATTGCGCTCAGGACATGCGTGCTTCGACATTCCATCCGCCAACCTTAGAAATGCTCGATGAATTGGGAATTGCCGACGTATTGATAGATCAAGGGCTCAAAGCGCCGGTCTATCAACACCGTGACAGAAAAACCGGTGAACGGATCAAGTTTGATTTTTCAGAACTTGCCGATGCCACGAAGTATCCGTTCCGGCTGCAGTGCGAGCAATTCAAAATGGCTCGTCTATTGTCAGACAAGTTGCAAAGCCACCCCTATGCCGATGTCCGCTTCAGTCAACGCTTGCTGAGTTTCACTCAAACGGATGAACACGTGGATGTTTCGATCGAAACCGGAACGCATATCGAGCACATACGAACCAGATACCTGATCGGTGCAGATGGCGCCAACAGCGTGGTGCGCAAATGGCTTGATCTGGATTTTGACGGTTTCACCTATCCGGAAAAATTCCTTACCCTGAGCACGACCGAGCCGATCGACGATTACTTCGAAGACCTCTCGCACGTGAATTATATCTCCGATCCGGAGGAATGGCTCGTGCTTCTGCGCGTACCAACCGCTTGGCGTATTCTCGTGCCGGGACGGAAGGAAGACACAGAACTGACCTCAAGCGCATATAAAGACGAGATCTTTTCGCGTCTTCTTGGCACAGACAAGGAAATCGAAACCAATCACCGCACTGTCTACCGCGTCCATCAAAGAGTTGTAAAAAAATACAATCATAACCGGGCAATCGTGATCGGTGACGCCGCTCATCTGAACAATCCACTTGGCGGCTTCGGTATGAATAGTGGTCTTCATGATGCCTGGGTTCTAAAATCCGCATTGAGCGAAATCCTATTGGAAAATGGCGACGCTACAAGACTGCTGGACGCCTTCGACCTTGAGCGCCGAACCATTATGCGTGGCTTCATTCAATCCCAGACAATACGCAATAAGAAGATGATGGAAGCGACCCAAGAAGAGGCCCAAAAAGCATTCGCCGACGAATTGAAAGCAATTCACGCCGATCCTGTTCGCCGTCGCGCATTCTTGCTCAAACAGTCTATGCTGAAATATCCAGCCATTGCTCCGGAAATGGCTTAGCGGTTTTTGCTCACGGGCTTTTTTCGTCTGATAGTCCTTCAAGGATCAGATTTGGCAGGATAGCATTATCCCAAGGCATATCTCTGGATGGCGTGTCTCCCACACGCAAGATCACCAAATCCTCCGACGGGATCATATAGATCACCTGATTGGAATTGCCGTCAAACAGGTAAAGATCATCACGCGCATATGGCGCGCTATGATAGGTCGCAAACGGATCCGACTCCGGATTATTCGCCCCACGGAATTCCTTGTATGGGTGACCGAGGTAAACCCCCAGGCCTGCATGTATGTTCCCCGGCGTGGAGCTTCGCATAGCCTCTGTGTATCCGTCGGGCAGCAATGTCTCTCCTTGCCATACACCATCCTGCAAAACGAGTAGCCCCAGTTTCGCAAAGGTCTCGGCTGGCAGGAGAATACAACAGCCCGAATGGGCAATGCCGCCGCTCCGGTTGACCCAGATGTCACCGCCAGCCGCGTCGAGCTTGTCGATTAGCTCTGCAGAGACCCATGAGGCATAGTCTTGTCCTGTCGCCCGCTTGATGATCGGCGCGATGAGTTCTGCATTCGCATTTGCGTACTCGTAGCGCGCGCCCGGCTCATTTACCAATGGATACTCATTGATAATAATTTCGCCGTGTCGCGGATGCAGATAGGCGCGGTTCATAATGTGATCAGCGGTTGGCCCAGACGCTTGTGGTGCAAGTCCGCTACGCATGCCGAGCAGATGCCGGATTGTTATGGCTTCTTTAGGGGTGCCTCGCCATTCCGTCAGAAAGTCCGATGCGGGCTGATCCAGTGACCCTATGTGTCCGGTCTCGATGGCACGGCCAATGGCCAAGACGCCGAGAGGTTTGGCGAGTGATTTGCCATTGATGAGACTCTCACTGCTATTCCCGGAAAAGTACTCTTCCAGAATGACTTCGCCATTTCGAATAACCATCAAGGCTGCTGAACGCCTTGCCTGAGCATATTCAATCGCTGCCAGCCGTGCGCTTTGCGTCAAGCCAGTGCCCTCCTGACGGCGCGCAAGCAATGCGGGAGTTGCCGCACCGGGAACGTGATCGAGCGTATCGTAGATTGAAGTAATCGAGCCGCCATTGGAAAACGCTTCGATCATGCGGTCGAACCGATCGAGATATAGGGCTTCTTCATCGGCGGAGGCGATGTCTCGGGGCACCTGTGCACCATTGTCACTCCGCTCAACTGGAATTGGCGCTTCTCCGACGCTAATGCGGGCCTCATCTTCTATTGTAGGCTCGACAGACTGCGGCTGCGTACAGGCCGCAATCCCGCTGAATACGAGTGCGGCTCCGCCCCACCTTATGAGCCGGGCATTCAGGCTGGTATTTGTATCAATAGGCATGGTTTGGCCCCTAAGCTGCACAGGAACAAGAGATGGAACACTCTCTAGAGTTCGGCAATCTCATCAAGCAGATCTTGATGTTTTTGTGTCGAATCTATTGCCCCGAATTCCGACAACTCCTGTCCGTATACTGCAAAAATTCGGGATAGATATGCCTGACGTCTTGTTTCCCGCGCGATCAACGCATCTTCATCAAGTGCATATCCTTCAATCTCGTTGGCAAGCACAATGCCTTTGTCATTTGCGACCCGCTCGACCAGATCCAGCCGATCCCGCAGAGCAGAAACCTCCTCGGCGAGCGCCAGCGTTATCGCCATAACGTAATCGAGCCCTTGAGTTTCAAACATTTGGGGCCGTTTTCCCCGAACCGTCTTTGGCAATGTCTTATCGGTCATTTTAGTGTCCCGTGTGCGTGTTGATCATGTTACTTGTGAGCGACGAGAACTTCCCAGCCGCCGCCAGGGGCATATTCACCCGCTACAAAGTCGCGATCCGCAACTTCACTCGCCATGTCCTCATTATATTCGGCCGCTTGCGCAAACTCCATGATCGCCATAGGTGCGGTATCAAACAAGATCTGGTCTTTTTTGAAGCCTGCTTTTTCAGCCAAGGCAACCTGATCCATATCCCGCATCGCTCCCCAGAACGGCTCATTGTTATAATAGGTCTCATTGTCCAGAATGAGTTGCGTATAGGCGTCCATATTTTCAAATGGTGGCAAGTCGGCATGTATCATCAGCCCGCCGGGTTTGAGGATGCGGTAGCACTCATCGAAAATCTTCGGCATCGCTTTGCCTGACGTTTCATGCAGCAAAATATGCGAGACGACGAGGTCGAATGAATTATCCTCATAATTCAAATTGGAAGCATCCTGCTGCGAGAAGTGTGCCTTGTGACCCAGCGCTTCTGCGCGCGCATGGGCATAACGCAAAATACCCTCGCCGATATCAACGCCGTGCACTTCTGCTTGCGGGAAAATTTCGGCAAAGGGCAGAGTCGAGTGACCAACCGTGCAGCCGAGGTCCACAATTTTTCGCGGCGAGAATTCGGGATACTTACGGGTCACATAATTGCAAACCGAGCGCCCCATATCATCATTGAACGGGCCCATATATCCCATCGCATAAAGGTACACACCGCGATCATAAACCGCGCCCGCCGAGATATCGTCATCACCCACAACATTCGCATAACCGCCGGGCATGCAATGAATATCAATGGCCGTTGCATATCGCGGCGGAACGAAATCGGGGTCGAGGCTGAGTGTTCCGCCCGGACCGTCGACTGACTTTGCGGTCTCGATCAAATCATCCAATTGACGTTCAACACTATCGGAAACACTGCGCCACATCAGTTCCTGACTGAGGCGCTGTATTGATACATAACTCTGAAAATAAGCATCATGGCGGACGGCAGTACGTGCTTCATGGCGGTCTCGCGGAGCATGGCCATTTTTAGCCTCGAACCGCGGTGCGCATCTTTGATCATAGACCTGCTTCACCCCCGGAAGTATCTGCTCCTGAACATATTGCTTGAGACTCTTGGAAAACTCCTGCCGCGCTCGTTCATCGGCATTGGCTTCGGGAAGCACAGCATGGGGAACCTGCTGGAACGTATTTACAGTATTTTCCATTTTGGAACCTCTTTCAAAGTGCTGAATGCTCAATCTGCATGGTTCGACGTTGATGCTAGCGGCTCAACCGAAGATTTGTAACAACCAAAGACGAAATATCTTCATCAGGTGAGTATTCATGTGATGGCCATCGGACGCGCCTTCACACGTAACCCTTCCAACCGAAATGCTCGACAGCCGGTTAGTCTTGAACCCACCAGTTCTGAGAGGGTACAAATGCCCTAATATGAACTCCGAACTAGGACATGATCTGGCAAAGGCCCACTATGAGTACACATCCACTTCGCGGGATAAAAGTGATTGAATTCAGCCATATGATTATGGGCCCCTCGGTCGGGCTCATTCTCGCTGATCTTGGCGCAGATGTCATAAAAGTCGAACCCATCGGTGGCGATAAAACCCGCCGTCTAAAGGGAGCTGGAACCGGCTATTTCCCGATGTTCAATCGCAATAAGAAGTCCGTTTGCATCGATTTGAAGTCGGAGGAAGGGGCTGCGCTCGCCAAGCAACTGATCGCAAAGGCAGATGTCTTCATCGAAAACATGAGGCCGGGCGCGCTCGACAAGTTGGGCTTTGGCTACCAAGCACTCTCTGCGGACAATCCATCGCTCGTCTATTGCTCGGAAAAAGGCTTTCTGAGCGGCCCGTATGAGAACCGCACAGCGCTTGACGAAATTGCTCAGATGATGGGCGGGCTTGCTTATATGACCGGCCCTCCGGGGCGGCCTTTGCGCGCGGGTGCCTCGGTTGTGGACATCACCGGCGGCATGTTCGGGGTCATCGGCGTATTGTCCGCCCTGATAGAACGCGCCCAAACCGGCAAAGGCTGTCAGGTAACGGCATCGCTTTATGAGACTACGGTGTTTCTGGTTGGCCAGCATATGGCTCAAAAAGCGGTTTCCGGGGTCGCCGCCGATCCGATGCCTGCGCGCATTTCTGCGTGGGCGATTTATGATGTGTTTGACACGGCAGACGAGGAGAAAGTCTTTGTCGGGGTCGTGTCTGATACGCAGTGGCCCATCTTTTGCCGCGCCTTTGGGTTTGATGACTGGCTTGAGGATGACAGTCTGCGCGAGAACTCAAACCGCGTGGAACGGCGTAAGGATACAATTATGCCGCGTGTACGGGCGACGTTTGCGGCGCTCACCAAGACCGAGCTTATGGACACGCTGCAAACCGCCGGACTACCCTTTGCGCCGATCGCCCGGCCCGAAGATTTGTTTGATGATCCGCATCTGGTCCAGTCCGGCGGATTGATAAACCTGACCTTACCGGATGGAAAAGAAACCAGCCTGCCCGCCCTGCCCATCGAATTTGGCGCAGACCGCCCCCGCCTTGATGGCAACCCGCCGCAGGCAGGCGAACATACCCGCACGGTGCTCGGTGGGCTCTCGCTAAATGAAGGCGACATCGACGCGCTCATCGCCCGCAATGTCATCGGCGTACCGCATGAGTAGGGATATCACCACGCCACGCACCCTGTTCGATAAATTATGGGACGCGCACAAGGTGATGACACTCGAGGACGGAGATGATCTGCTCGCCATCGACCGCGTGTTTCTGCATGAACGCACCGGCGCAGCAACGCTAAATGCCTTGTCCCGCAGCCAACGCACCCCCATCGACCCATCCCGTGTCTATTGCATTATCGACCATATTGTCTCCAACAAGGAAGACCGTGACGCCAATGATGCACGGTCCCCGAACGGGGACGTTTTTATTCGTGCCGTCCGCGAGGCTGCCAATGAATTCGGATTGAATTTGGTCGACACGGATGACGCAAACCAAGGAATTACCCACGTCATTGCCCCTGAACTCGGCCTTGTCTTGCCCGGTTTCTCGGTGATTTGTCCTGACAGCCATACGTGCAGTCTGGGCGCGCTCGGAGCGCTCGCCTGGGGGGTCGGATCAACCGCGGCCGAGCATGCGATTGCGACGGGCACATTGCGGGTCAAGAAGCCTAGGCAAATGCGGGTAACAGTGAACGGCAAGCTGAGGGCACCGGCCACAGCGAAAGATCTGGCCCTACATCTTATCGCCACATACGGCGCGGCCGGAGGTGAGCGCGCTGCCATCGAGTTTTGTGGATCGGCGATTGATATGTTGAGTGTTGAGGAACGGTTGACGCTTTGCAATATGGGTGTCGAGTTTTCCGCCTTCACTTGCGTCATCTCCCCGAACGAGAACGTCCTCGAATATATGGCAACGCGGGCGCAATCACCGCCACCGAGACTGATCGAACACGCCATGCGCGAGTGGCGGCTTTTGGTCAGTGATGCGGGGTCCGTTTTTGACACCGAGTTGACGATCAATGCGGATGATGTGCGCCCGATGGTGACGTGGGGCACAAGTCCTGAAGATGGCACGCGGGCAAACGGAACCAGTGATGCCTCTGCCTATATGGGGCTTGAGGCGGGCCAAGAGCTTTCGGACATCCAGATTGACGGGGCCTTTATCGGCTCTTGCACCAATGGCCGGATTTCCGACTTGCGTGCCGCGGCGGCCTATCTCGTCGGGCAACAGGTGGCAGACGGCGTCCGAGCAATCTGTGTTCCCGGTTCGCAGTCGGTCAAGGCCCAAGCCGAACTGGAAGGCCTTGACGAAATTTTCAAAACGGCCGGCTTTGAATGGGGCGCGGCGGGGTGTGCCTATTGCTTCTATGCAGGTGGCGATACGTTCCCCAGCGGCGCAAGGGTCATAAGCTCCACCAATCGCAACTTTGAAGGGCGACAGGGACCAAATGTGCGCACCCACCTTGCCAGTCCGGCAACCGTTGCCGCATCTGCCGTCGCTGGCAGGATCATAGATATCAGCGAAAGCGAGGATCTTTGATTATGCCAGATGCCCTTAAAAATATTGAAAGCGTTGCTGCCATCATCACAGGCGACAATATCGACACTGATCAGATTATCCCGTCACGGGAAATCACCAGCACAGGCAGGGACGGGCTTCGCGACGGGCTGTTTGCAAATCAGCGTTATCTTGATCTGGAGACACGTCGCCCCGATCCTGATTTCCCGCTCAACCGACCGCCATTTGATTCCGCAAAAATACTGATCAGTGGCAAAAATTTTGGCTGCGGGTCTTCGCGTGAACACGCCGTCTGGGCTCTGCATGAATTTGGTATCCGTGCCATCATCGCCGAGTCCTTTGGCGAAATCTTCCACGCGAACTGTATCAACAATTCTATCGCGCCTATTGTTCTGAATAAAGATGATCTCCTGGGCCTCCAATCGGTCTTGCGGGAGGCTGCATCACAAGTTCTAAGGATTGACATTGAACGACAACTCATCACGTCCAGCGACCTCCCGGCAATTGCTTTCGAGCTAAATCCAACCGATCAATCCCGCCTGACAGGAGGGCTGGACCTGATCGACCTGACCAATACAAACAAAGACGATATCGAGGCTTTTATCGCGCGTGACAAAACACAAAGGCCTTGGGTCTACGAGATATGATACCAGAAGGAATGATGACATCATGAGCGGTGTATTGATAAGCGAAGTTGGTCCAAGAGACGGCCTGCAAAATTGCGCGGCGACGATGCCAACCGAGATCAAAAAGCAGTGGATCTCCGCGCTCTATAATGCAGGCCTTCGCGAGATTGAAGTAGGGTCATTCGTGCCTCCAAAATTGCTGCCTCAGCTCGCCGATACTGCGGAGATGGTAGAACACGCGCGTCAATTTGAAAATCTAACCGTCGCCGTGCTGGTGCCGAACCTCAAAGGGGCCGAACGCGCACTTGCCGCTGGCGCGCACAAAGTGACGTTGCCACTATCGGTCAGTGAAACCCATTCGCTCAAAAACCTTCGCCGCACCCATGATCAGGTTATTGACGAAGCGACGTCGATTGCTGCCCTGATTGCTGCACAACCTGCAGGCGGACGCCCACATTTCGAAGCCTCCCTATCGACCGCCTTTGGCTGCACGATTGAAGGCCCGATCCCTGAAAGCCAGATTTTGGCACTCACCGAACGCTTGCTCGAATCCGGCGCTGACGAGATCGGCATATCGGACACTACAGGTTATGCGGACCCCAACAGTGTCCGCGCGCTTATCCGGAGTGTCCGCAGGATCGCTGGGGATGACAAAGTCACAGGCGTGCACTTGCACAATACGCGTGGGCTCGGATTGGCCAATGCACTGGCAGCCTATGATGAGGGGATCACGACGTTTGACTCCTCATTGGGCGGCCTCGGAGGATGCCCATTTGCGCCAGGTGCCAGCGGAAACATCGCGACCGAAGATCTGGTGTTTATGTTCGAAGCGATGGGCGTCAAAACCGGCATCGATCTCGATGCCTTGTTCGAGAGCCGTACCATTGTGGCTCGCGGATTACCGGATGAGCCGCTCTATGGCTTTACCCCTGACGCCGGATTGCCGCTTGGGTTTTCGCAAAGCTAGTGAGGCTCTTCGCCACCCGACACATTCATACTCTCACCAGTGATGTAACCGGCGTCTTCCGAACACAAGAAGGCTACGGCGGCGGCCGTATCTTCAGGAAGCCCGGTACGCCCTAGCGGAATGCGCGCCTTCATGCGGTCGAGATACTCATCCATCGTCAAGCCAAGCTCTTTGGACGTGTATTCATTCTGCCAAGCGCCGAGGCCGGTGGTTACGTGATTGGGACAGACATTGTTGACAGTAATATTGTGCGGCCCCAGTTCGATTGCAGCTGATCGCGTCAACCCGACTAGCCCATGCTTGGAGGCACAATAGGCCTGCGCAAATGGAAATCCGCTTTTTGCCGCCTGACTGGCAATGTTGATAATGCGTCCGCCCTCGCCTTGATCGACCATGATTTTCGCCGCCGCCTGCGCGCCGAAAAAACACCCCGTCAGATTGACGTCAATCACCGCGCGCCATTCATCCTCGGGACATTCCAACATAGGCTTGAAGAGGTACCCAATGCCCGCATTGTTTACCCAGATATCGAGCCGGCCAAATTCGGAAACGGCGTGCGCGGCCAATGCCTGCATGTCTTCCAACCGGCGCACGTCTGCCGTCGCTGTCGTCACACGTGCGCCGCTTTCACGTAGCTCCGCAGCGATCTCTGCCATCTCGTCGGATTCTCCGATATGCTCGCTTGATGTGTGCTTATCTCGCGCTGTTCCCAAATCCGACAAGACAATCGCCGCGCCATCTGCGGCCAGACGCCGGGCGATAGCTTCGCCCAGTCCGCGCCGCCGACCTGACCCCGTCACAACCGCGACTTTTCCTGCAAGTTTTGTCATATCCTACCTTCTGTCTAAAATTACCGTCGGTTCGCCTACGGCTCATCAATCACGATCAATTCGATGCGTTCGTCATCCGGCCCGAACACATGGCTGACCTGTCGGCCATTATAGGGGACATCAGACAAGCGGGTCGCCGTACCTGCGAGCTCGTCACTAGAATTCGCACTAAAACTGACGCAGCATATGCCGCGCGCAATGTCTGGGGAATGCCCCCTCGTTCTGGCCTGAACGGGCAATTGGTCGATCTCAAGAGAAACATTCCTGCCTGAACCAAACGTTTTGAGTTTGTGCAGAGTCTCCAGTGGCAAATCGAAAACGCGATTGATTGTCCGATATGCCAGTTCATGACTTTCCTGCAGATTGGCTTGAAGCAGTTTTGTGTAGAAATCAGCGCTCCCATCAATCTGCGAAGCGCCAAGGACAACAATAAAGATATGGTCGACAAAACTGTTTGCGAGCGGCAGGTCAATTTCCGGCAGGTTTCCGCGCGTCTCGTTGAGATAGAGCAGTTCCCCGTTGCCGCCGCGGCATTGAAAGGGGAAGACCTTATCGCTGAAGGGAAGCACTCTGGGTGGTGCAAATGGCTCGAAATAATCGTGTTGGCATAACTTTTCGTAGAGTGCCGCGCTATCTTGTACGCAAATCTCCAAGGCAAACCATCCGGCCTGTGGAGGCGATAGAATTTCGGCGTCCTGATCTGCTTCGACCAATCGGATGAAAACGGGAGCGCCGCTTTGTGGCTTCAACAATTTTGATGGCCGGTCCGCGAGCGAAGACTCGCCCCAGATATCGGCATAGGCCTGCGACATGGGCTGTGCATTGACGCGCTCATAGCCCAGAAGCTCGCAATAGGCGGTCGCCGCCCTTTCAATGTCGCCAACGCCGATGGTCGCCATGACCGGACGACCTGTCTGGTTTCGCGGATTCTCAGCCTGAAACATGAGTGCGTTCAGTCAGAGTGTCCTCGGCGTTTTCGATCACCGGGTTAAAGTTGGGATACCGGCCCAAAAACAATAATAGGAGACTTCCGAATAAAAAGAGCCCTGCGCTTATTCCGAAGATTGCATCATAGCTTCCGGTCTGGTCATAGACGGCGCCAAACACCGCCGGAGCAGCCGCCGCTCCTATGGCGAAAGACACGAACAGACCGCTGTAAATTTTGCTGTAATTGAGCGATCCAAAATAGCGAGAGGCCAAATACGCGATTATGTCGAACTCCGCACCAGCGGCGAATCCGATCAGGACCGTGGCAATATATGCTGTTCGCAGCTCCCCCGGGCTAATCATAAGCAAGACGCATGAAATGGCGGGCAACGCCATCAGTCCCGCAGCAATCGCCGGTGCCCAGAAACGATCAAGCAGAAGGCCGGTGACAATGCGACCGAAAATCACCGACAGGCCGATCAAAGATAAAATGCCGGCCGCCGTGGCTGGCGCAAACCCTTCACCTGTAAACAGCGGAAACAGGTTTGGAATCGACCCACCAATGCCAAAGGAGATGACAAAAAACGCAACCGCAATCAACCAGAAGCGATAGCCCGATATCGCTTTGCGGAAGGACACGCCTGTGAGGGTCTCTGTGTCTTCAACGCCCCTATTGCGCCTCTCGTGAAACAGAAGAAAAACCACTGGCAAGCCAATAATCGCAGATGCGCCCGTTAGCATCAGATAGGCCGAGCGCCAGCCATGGTCCTCAATGAACCAATTGGCAGCAGCTGGCGCAACAAACCCCGTTAGCCCGGTTCCCATCAAGGCCAATCCAAGCGCGATGCCGCGATGACGATTGAACGCGCCAATGATCGCCTTCGTCCATGTGATCGGCATGGTTCCGGCGCCGCATGCGCCCAACAAGAAGGCCGTTGCATAATATTGATAGATATTATCTGTCAGCAGCGAAAACGATGAGAAAGCGAGAAAGTAGGTTACCAAAGACAACAAAGCGACGGGCCGCGCGCCATATTTGTCGGTTGACCACCCGACCAAAGGCAACAGAAGAAGCGCCCCCATTGTCTGGAACAATAATGGCAACTGCACCGCACCACGTGACCAGCCGAACTCAGCCTGCAATGGTGTCGCAAAGACACCATAGGTATAAAACGGCATTGCAGTTAATCCGATGGCAACGCCGATAAAGGATGCGACGAGCAGTTTCCAACCGTCAGCGAATTCGGAACCAGCTGGCGGTGTCTCCGCAATATCGGTTACGTCTGATCGTTCCATAAAACTCGTCCCGATTGGCAAGCGGCTAGATATCCCTAATCATTGCTATAGCGCGCAGCAATCTATTGGGAAGGAATGAGCCCCCATTTTCTTCGGCAGGCGAATATGTTACCGATTAACGCTCTGGACGGCTCTGTCGTTTGGGCGACAATATACTAGGACAAGTAGATGGCAAAAAAGACAGCAGTTAAAGATAAAGCAGCAGCTGAACAAGAAGATGCAGACGGATCTATCCGCGCCATCAGCAGAGGCCTTTCCGTTCTAAAAGTCATCAATCGCAAAGGATCGGCGAATCTGACGGAGATCAGCCGCGAGACCGAAATCCCATATCCGACTGTCTGCCGGATCGTGACCACGCTCTTGCAAGAGGAAATGATCGAGCGCGAACCAAACCGCAAACGCTACCGCCCGACGGTCATGGTCCAAAGCCTTGCTGTTGGGTATCAACAAGAAAGTAGCTTGGTGACCGTCGCACGCCAGACACTTGAACAACTTTGCTCGGACCTGGTCTGGCCGATCTCACTGGCAACGCGGGTCGGAAGCTGCATGGTGCTGCTCGATTCAACGCACCACATGACGTCTCTGACGCTCTCGCGCTATTATCCGGGCTTTACGATGCCGGTTACTGAATGCGCAACGGGTAGAGCCTATCTTGCCTATTGCGATCAAGGCACGAGGTCACAAATTCTGAACAATCTGAAGAACGTCGAGTTTGCTGCCCATGGCCGGATCAACCCTGCCCGTTATGATGAACCTTTCTGGCAAGCAATCCGCGACAAGGGCTATGCTGTTCAAGCCCACAATCTGTTTTCGTCCGATCCAGGCAAAACCTCCTCCCTCGCTGTGCCTATTCTCATAAATGGAACCATTGCAGCATCTATCGCTGTTATTTTCTTTCGGACCAGTTTGAGTCTCGATGAAGCGGAAACATCATTTGTAAACAAATTGATAGATGCCGGCCGCGAAATATCGAAGAAGCTCGAAGACATGCAATCGGCTTGAGCTGGCCTCAATCAAAGGTCATGCGCTTTACCAATTGGCGTGCCGTCGACACAATACGAGGTCTTTGCCCCCCCTTGAGCGACACCATGTTGATCCGGCTGCGCCAATGACGTCCCTTCACAGCAGGAATTTCGAGGGCCGCCAACTCTCCGCGCGCCACCTCGTCTGCAAATGTCTCCGATGGCCAAGCGCTGATAAATGGCCCCGCCTTGAGCATCGCCGGCATGATGCTGCGATCATAAGCGTCCACAGCCGCCACCGTTGCTGCTGGCAAGAATTCGCCAAGATATTCCGACGCACTCGAATCAAGCTCAGCCAAACGATCACTCGCAAGCCATTGTACGCCACTCCCATCTTTGTTCGTATCAAGTCTGGCGGACGTTTCCTGTGACATGAAAACACAAAACCGGTCTTCCCAGAGCCGATCAAGCGTCAGATCTTCCGCATCATCGCCGCGGCTTTCCATTGCGATCAGAAAATCGAACTCCTTTTTGCGCAATCGCGGCATCAATTGCCGGCGCAGGCCCGTGCGCACTCGTAACGAGCTCTCGGGAAGCTTCTGGCGCAATAGCTCGGTAATACGCGTGATGCGCTGGCCCGGAACAGACACGCCAAAGCCGATCCGTATCGCTTGCGAGTATCCTTGCTTTACTTGCGCCAGATAGCGTTGCATTTCTTCTGCCCCGGAGAGGATGGCCGCCCCCCGCTCATAGACGATCCTGCCAAACGCCGTGGGTCGAGCGCGTCGGCCACCACCGCGCTCGAACAGTTTCACGTCGAGATCTGTCTCCAATTGGGAAATCGTCTTGGTCAAGGCCGACTGGGATATCGACAAAGCCTCGGCAGCAGCGGTAAAACTTTCCGCATCCACGATGGCAATCAATGCGTTGATCTGAGCGAGCTTCATATTATTCCCTAATGGAATAATGTATGCAGTAGAACCCCTGCCCCGTCCAGTGCTTTCCTATATACTGGGTGTGCAAGTGCTTCTTGCAGACAAGACAATGGGAGCGGAAAATGAACCGTGTAAAGCAATTGATGCCTCAAATGGCGACGTCTGAAGGCATTTGGGAAGGCGTCTATATCTATTTGGATGCTGACGGAAAAGAACTCGACAGGCACAAGTCACGGCTCACCCATGTTTTCCCCGACAGTCATCCGGACGAGTATCACCAACGCAACCAGTATGAATGGGAAGATGGCCGTGCCGAAGACTTGGAGTTTCGGTTTGGGCTCGACAAGAAAGCCGCCTCGGTTGGTATCACGCAGCTCTCTTGGGAGACCGATCGCTCTTACGGACATGTCTGGGAAGAACCCGTACGCGTCGGTGATCTCGCAACCATCCGCGTGTCGTGGCACCGAACAGAGATTGAAGGCTACACGCCGTTTGACATCCCGCATGCGACCTTGCACGAGATCATTCAACAAACGCTTGATGGCAGCATGCGTTCACGTGTGTGGCAGTGGTTTGTCGATCATGAACTCGTAGGTAGAACGATTATTCGGGAAAAACGCATAACCTAATGCAATAGCGAAAGTGGCACATTGACCAAAGACTCCACAAAACCGAACTTCGATGACGCCCCGCCCACAGTAACACAGGCGGAACGTCACGGCATATACCCAGAGCTAGGGCACGATGAACGGGCGCGGCTCAATTTCCTGATGTCATCCTACCGCGTGCTTTCGCAGCGTGTCGCGCCCGGCAATCAGTCGACCTATGAGCAAATTGTCGAGCCTGCTTTTGTTCGCGAGAACGGCCGCCCTCCGGCGAACCGGCATGAAGTCCGTAAAGCGATGAATGCGAACCCTTTTCATAGTCTGTGGGGGTCGATGCGGCGTTCGCTTATGGAAGTCCGCCAGATGACTGGCCAAGAGGTAACATTGCGCCAGCTCTCAAGCCTTGCCGACCGCGCCGCCAAGATCAACGCCACACATCAGAATTTGACGCTTGATCCCGCAATTGAGACCCCGCGCTATGTTAGCGAAGTCGACAATCATTGCATGCCCGGAAGCTATTATCGCGAACGCGTGGAAGGTGATGTCGCACCAGCGGCCAATTACGATATGGGATTGTTCGTCACCACAAGCGGCACCATAGGCCCGCTGAATGATGGCGGGGGACGCGCCATGGCCGCATGGTTGAAATCGGAGCATCCCGACTTTGCCCCCAAACGCATTCTCGATATCGGCGTTGCCGTGGGACATTCCCTGTTTGGATTGGCACAAGCATTTCCGGACACAGAGTTTGTTGCCATCGACGTTGCGGCGCCGATGCTCCGCTACGCTGCCGCGCGCGCTACATCTATCGGCATTGAGAATATCAAGTTCATCCAAGCGTCCGGCGAAGATCTCAGCCAGTTTGACGATGGCTCTTTCGATGTTGTCATGACGTCGATCTTCCTACATGAATTGTCTGGTTCGTCGCTGCCTCGCCTCCTCAAAGAGGCCTATCGCACCTTGAATGCGGGCGGCTTGATGCTGCACCTCGAACAGCCGCAATACACAGAGGATATGTCGATCTTCGAACAGTTCATCCGCGACTGGGATGCCTACAATAATAATGAACCCTTTTGGTCGGCCATGCATGAAGTCGACCTGTTGGAGATGCTCGGTGATCTCGGATTCGGGCGCGAACAGACTTTTCAGGCCGCACTCAGGGCGCCAATGAGCGGTGCCCAAGCTCAAGAGTTTGAAGAACATGGGCGCTCACCCGCCTGGAACGCCTATGGCGCATGGAAAGCCAGATCATGACCGACAAGAAGCAACCTGCACCGGACAGTTTTGAAGATCTAATCATAATGGCTGCCACCAAGGCCAAAGGGAAACGCCCGCGATATGGGAACGACCCTATGTCCGATCATCTCGTGGCGATGATCGCCGCCTTGGCAACCGAACTTTCGGTCGCCCGCGAACGTGCGGATACACTCGAGCGAGTTCTCGCATCCAAAGGTCTTATCGACCGAGATGACATCGAGACCTATGAACCTGGCCCAGAAGCTGGCCGCGAGCGCCAACAAGAGAGCCTGGCTTTCGCGACGCGTCTGTTGCGAAGCATGATTCAAGAGGCAGAGTCCCTACAGCGTACTGAAAAATCCGTCGAAGAAATGGTGGAGCAGCTTAAATCATGACCGGCCAACGTAATATCGACTCCAGTCTTATCGATCGGGTTGCGGAATTTGGTGCGAACATCCGTTTCGGAGATATACCGACCCCAGTCATCGAAGCGACGAAAAACTTCCTGGCGGACACCTGCGCCGTCACGATTGCCGGCCACGTCTCCCCAAGCACTGCGCCAATTCTCGAAACGGCAAAGATCTGGGATGGCGAACAGGCAGGAACAGCGCGCGTCTTTGGCGATTCTCATGTGCAACTTAGCCCGGCGAATGCCGCGTTTGTAAATGGATACAAGGCCCATTGCCTCGAATGGGACTCCTTGCACGAGGCGGCGATCTCGATCGGGTTCTGCACCCCCGTAGGCGCCCTGCTCGCCGAGTGCGAGGTGCGCAAGGTTACCGGAGAGGACTTTCTTGCAGCACTGATTGCGGCCGCTGAATTCTTTACCATACTTGGTCTCTCATCGGGATCGACGGCGACTTTCTTTCGCCCCTCTGCAGGCGGCACCATCAGCGCAGCCCTCGCCATTGCGCGCGTGCGTAACTATTCGGTCGAGTTGACACAGCAAACCCTCGGACTGGCCTATTCGCTCGCAGGCGGAACAATGCAAGCCCATTGGGAAGGCACGTCAACTCTGTCCATGCAAGTCGGCGCTGGCTCTCGCAGTGCCATTTACGCTGCTGATCTTGCGGAAAATGGTATTGCCGCGCCGGTTGATATTTTTACCGGAAAGTTCGGCTTCTTCTCGATCTTCGAACGGATGGGGAATTTCGCCGAGCTTTCGCATGATCTTGGCAAAGTCTGGCGTATCCCCGAAACCGCTTACAAGCCTTTTCCATGCGGACGGGCAACGCATGGCGTTCTGACTGTCTTGCGCGATATGAAAAGCGCTGGAACACTCGATCCCGACGAGATTGCAAAAGTCACGGTCACAGCCCCACCTCTGATCTCAGTCCTCGTGGACCGGGAGATCAAGGAGGAAATGTCACCTGGCTATGCACGGCTCTGTCTGCCCTTCGTGCTGCCAATGTTTGCTTATCATGGCGACATTGACCCCCGCGCCTTTACCGACCCTGTTCGCCCGACAGCACGTGGTCTTGCGCTCGCAAAGAAACTCGAAATAAAGGTTATCAAAGACGCACCGGAAAACACTTTGTCGCCGGTTGAGGTCGACATTGTCATGAATGACGGAACCCGCCATACCGCAACCTGTCACGCGCCTTGGGGATCGATTGAGAGGCCGTTCACCGGAAACGACTTGCTCGAAAAAATCGCAAAATGCCTCGACTATGCCGAGATGGATATCGTTGCCTCCGACTTTGCGAGAGTCTTTGAGGAATTCGACGCCCACACCGACGTTAGAACGGCTCTGACACCAATCTACAATTAGAAAGACAAAGACCCCATGCTGACCCGAGATGAACTTATCACCCTATCGCACACGGCCTATTTCGATGGCTGCAACAACCATGAGCTCGAAGGCATATTGGCGACGATGTCAGACGATTGCGTCATGAGTTTCACCTCCGCGGATTACACTTATGTCGGTGCCGATGCCCTTCGCACACACTTTATCGACT
This sequence comes from uncultured Hyphomonas sp., assembly GCA_964644755.1. Lineage (GTDB taxonomy): Bacteria > Pseudomonadota > Alphaproteobacteria > Caulobacterales > Hyphomonadaceae > CALLCD01. Next base: position 4,221 of record CAZXXY010000037.1, on the reverse strand, counting down.
TTCTATCGAACTTTCCCTCAGTCAATTTCCATAACTATGTCAGCGTCGTTGACGTCGAGGGCCAGACCATTGCTACCCACTTCACTGTAACGCTTGTAGACAAGGAGGGCGATACGCTGGAAATGCGCAATTGCAACTTCTTTACAGTCGACAAGAACGGTCAATTCGACACTGTGCTAATCTTCAACTCATCGCCTCTAAAGGTCGGGTTTGAAGCTGGCAGCTCGTAATCCCATCAGCAGACCATTTCACCGGTGAGCACAAATCCGCTGTGCGGTTATTCTCGGACTTGCACTCCGGGCGATCGCGTAAGAGATTTAGGGTTCCAGAAGTCCAGAATCAGAGTGAGCTAGCAATCAATGTCTATGACGTTCGAAAGTACGATGACCACCAGCGATGCCACAGCACGTGAGATATTCGCCGAGATCAGAGCCAATCAAACGCGCGCAAAATTCGGGTTTGGAGATCGGCTGGCAATTGTAAATGTCGATATCCAACAAGCCTATACCCGCCCCGACCTGTTTCCAAAAACGGCCTATGTCACGAATCCCAAACAGATCGATTATGTGAACCAAATTTCCAATCTAGCGCGCAATGCGAACATGCCGGTCATCTGGACGCAAGTCGCGTTCAAAGAAGACGCAGGCGATGCAGGGGTCTGGGGCACGCGTACGAATACCGAAGACAGCTTGCAGAATATCAAGATCGGCTCGCCGCGCCACCAGCTTGATCCCCGCTGTGAGATTGCAGCTGAAACGGATTTCGTTTTCACAAAGCGCATGCCCAGCGCGTTTCACGAAACGCCACTCGCCAGTTATCTCGTCTGGCATAAGGTCGACACGGTGATCGTCACTGGCGGATCGACCTCGGGCTGCGTTCGTGCCACGGCCGTCGATAGCCTGTCACGCGGTTACAAAACGATCGTACCAATAGAGTGCGTCGCCGATAAGCATGAGAGCTACCATTTCGCCAACCTGACGGATCTATTGCTCAAATATGCTGATGTGGTTGATGTCGCCGAAGTTGTCGCCAACCTTGAAAGCAAGCGATGAAAAGCGCACCGAACCTTTATGATTATTGGCCGTATGAGAACCGTCCGCTGGTGCGCTGGCCCGGAGGCAAGAAGCTCGCCTTCTGGATTGCGCCAAATGTCGAGTTCTACGAATATCTCCCACCCGTAAATCCGCAAAGACCAGGCTGGCCAAAACCATCTCCGGATGTGGTCGCTTATTCCCAACGCGACTGGGGCAACCGCGTTGGCCATTGGCGTCTGATGGAGCTCATGGACAAGTATGAGCTGCGCGGCTCGGTGTCACTCAATGCCGCACTCTGCCAGCACCACCCTGAAATCATTGAGGCCTGCAATGAACGCAAATGGGAGTTCTTTTCACACGGCATCTACAATACGCGCTACACTTACGGCATGGATGAAGCCCAAGAGCGGGCGATCATCGAGGATGCGATCAAGACGGTCAAAGACGCAACTGGTCAACGCATTCGCGGCTATCTGGCGCCAGCGCTGACACACACTGAGCGCACGATTGATCTGATTGCCGAATATGGCTTCACCTATACATGTGACCTCTTCCAGGATGACCAACCGCAGCCGCTGAAAACAAGCACCGGCAAAATTCTCTCAATGCCCTACTCGCTTGAGGTCAATGATGTCATCACCTATGGCGCGATGGCGATGACGCCGGAACGCTATGCAGATATTCTGATCGCTCAGTTCGATCAGTTGCTCGAAGAATCCGAGGAGACCGGCCTCGTTATGTGTATTCCGCTACATGCCTATCTTGTTAGTCAGCCTCATCGCATTCGCCCATTCGAGCGCATTCTCAAACATGTAAGCGAACACAAGGACGATGTCTGGTTTGCCACCGCTGCGGAAATTGCGGACTGGTACGGCACGCATTATTGGGACCAAACCTTGGAAGATATATCCGGGCGCGGGCTTGCCCGCCCTGGAACAGGGTTTGGATTAGGAGACACTCATGACGGATAAGCTGCCGCCAGACTATCTCGACTACTCCCAACGTCGCTACGGCCAAGACCACGACCGTTACGACTGGTCCTACACCGATGGTGCGAAAGCAGCGAATGACGGAACCCGTGCCAGCCTCGCCATCATCATTCCGATAGAACGGTTCATCCTCAACCCTGAAGGCATCCCGTTTCGTGCGCCCGGCGCGATGGTCACACCCTACCCGGATCTCAGGCATTTTACGACACGTGACTATGGCAATCGCATTGGTGTTTTCCGATTGCTAAAAGTGCTGCGCGATCTGGGTCTAAAAGCAACCTTTCCGATTTCGGCAAAGCTGCTTGTTGATATAGCTCCGCTCACCGAGCGAATTCTTGCCGATGGTCACGAGATTGCGGCACTGGGGCTGGATATGGATTGCCTGCATTGGGGCGGGCTCGACCCGGAGCGTGAGGCAACTTATGTCGAACAGGCCCGCGCCTGCTTCACGCGTGCGGATCTCAATCCGAAAACATGGATGAGCCCGGCACGCCAACAAAGCCCAAAAACCCTCGACATGATCGCCGAGAACGGGTTTTCGGTCTGTCTGGATTGGGAATTCGATTCTACACCGAGGCCAATGCGCACCAATACTAGCCCAGTTGTCATGGTGCCTAATTTGAACGAGTTGGATGATCGCAAAATTCTGGTTGAAAAGCGTCACTCTGAAGCCGAATGGGCTGAGCAACTCATCGAGGCGTCGGCGTATTCATCCGCCATTGCGACGGCCGAAGCACCTCAAGGCTTCGCCTTTACGCTTACCCCGTATCTAAGCGGATTGCCGTACCGGATCAAAACCGTCGGAAGAACACTGAACCAGCTAAAAACAATCGCAAACTTCATGACTGTGTCAGAGCTGGCAAATAGCGCAACCTGACCAACTGGCACTCAAGATCTCCTAGTCCTTGTCCGCCCACTTCTTTTCGAAAGCGCGAATGTCAGGGAAACCGATATCGTCGCAAAACTCCTGAAAATCGTATAGGGGCACCTGCTCGCCGCAATTGGTTATACCGTCTTTCAGCTTTGCATAGACCTCGCTCAGGGCCTGAAGCGCCCCAAGCGCCGGTGCCGATGGTACGATAGCAATCGCATAGCCTATGTCCTGAAGCTCCGATGCCGACAAGAGCGGCGCACGGCCACCATGGGCCATGTTCACCATTTGCGGCGCGTCAATTTCCTCGCAAATACGGCGCATCTCCTCGACAGACCGCGGTGCCTCGACAAAAGTTATGTCAGCCCCCGCAGCACGGTAGGCCTGCGCACGCAAAATCGATTTATCCAAGCCCTCAATATCTCTTGCATCGGTGCGCGCAATGATCAAAAAATCATCCCCTGTACGCGCGGCCACAGCAACCTGAATTCTCGTCACCATTTCCTCGATCGGAACAACCTGCCGGCCGGGTTGATGTCCGCATTTCTTTGGACTGACCTGATCTTCAATCTGTATCGCAGCGACACCAGCGGCTTCGTACCCCCGCACAGTGTGATCCAAATTCAACAACCCTCCGAAACCGGTATCTGCGTCGGCAATGAGCGGTGTCGACGTCATTTTCGTCATTTTCGATATTTGGGAAATGAAGTCGCTATAGGTTGCCAGGCCGGCATCAGGCAGCCCCAAAGCAGAGGCCGCATTCCAATAGCCGGAAAAATACAAGGCTTGAAAATCATGCTTGTCAGCGAAAAGGAGTGACATCATGTCGAAAACACCCGGCGCTAACAAAAAATCTCCGCGATCAAGTGCGCGCGCGAGCGAGTAGTTCACCAGATGTATCCCCCTAAATTATAACCCCATATCGCTCCCGCTTTACGCCGCTTCGTCGATACTGTTTCGTCTGCCCCTAAGGCGACCTCTTTGACCTCCTCATTATGGTCCCCAAGGCGTATTTGTCAAAGCCAACCGGACTTGGTGGTCCAGCCCGAAATGCCTCGAATCTGAAGGGAGTACGTTGTTCCCCGTCAACGCCTATGTCTCTTCCGGGCCATCATTATATCCTCCTGAACGAGCTTAAGGCAGAGCTCTGAGGAAAACGCCTATCGATGGTCAGGGCCGGCCTCTGCCTCACCATGGCAAAGAAAAGGCCGCCCTCACAAAGAAGGCGGCCTCTTGCTGTAAGTTAAGCTGTTTGCTTAGAACGACGCTCGGACACCAAAGGTAATCCGCGGGCTTTGATCATTCTCGAACAAGAACTGGTCTTCGA
>CAZXXY010000036.1:17479-22624 GCA_964644755.1 uncultured Hyphomonas sp. | reverse complement strand
CTGTTTTACTCCTATCCTTACAGATAGGCTGGACATCGTTGGGGATGTCTGGCCCGCAGTCCGTATGACAGAAACCGGCTGCAGACGCAAATGCTTCGACAAAGACACGAAAGCGGCACTCTCATTTCGAGAGCGCCGCCCCGGGGCAAACCTGCTATAATTGTAGTACAGGTTTATTCGGTTTGAGCCTAATCCTTCACGCCGGTTTTAATCTCGGGAGGGCGAACTCTGAATTGGATATCACCTTCGGACTGAGCGGCTTGTTGCCAATCCGTTGATCGCCGTCTTGGGACGATGGTCGAACCCTGGGTGGCGGCGGACCTGCGGTTCGGATCGCGTCGGTCTACGGTTACTGCTTGTGTTTGATTAGGATTTGTTCGCCCTGCCGTTCTTAGGTCATCAGAATCCCGCAAGAAGGGTTTGCTGATAATCTCGGCGTCGGTCGCAGGGTGATGGGCAAAATTGCTTGGCCGCATTGCACGATGAAAAAAGAGTTTCCAGTATTTTTGAAACACGCGTTGACGCCCATCCAACTTGCGGAGGCTACGAACCTCTGACGGCACAGTGAGTTTCGCGCCTTCGATTTTCATCCGCTCGGAATTGCGTAAGTATTGCAGGAAACCGTTATAACGCCTCGCTGACGACTGGTTCATTTCGAGTTGGATTTCTCCAACACCTTCACGTTTGCCATCAGCGCCGTCAGAAAGCGAATTGCGGTATTTGTAGACCATGAACGGCCATTCGAACCGTGAAAACTCCAGAAGTGTATTCGCTTCGATTTCCAGCTCTTCGTTTAAAGCGTATCCGGAGAAAATGAACTGATACCCATTCGGCTGAATGTCTATAACAGACATACGGCGTTCCTCGGAACCTCGCTCTGCCTGTAGCCAGGTCCCCTCAATATAATACTTCCCCAGCACGATTTTTCGCAATGCGGTGATACGGAAAAGTAGCGGGAAGACTGTTCCGGTCAGTGCATGCCATCCGACAACCAGCAAAGCGATACCCGCACCTATTGTTGCCATAAGGGTTGGCCCGGTTTCGCCATTGGTAAACCGAGCTATACCCTCAAATGCTGGAAGACCAAAAGCCAGTACAGTCGCCACGGCTGCACCAGCCGCAAGTAAATTCGATACCCTATCGAATCGGGAATATGGATTCATGTCGCGTTGCCCCTGCGAAGAAAACTTAATTGTTGGAAATTGGCGCTTCTCGCCCTTTTGATGCACAAGTTGTATCGTTAACAAGAGGTTAATTCAACAATCAGTTGGTTAACAGAATTGCCGTTTTTGTTAACCAACTGATTGGCGACGGATGACCGACCTGCTTCGAAATACGCTATATCGACTTGACCCGAACTGCGACTAGGGCGACCCAAAGCGTATGGCAGCACAACGCGATCTTCGGGACTGGTTTCTCTTTATCTTTTTGAGCCTTTTGTGGGCCAGTGCATATGCTATGACGCGGGGCGCGGTCTTTGGTGCCCATGGCCTGCCGCCCCTATTGGTGATTCCGGGACGACTGGTCATTGGGGCGATTATCTTGAATATTGTGATTGTCGCGACCGGCAAACGCTATCCGCCTTTTTCCGATCTCAGGCTCTGGGCCATGATGGCGGGGATGGGATTTCTTGGTATGACGGGGCCGTTCTTTCTCATTGCGGTTGCCCAGCAGAACGTGGATTCCAGCCTCGCTGCGCTCTACGTGGCAGCGGCGCCAATCTTCGTCGTCGCCGGCGCCAACTTCATGTTCGAAGACGAAAAACTCAACTCCCGCATAGCATTGGGTATAGGTGTCGGATTTATCGGCGTTATGACCCTTTTCGGGCCTGAAGTCTTCCAAAGCTTTGGATCAACAAATGCAACGGCGCACATTCTTCTGCTAACCGGCGCAATGTTCTACGCAGCTTCTACCCTGCTCGCACGAATGGCGCCGAAGATGGAGCCGCTGGTTTTCGCTTCTGGGTTCGTCACTTTGGCCGCTCTGATATCTTTGCCAATGTTGCTTATAGTGGACTGGAAAACCGTTTCCCCGAGCACGACACAATTTTTAAGCGTTGTCGGTCTCGGCGCTGGTCCCTCTGCATTGGCATCACTCCTCTACATGATGGTGGTTCAGCGCTCTGGAGCTACTTTTCTGGCGTTGACAGGTTATCTCGTTCCCGTTCTGTCAGCGGTGATCGGCTTTCTCATATTCAGAGAAGTCCAGAGCTGGAACGCTCTACTGGCTTTCGCTCTTATCCTTAGCGGGGTTTGGCTCGCCCAGCGGCCAGCACGCCCGAAAAATCCGGCCATATAAACGAGCTACAGTCTAAAATTGCCTTCAATAACGGTGATTGCCTGCCCCGAGAGTTTTACGCGATCACCATCGAGCTGAGTGCCAATCCAGGCGCCACGACCGGCATAGGCCTGAAAACAGTTGAGCTTTGCCCGACCGAACTGTTTGGCAACAACTGGCGCCAGCATGCAGTGCCAGCTTCCTGTGGCCGGGTCTTCATCAATACCAGAGGCCGGCGCGAAGAAACGGCTCGTCACATCTGCGCCGTCTTTACCGCCCATCGCCAAACATCCAATATTGCCTCGCTCCGAGACGCCCTCGCCCGCCCCCAAAACAGCCAACGCCTTAGGATCCGGACGCAGTGCCTCAATCTCTTCCGCCGTCTCGAACAGGCAGGCCAGAAAACTACCTGCCCACATCTGAACCGGACGAGCGCCTAGCGCCGCCTCGACCTCATCTTCGACGGCTACTTCTCTTACAGGTGAAGCCGGAAAATCCATTTCATAGCCATCCGCCTTACGTGAAACTCTAAGCTCACCGGACTGGCGTGTTCGGAATGAGACTTGCTCCTCAGCAAAGCCTAAATGCGAGAAGATCGCATGCGCAGAAGCGAGCGTAGCATGTCCGCACAAGGGCACTTCGACAGTAGGCGTAAACCAGCGCAGCTCCCACGCCCCCTCTCCAGCCGCGACAATAAACGCCGTCTCTGCCACATTATTCTCCGCAGCAATGGCTTGCAGTGTCTCATCGGGCAAAAATGCTTCTAGTGGCATGACGCAAGCCTGATTGCCCTCAAATGGCCGACTGGCGAAGGCGTCGATCTGATAGAATGGTATGGTGTGGCTCATGTCCTGGTTCTCCTCACCTCCATTTAATCTTCAAAAATGGGTCTGGTGAAACGATGATTTCTAGCCCAATGTGCAGCATTGCTAAACAATCAGGAATGACGCCATGCAACCCATAATCCGATATCTATTTGGACTCGCTCTCTTCGTGATGACTGCTTGCGCTGCGGATACGACGCCAGACACAACCCAAACGGCGAGCGCAGAGATAAACAGAGTAATTGTACTGGGTATGATTCACGGCACCCATGAGACCAGCGAACGCTATCCGACGTCCCGGGTAAAAGGAGTTATTGAAGCCATAGACCCCGACTATGTGTTGACGGAAATTCCGCCAGACCGTTTTGATGAAGCCGTGCGTAGTTTTGCTGAAGAAGGCGTTGTCACCGAGCCGCGCGTGCAACGGTTTCCCGAGTACAAGGATGCGCTCTTTCCCTTGTCCAGAACAATGACGTTCGAGATCATTCCAACTGCGGGTTGGACACGGCCGATGGCGGACTTCCGGCGTGATGCGCTCGACGCGATTTCAAAGGATGAGAGCCGCCAAGCAGACTGGCAGACCTATCAGGCAGCAATTGATGAAATGAACGCTGCGATCGGCGAGCGAAGGGATGATCCTTATTTTATTCACACCGATGAATATGATGCCATTACCAAAAAAGGCCTGACCCCATATGCCGAGTTATTTGCCAATGATCTTGGCGTTGGAGACTGGGAAACCATCAACGCTGCACACTATTCATATATTGAACGTGCGCTCGATCAGCATACAGGTGAAGGGGCGACAATCCTGATTACCTATGGCGCGGGCCACAAATACTGGTTCCTTGAACAACTTCGCGAACGTTCGGATATCGAACTGGTCTCTCCGATAGACTATTTCGATCAAGTCCCTGCCGAATAATGGACAAATGAGGCAAACCGCGCTTCACCCTTCTCAAACACTTTTGCCCGCGAAATGGAAACAAACTTATGACCAGCACACTTCGACCTTCTGGCCGCGCAGTCGACCAATTGCGTGACATCACCTTTGAAACCAATGTCACCCGTTATGCCGAAGGATCTTGCCTGGCAAAATTCGGCAACACACATGTCCTATGTACGGCAAGTTGGACCGACAAAGTGCCCGGCTGGATGCGCAATAGCGGCAAAGGTTGGGTTACTGGAGAGTATGGTATGCTCCCGCGGGCGACGCATTCACGCAATCGGCGTGAAGCAACGGCCGGCAAGCAATCAGGCCGGACACAGGAAATCCAGCGTCTGATCGGACGTAGCCTCCGATCGGTCGTAGATCTCGAAACGTTGGGCGAAAACCAGATCACTGTGGATTGCGATGTTCTCCAAGCTGATGGCGGCACTCGCACTGCCTCGATTACAGGCGGCTATATCGCTTTGGCCCTCGCCTGCCGTTACCTGAAAGACGAAGGCATTATCACGAGCGATCCATTGACCAAGCAAGCCGCGGCAATTTCCGTCGGCGTCTTCAAGGACACGCCAGTTCTGGATGTCGACTATCCTGAAGACAGTGCTGGCGAAGCCGACATGAATGTCGTGATGAGCTCGGATGGCGGCTTCATAGAAGTTCAGGGAACTGGCGAAGAACGGCCGATGAAGCGCGACGAGTTGAGCGAAATGCTGCGTCTTGCCGAGAAAGGCTGCAACGAACTGTTCGAAATGCAGCGTGCTGCACTGGCATAGAAAAAGGCGTTCCTGCGATGACCTCTCCAGCATCCCCGAAAGTTCGCATCTTGGTGGACGGGGATGCTTGTCCGGTTAAAGACGAGATATACAAAGTTTCCGTGCGCCATAGCGTTCCGGTTCTACTCGTTGCCAATAGCTGGATACGGATGCCGGAGCATCCCTTGTTCAGTTTCAAACTCGTCAGTGATGGCTTTGACGCCGCAGATGATTATCTCGCAGAACAAGCCACCTCCGCAGACATTGCGATCACCGCCGATATTCCCTTGGCTGACCGGTGTCTGAAGGCTGGCGCAATGGTTCTCGGGCCACGCGGACGGCCTTT
>CAZXXY010000036.1:6168-17379 GCA_964644755.1 uncultured Hyphomonas sp. | reverse complement strand
CTGACCGGTGTCTGAAGGCTGGCGCAATGGTTCTCGGGCCACGCGGACGGCCTTTTACCGAGAACTCGATTGGCGGCGCATTGGCCACGCGCGCGATTATGGCGGACTTGCGCGTCGGTATAGGCAATGAGCAAATCGGCGGGGCGGCTCCATTTTCCAAAGCGGACCGATCAGCCTTTTTGCAAGCTCTCGACACCGCCATCGTGAAGGCCAAACGGGACGCTGGCTTGGCGTGACGCCGAACTCCCCATGGACAAAACGGTCTGCATCATCGAACCAGACCACGCCGCATCTATTCATATCGCCAAAAAATTCGGTTTATCAGAACCGCCGATACTGTACTGGCCGATGACCCTATCTACATTTTTGAGCGTACGGTTTAATCAAGCACCGCGCTGCTGAGCCGCGCAAGAACACTGCCGCCCTCGACAATGCCCGGCACCCGTGCTGGCGCTTCTGCGAGATCCGTCTCCGCAAAGAATAGAGCCATGGCCGTCATTTGTTGGGTCGCGCTTGCTTTATCGCCGCGCGCGTTCAGCGCACCTTTGGCGAGGAAATGCCCGCCGATAACATCACCAGCCAATGCCAGATAAGCCGTTGCGCCGCCAAGGGCGATGTCACGATCTGCTTTCATGGTCTCAACCATCCAACCGGTTGCCTCCTCAAGAGCGGCAGCGGCGGCATCCAGCCTGTCAGCGATTGCGACAAAGTCGGGATCATTCGTGTCGCGGGCAAGACGTGCTGTCTCGGAAACATCGCCCAGCATTGTGACCATTGCCTCGCCATCCCCAAGCGAGAGTTTACGTCCGGCGAGATCTATCGCCTGAATGCCATTGGTCCCTTCATAGATCGGTAAGATGCGTGCATCTTTGTAGAGCTGCGCTGCAAGCGTTTCATTCATAAAGCCCATACCACCATGGATTTGGACACCGACACTTGCCATCTCGACGCCCATATCGGTCGACCATGCCTTGGCAATTGGAGTCAGGAGGTCTTCGCGTAGCTTTGCCGCAGACTTGGTCGCAGCGTCTGAACTGTGTTCGGCGAGATCGGCGGCCACACCACACGCATAGCAGATCGCACGCGCAGCCATGGTCCGCGCTCGCATGGTGACGAGATTCCGGCGGACATCGGGATGATTGATGATCGGGGCGGACCCCTCAATGCCAGACGCTCTGCCTTGCTTCCGGTCAACGGCATACTCATGCGCTGTCTGGTAGGCGGCCTCGCCGATGGCAACGCCTTCTAGCCCGACATTCAAGCGAGCAGAGTTCATCATTGTGAACATGCAGGCGAGACCCTTATTCGGTTCGCCAACCAGCCATCCTGTCGCGCCATCAAATTCCATGACACAGGTTGGCGAGGCGTGGATGCCGAGTTTTTCTTCCAGGCCTATGCATCTCATGCCGTTACGCTCTCCGAGCGACCCATCCGTATTGACGAGGAATTTTGGAGCGATGAAGAGGGAAACACCACGCGAACCTTCGGGCGCGTCCGGCAGCCTCGCAAGGACAAGGTGGATGATGTTCTCGGCGACGTCATGGTCGCCCCATGTGATGTAAATTTTCTGGCCGGTAATCGCATAGGAGCCATCACCATTCGGAACGGCTTTTGACGTGAGGGCGCCAACGTCTGAACCCGCTTGCGGCTCGGTCAAATTCATCGTGCCAGTCCAATTGCCCGAGACGAGCTGGGCAAGGTAGGTTCGTTTTTGATCGTCGGTCCCATGCGCAAGAAGCGCTTCGATAGCGCCGAATGACAGAAGTGGGCATAAGCCAAATGCCATATTGGCACTGTGGACCATTTCCATCACCGCCAGAGCCAAGGCTTTGGGCAGGCCCTGCCCGCCCCATTCTTCCGGAAAGGCCAGCCCCATCCAGCCGCCATCTCTGAATGCAGCATACGCATCTGCAAATCCTGGGGCTGCGATCACGCCATTTTCCCCCAAAGTCGCACCGTGCTTGTCACCGTCTTGATTCAGAGGGGCAAGGACGTCTCTTGCCAGTTTGCCGGCTTCTTCGAGAATAGGTTCGATCAAGTCAGGATCGTAATTGTCGAAGCCCTCCAAGCCTTCGAGCTGCGAGACCTGAGCCATAGACGTCAGTGCGAATGCGAGATCATTGAGCGGCGGTGAATACGGCATTGTGAAGGACTCTTTATCTGTGAGCGTTGTGCTGGGTCTGGCTTACTCGTACAAACTGTTCCATATAACGCAATAGTTTTTGTATTGGGAAAGAGACCTCGCATGTACCGAACACTTGCCGCCATTGGGACCGCTGTCGCCATCGCATCCTGCGCTACCGCAGGCGAACAAAGCTTCGCAGAAGCAAATAGCGGTACATATGAACTCGAAAAAACCCATGCATTCATCACATGGCGCATCAGTCACAACGGATTATCCAAGTATACGGCGCGGTTTACGGACTTTGACGCAACGATCGAATTTGACGCCGAAAACCCGGTTGCTTCGTCCGTGACCGCTTCGATCAATCCCCTGTCTGTAGAGACCGACCACCCGACAAAGCGGGAAAGCTGGAACAACCAGATCGCGACCGATGGCAAATTCCTCAATGGCGATGAATTTCCCGCCATTACTTTTGAATCCACAAGTGTTGAAAAGACAGGTGAATTTACAGGCATCATCACCGGCAATCTCACTCTTTTGGGGATCAGCAAGGAAGTCGACCTGAACGCGACATATAATGGAACCGGAAACGCTCCCTGGTTCGGCCCTCGCGACCTGATCGGATTTTCTGCCACCGCAACGTTCAACCGCTCCGATTTTGGAATGACTGCGCTCTTGCCAGCGATCGGTGACGAAATTGAAGTGATTATCGAAGCCGAGTTCGTCGAACAGTGACAACTGCTTCCAGCCAGACACTTGTCGAGAGGGGTAAAATGACAATCAAAAAGACACTGCTGACAGGCGTGGCCGTGACCGTCCTGATTGCCTGTGGTGACACAAGCGAGACACCTGTCGCACCTCCTGCAGCGCCAGACTCAACATCAGCCTCAACGCTCCTGGTCGATGACGAGGTCGATGCAGGCATTTACAATCTGGAAAAGACCCATGCCTCGCTGATCTGGACGGTAAGCCATAATGGCTTGTCTAAATACACCGCCCGCTTCACCGAATTCGACACGATCATAGACTTGGTGCCCGATGATCCGGCAGCGTCGACTGTTACAGCTGTGATCAATCCATCGTCTGTCCGCACGGATCACCCATCCGGCGAGGACTGGGACACAACGCTTGGCCAAGACGAGAAATGGTTCAATGGTGCGGCCTTCCCGGAAATTACTTTTTCGTCGACCGGCATTGATCTTACCGGAGACAGAACAGCAATAGTGACGGGTGAGCTTGCTCTGTTGGGCATCACCCAATCGGTACCGCTGGAGGTCACCTATAATGGTATGCGGAACTTTGCGCGATACGGCGATCTCGATGTGATCGGGTTTTCGGCAACGGCAAATCTAAAGCGCTCGGATTTTGGTATGACGGCGCTTTTGCCAGCCATTGGCGACGAGGTTGAAGTCACGATCGAAATAGAACTTATCCAAGCGGAGTAGTCCTGTTGACCGCACCCTCTCAAGACTCAGCTAGACCAGAGCGCTACACCAGTGTGGCAATCGCTTTGCACTGGATTATCGCGCTTTGTCTTGGCATCATGATCGCACTCGGAAAGAACATGTATGACGCCGAGCATCGGGAAATTGAATGGATGTTCCAGCTACATAAGTCGGTTGGCATTACGATTCTGACGCTTATGATTGCCCGTCTCGTTTGGCGGCTCGCCAATAGGCCGCCGCCCTTGCCGGCGACTATGAAGCCTGTAGAGAAGTCAGCTTCACATATAACCCATATGGCGCTTTATGCTCTGATGTTTGGCTTGCCATTGTCTGGCTGGGTGATGGTGTCCCTGTCACCCTTCTCAATCGCGACGGTGCTTTACGGGACGATTGGCTGGCCGCACCTGCCGGGCTTGGCAGAGCTGGCATTCGAGACGCGCCAGTCAGTCTATCCGAGAATTGCAAACATTCACGAAATCATGAGTTGGGCTTTAATTGCCCTTTTTGCGTTGCATGTTATTGCGGCTGTGAAACATGAAATCTCCGACGATGAAGGCGTCTTAAAACGTATGCTTCCCAGACTGTTCGGCAAAACCACTCCACCGCAAGCTCCCGCACGTGGTGCTTGGGTCGCCTTTGGCAGCGCGTTCGCCTTCTTTGGCATCATTGCGGGCGGGCCTGTTATTGCCCAAAGCCTGACAGGATCGGAAACCACGCCTGCGACATCGGACCAAGGGAATTGGGACATCAATTATGATGCCTCGGAAATCCGCTTCTCCGGCACACATAGTGGAAATGCATTTTCCGGCGTGTTTGAGGACTGGTCAGCGACGATCAATTTTGATCCTGATGCACTTGGCGAAGCGAGTGCCTCGGTTCTGGTCACCACGCAAAGCGCGAGAACCGGCGACACCCTATACGACAATACGCTTGAGGCGGCCGAATGGTTCAACGTGACAGCCTTTCCGCAAGCCTCGGTCAGCCTCTCAAATTTTCGTCTTGCCGAAGATGCTGAAGATGGCGAGATGATCGCAGATGCGACGCTGACCATCAAGGAAGCTGTATCAACGGTCGATTTCCGGTTCCACTTGGGCGAGGCGGATGGCGTATGGACAATGACAGGCGAAACCCTACTGGCGCGTGAAACATTCGAACTGGGACAGGAAAGTGATGCAACGGGTGACTGGGTCAGCACGGACATCACTGTTTCAGTCACGGTTGAGGCCTCGCCCACTGCCCCTTAATCATGCTAGATCGCCCACATGACGGCGTTTATCCTCAAACCTACAGATGCGAATATAGCGCGCGCGGCGGAAACTCTGAGCGACGGCGGACTTGTCGCCATGCCGACAGAGACGGTTTACGGTTTGGCTTGCGATGCCTCTAATCCCAAAGCCGTGGCCAAACTTTATGCCGCCAAAGGTCGGCCAAGTTTCAATCCGCTGATCGCGCATGTCGCCAGTCTCGATATGGCGATGAGAGAGGGCCGCTTTACGGGAACTGCGCAACAGCTCGCTGTTGAATTCTGGGCGGGTCCACTCACATTGGTGACCCCATTGGCGCCAACGCATACCGTATGCGATCTGGCGCGCGCCGGACTGGAATCAGTTGCCTTGCGCCAACCCGCCCACCCCGTTGCCGCCAGCTTGCTAGGCGCCTTCGGTGGACCACTCGTAGCCCCCTCTGCCAATCCATCTGGCAAGATTAGCCCGACATGTGCAGAGCACGTTCTCGCCGATATGTCCGACAGCGCTGACGTGATTTTGGATGGTGGTCCATGCCGGATCGGGATTGAATCGACCATCTTGTCCTGCCTCGAAGAAACGCCGATGCTGCTACGCCCGGGCGCCATAGACGCCTCAAGCTATGTTGCCCTACCTGACACCCCGTCCAAGCCGCTGGCTCCGGGCGGTCTATCACGGCACTATGCGCCCAATGCGACCTTGCGACTCAATACTGCCGCACCGGTTTCTGGCGACGCTTATCTCGGCTTTGGCCCCGTTGATGGTCCGAAAGGACGCGTCACTCTCAATCTATCTGAAAAGGGTGATCTTACTGAGGCGGCGGCGAACCTCTTCTCGATGCTAAGGCAACTTGATCGGTCATATGCGCGTATCGCGATTGCTCCAATTCCGATGACCGGCTTGGGGATCGCAATCAATGACAGACTAGCCCGCGCTGCCAAACGAGATTAACTTCAGAACATGACACAGCCAGATCAGACATTTCTTAGCGCTGCCAAGGGACTGCTCGGACCATCAGGCTGGAGCGAAGACGCGGAAAAGCTACGCCAACACGCAGCGCCCTGGCGGGGCACATATATTGGCCACACCTCTTTCGTGGCCTCTCCTGCCAGCACAGACGAAGCGGCGGCGTTGGTCAAACTTTGCGCCCAGCATGGCGTAGCTCTAACCCCACAAGGCGGCAATACGGGGCTCGTCGATGGCGGCACACCGCATGGCGAGATTTGTGTCTCGATGACCCGCATGAACAAAATTCGAGGTCTTGATACACTCAATAACTCACTCATCATCGAGGCAGGTGCTCCGCTGGTCATAGCGCAAGAAGCTGCGCGAGAGGCAAACAGATTATTCCCACTGTCTTTAGGTTCAGAAGGGACAGCCACGATTGGCGGTCTCATTTCCACAAATGCGGGCGGTGTTGCCGTTTTGCGCTACGGCATGATGCGGGACCTCATTTTGGGACTGGAAGTCGTTTTACCGTCCGGAGAACTCTGGAACGGATTATCAGGATTGCGCAAAAACAATACCGGCTATGACCTAAAGCACCTTTTCGCAGGTGCCGAAGGAACACTTGGATTGATCACCGCAGCGACCCTCAAACTGTTCCCCGCAGTCCAGACGGCGAGCGCATGGATCAGCTGCCAGAGCGCCAACGCCATTGTCGCGCTTCTTGCGCACATCCGCAGTTATGCCGGCGACGCCGTTACGAGCTTTGAAATGCTGCCGGCAAATGCGATCGATATGGTCCGGGCTGACCACCCCGACGTGCGCGACCCTGCCCCTTCGGACATTCCTTGGCGGGTCTTGTGCGAAGTGTCATTGCCGACGAGCGAGATGGCAAATGATGTTTTGGAAAAGGCCGTCGCCTCGGCTTTCCGAGAGGATTTGCTTGTTGACGCTCAAATCGCAGCAAGCGGGGCGCAAGCGGCCAGTTTCTGGCGCATTAGAGAGACAATCCCGCTTTCAAAACGCGCATACGGCACCTCGATCAATCACGATATTTCGGTTCCGATCTCAGCGATTCCCGGATTTTTGATGGATTGTGCAAAGGCCATCAAACAGATCGCGCCACTCGGTGAAATTGTCGCCTTTGGGCATGTTGGCGATGGTAATTTGCACTATTCCGTCTGCGAGCCTGCCGATGCGCAACACCCCGTTCTGGCGGGGATTGCCAGCGATATTACCAAAACAGTTCACCATATGACGATGCAACATGGCGGATCGATCTCGGCTGAGCATGGCGTTGGGCGGTTAAAGCGCGATGAGCTTATGGGCATCCGTTCTCCTGCTGCGACTGCAGCAATGGTTGCAGTCAAGAAAGCGATTGATCCGCAGAATATTATGAACCCAGGACGTGTCGTAGCGTCAGCTTCCGACGATAAAATACCCTTATGAAAACGCCCTCACATTGGAAATACAATGGCTAGGCATAAGAGGCTATGATTGTTCTCAAACTCGCGATAATATGAGGACATGGCTGAGATAGAAGAATATGATGCGCTGAAGAATGCCGAGACAACGAGGATGCAAATCCTCAACGCGGCGATGACCTGCATCATTCGGCATGGCCCCAAGCAGACGAACATATCGACCATTGCCACGCAAGCCGGACTGAGCCGTCCTACCGTCTATGCGCACTTTGAGAGCCTAAGCGAGCTTGTCACCGAAGCCATTAGCGAAGGCACACGTATTCTCAGCGCTTCGATTGAGGCACATGCCGCGCAACACTCTGATCCGGGCGAGCGTATTGTTGCCGCGTTCCTCCACGCTTTGTCGCTTGCCGATCAAGTCGATGTGCTCAGGAAGCCAATGTCATTCGAACTGCCCGCGACTAGAGAGGATATCATTCCAACCGAAGGGATCGAGGTAGCCAGAAAAGTGCTTGAGCACCTTCTAGGAGATGCTGCCGGAACCTTGTCCGAGGCCAATGAAAAGGCCGAAACAGCGATACGTCTGTTTCTCTCACTGGCGGCGTTTGGAAGGCCCGAAACGGCTGAGGGCACGATGGAAGACTATATCCGGAGGGTCGCTCTGCCGGCGCTTGGAATTCAGCCTAGCTGACCTAACGAAAAATCCGCCCAAGCCGGAGCGCATCGACTGCGAGTACCATGCCGGAAATTGCGAGCGTCAAGCTGAGGAAGGAGACGAGCTTCATCCACCAGCTATCAATCCTGTTTGCGCCCGTCACATCCATAATGTGCACGCGCCAGAACAAATCAAACGTACGCCAGAGATTTGTGCGCACCGTGCGCAATGTTCCGGTATGCGCATCAATATATATCCGAACCGAACCCGGTTGATACTCTACGACCCAAACAGGCAACGGCCCAGTATATTCCTTCGGAGGATCCGTTTCGAGAAACCACGGTTCTCCCGCAACGCCCGCTTTTGCTTTCATGCCCTGCTCTGCAATCTCACGGGCCAGTCCTATTGAGAGTGGCGATATGAGTGCTCCAGTTTGGGCATTTACGAGTTCGGTTGTCTCGGCGCCTTGAAGCTCCCAGACGGGGCTGCCCAGCAACATGGATAGTTCTGCCCGTTCAGGAATGAAGGCGACCTGCTCGGCTGCTTGGCTTGCATCAAAAGCAATGGTTTCAAGATTGAGCGTGCCGTGCGAAATTTCCTGCCGGAGGTTTTCTCCCCGGACTTGTTCGATTGGAAACAGGGTGAAGAAAAAGCCGCTAAGCGTCCAAAACAGAACCTGAATTCCAAAGACAATGCCAACAATTCTGTGAACGCGACTGATTGTGGCACCAAATTTCAAAACCTATTCCTTTCAGGGCGGAACCGGCTTATGCCCCAGCGCTCCGGTTAATACCAGTCTGCATGGATAAGGGCGACAATTCGCCTCCACGTGATGGTGGATCACAGGTCGATAAGCCATCGGGCGACCGTGTCCGGTAACTCGTGTCTGCGGGCCATATCAAGCGCACTCATCACCATGAGATGTGTGAAGGCATCAGTGACCTCTCCGGCCCTGACCTGCTTGACAATTTCTGCGATAGGGACGCGCCGAACGGATAGGGCCTCACTGGGTTCAGGCGCAGCTTTCCCCATTGTCAGCTCCCAGGCGACGTAGCCATATGCAACCTCATCACTGACAGAGTTCGACAGGTGCCATTGCCCGAGAGGCGCATAGTGCGCCGCAATAAGGCCAGTTTCTTCTTCAAGTTCGCGGGCAGTCGAAACGATAGGATCAACATCCCTGGCGCCGCCGCCTTCAGGCAGCTCCCAGCTATAGGCGTTGAATGGAAAACGGTGTTGGCCAACAAGCCATGTATGGCCTTCATCATCTATCGGCAGTACGCCGCAGGCAAGATTTGCAAACCGAGCAACACCATATGTTCCCGCGGATCCATCGGGATGGGTGATCTGGCTGGTCTCGACGCGCAACCACGGATTTTCGAACCCGACCTCGGTATTGTGAACCGTCCAAGGCCCATTCTTCTTGTCTGCTGTCATGTACGATATCCCGTTGGCCTACAGCCAAATTGAACTCTATTTGGGAGGTATAGCAGACTCGCCCTATGCCAACAGGATGCAATTGGCCATAGCCCTTATTATTCTCCTTGCGACTTTTGTGACGTCATTCATTTCGGGTATTTTCGGAATGGCTGGCGGACTTATCCTGATGGGCGTTCTCGTTGCGGTGGTGGCCGTCCCGATGGCAATGGTCACCCATGGAGCGATCATGATGGTCGCCAATGGCTGGCGTGCCTATCTGCTCAAGGATGCAATCCTGTGGCAGGTCTTCTGGCGCTATATGATCGGTGCGGCAGCTGGCGTCGGACTATTATTCCTGGTTTTCTGGCGGCCGGACAAAACGGCAATCTATTTCATATTGTCCGCAATCCCCATCATCATATGGTTGCCGAAAGCCTGGTTCCGGCTGGATATCAGGCGGCGCGGCCAAGCGGAATTTACCGGCTTTGTCGTACAAGCCATGAACACACTTGCAGGTGTCGCCGGCCCGCTTCTGGACATCTTCTTCGTGAATACAGACATGACACGTCAGCAAATTGTTGCAACGAAGTCTGCCACGCAGTGCGTTTCGCACATGATCAAAATCTGGTTCTGGACGGCACCATTATTGATGGCCGCGCAAATGCCAGCAAGCGAGATCCTCCCGCCGCTATGGCTCATTTTGGCCGCCGCCCCTCTGGCTATGGGCGCAACATGGCTCGGCAAGCAGGTGTTGGAGCGTATGAAAGATGCGAGCTTCCAGTCCTGGGTCAAATGGCTCGTGACGGTTATCGGTCTGGTTTACTTCATGCGTGCCATGGGCTGGATGTAGGGCTAGGGCCGCCGTGCTTTGAAAAAATTACGTAACATCGTCGCCGCTACTTCAGACAGGGCATGGTCCTGTTCGACAATAGGCCGGGAATGGCATGTCGGTTGTTCGAAGAAGCGTGGCCCGTGATGGACAGCGCCGCCTTTCTCGTCGCTTGCCGCGAAAACGACTTTGCTGATCCTTGCCATGCTGATGGCGCCTGCGCACATGGCACACGGTTCTAGCGTCACATAAAGATGCAGCCCCGAGAGCCGGTAATTGGATAGCCTACGCGCTGCGTCCCGAATGGCCACAATTTCAGCGTGAGCACTCGGATCATGCGAACTTATGGGACTGTTCGCGCCCTCCCCGACAATATCACCTGTTTTCGGGTCAACGAGCACAGCACCAACAGGAACTTCGCCGCACGCGCCCGCATCTTCAGCCAATTCGAGGGCACGGCGCATATAATCAGACATTTTCCATTTCCCGCATGAACCGAAGCAATGTTAAGGGCATGGCATGCGCATTATAGCCGGAAAACACAAGGGCCGTGCCCTCACCACGCCAAAAGGGCGTACGACGCGTCCGACCTCTGACAGAGCCCGTGAGGCGCTGTTCAACATGCTGATCCATGCTGATTGGGCACCTCCTCTGGCCGATGCAAGGGTCATCGACCTGTTTGCCGGTTCTGGTTCATTGGGGCTTGAAGCGCTTTCCCGTGGCGCGACGTTCGGGCTGTTTGTCGAGACTGACAATGCTGCGCGCGGGGCCATCAGGACAAATGTTGAGGCGCTCGGCCTGTTTGGAAACACCCGCATCCATCGCAGATCCGCCACTGCGCTTGGCCCTCGGCCTGCCAATCTTGGCGATCCTTTTGATCTGGCTTTTCTTGATCCGCCTTATGACAAAGGATTGGTTGTTCCCGCGCTCGATCAATTGAAAAGCGGCGGTTGGCTGGGCCCTGCTGCTATCGCTGTAGTGGAAACCGGCTCTGCTGAGGCGCTTGAATTTGAGGGGTGGGAATTGCTGAACCAACGCGTAAACGGCGCGGCCTGCCTGTCATTCTTAAAGCCGCTATGAATTGCCGTTGTGAAGAGTTAGCGCCAAACACAAGAATGGCCATGC
>CAZXXY010000036.1:0-6068 GCA_964644755.1 uncultured Hyphomonas sp. | reverse complement strand
GCCGCTATGAATTGCCGTTGTGAAGAGTTAGCGCCAAACACAAGAATGGCCATGCCATCAGCATAACAAAGCCGAAAAGCAAACCGACCCGTTTTAGATTATCTTTGACTTGAAGCATTCTTACAAACTTACTCTAATTTGTTAAGTTTGAGTTAGGCCATAAAGGCAAGAAAAAGGCAAGGTTTGAAGTGCGGAATTTGCCCGTTAGAGCGCCGCCCCTTCCAGAAATTCCGTTCGAATATCAAGAGTCGATTGAATGCCGACATCTTCAACGCAATTGCTCAACCATTTGTCTGCCAGCCCGGCGCCACGCTCGCGGAGGTCTTCGAGAAAACTCTCATCCGTATCGTACTTGCTCTCCAGAGCGAGATCGCACATGGCTGCGCCTCCCCGGATAATGTGAAGGAAGAGCTGCCGATACTCCTGCTTGGCGTTCTCGGAGAGCATATTGCCCTCCAGAAGCCTCTGCACGAAGCCAATCGCCCGAAGTTCTCCGAGAAGCGAAGAGTTGAAGTTAATCTCATTCAGGCGCTCCTGAATCGCGCTGGCCGTTTTGGGAACACCCGCTCGTGACAATGGATTGAGCATGACCAGCAATATATCCTTCGGAGCGTCAGAATATATCAGCGGGAATAGCGATGGGTTTCCCATATAGCCGCCATCCCAATAGGGCGTGCCATCAATTTCGACCGCTTTGAATGTCTGCGGCAAGCAAGCCGATGCAAGCACAGCGTCAATGTTGATTTCATCACCCGTGAAAACACGTGCGCGCCCTGTCTCGACATTTGTGGCCGTAAGATGGAGGTCAATGCCGCTGTTCCTTACGGCATCGAAATCAATGGCCGCCTCAACCGCGTCGCGTAAGGGGTTGAGATCAAACGGGTTCAAATCATATGGACTGGCAATGGCCGTCATCGCCGACATCAAATTGAAGGGCGACCATGGAAAAAGCGGCTTCAAGACGTCCGGCGTGCGCAGTTTGGAATATGGGGCGCTTCGTCTGGACACTTCATGCCAAAAGGCTTCCAGCCCCGCTTGCGCGCCCCGGGGACCACCTTTTGCCATCCCGGCTGCATAGGCAACCGCATTCATGGCCCCCGCAGAGGTTGCCGCAATCGCTTTAACGTCTACTTTTTTTGATACCGCCATGCGATCGAGAACACCCCAGGTCAGAGCGCCATGGGCCCCGCCCCCTTGAAGGGCAAGACTAATCGGTTTGGGAGCTTGAGTTTTTGCTTTTTTGGCCATGGTCGCCCCCTATAGTTCAAATTCGTAAGCTTAGCATTGCACGAATATGTCAAGTTTTGCCAAAGCCTGCCTGCTTGGTTGTGGCAGACCTTGACGGCCCCAAGGTCAAGTCCTCAACCTGCTGGTGTCAAACCACACAAAGGATAACTCTATGGCCTACCTCCCTTTCGATCTTGCCGGAAAGACGGTCGTTATTACTGGAGGCAATCGCGGGATTGGTCTCGGCATGGCTGCGGCGGTGGCGGCCTCTAATGCAGACGTTGCCATCTGGGGCCGGAATGCAGACACAAATGCAAAAGCCGTGGCAGAGCTTGAAACACTGGGGACCGGTTCTGCAAAAAGCTGGGCCGTTGATGTGGCGGATGAAGCGGCTGTGATCTCCGCAATGGCAGAAACCGAAGCCCATTTTGGACGCATTGATAGTTGTTTTGCCAATGCCGGGATCGGACAAGGCGCGGCGTCTTTCACGGAAATGACGACAGAGACATGGCGCAAGAACATGTCAGTCAATATGGAGGGGGCATTCTGGACATTGCGAGAGGCATCCAAGTCGATCATCAAGCGTGCCAAGGCAGGCGATCCAGGTGGCTCACTCGTCGGTGTTGCCTCGCTTGCTGCGATTGAAGGTGCTGGTCGCAATCAAGCCTATGCGGCTACGAAAGGCGGGCTGATCTCCATGCTCAAAGGTATTGCGGTGGAATATGCCCGTTACGGCATCCGCGCCAATGCAATCCTTCCGGGCTGGATCGCGACAGATATGACCGAAGCGGCGCAGGATTCTGATGTTTTCCAATCGAAGGTGATTTCAAGGGTCCCTGCCAGACGTTGGGGAGAACCTGCCGATTTTGGCGGGGTTGCGGTTTACCTCGCCTCCAGCGCGTCTTCTTACCATTCTGGCGACACGTTTGTCGTCGATGGAGGCTACGCGATCTACTAAAAAGTGGCAAAATCACCATGGGAAATGCCAACACGGTGCAAAGAAAAACGGCCACGCTTTAAAACGTGGCCGTTAAACTTGATGGCGAAACCTTCTAAGTGAAGATTTCTATTGCCTTAGCTACCGCTAGGAAGCTTTTCAGCCGCACCGGCTGCAGCATCCGCGGCAGCGTCGGTCGCTGCATCAACTGCGTTTCCGGCTGCATCAGTTGCTGCGTCGGTCACAGCGTCTTTCGCCGCATCAACGATATTTCCCGTGGCAGCATCTGTTGCTGTATCGACAGCGCCTCCTGCTACGCCAGCAACGGCGCCGGTAGCCGCATCAACGGCACTACCTGCTGCGCCCGCAACAGCGTCAGTTGCAGCGTCAACGGCACTACCTGCTGCACCAGTGACGGCGTCAACAGCACTACCTGCTGCACCAGCTGCGCCGTCTACCGCACTTGAAGCAGTTTCTGCAACGGCGCTGCCTGCAGCAGATGCCGCATCAGTTGCAGCAGAAGCTGCCCCTTCTGCAAGATTGCCTGCGCCTTCAACCGCGCCGGCAGCGGCGTCGGCGGCAGCACTTCCTGCTGCGGATGCAGTGTCTGCGACAGCATCTGTTGCACTTGAAGCTGCGTCGGCGGCTGCGCCTGCAGCACTATCAGCGGCATCTTTTGCTGCACCGCATGCGGCCAATGCCAAAGCGGCTACGCCTGTGATTAAAATCTTTTTCATTCCAAATTCCCCTTATTCGAGTTCATTACTACTATGAGCGGCAACACCGCCGTCATCTTGTTCGTCAAACTCTTTGTGTCTGAACAACTGCCAGAGAGAGACATAATTCCAATCATATTACAAATAATATGCACATATCAATTATCCCATGATTCTAACCATATACGCCAAAGCGGACGGTGTCTGATCCTGGAACCCTATTCATCGATCGTTTCGGACATGGACGCCATGTCCCCGTCTACTTCCTCTGTCAAAGCGGCCAGAGCATCTGATTCTATACGCAATTCCTCATCGGAAACGACTTCCGGGTCTGCGGCACCTTCAGCTAGAAAGTACTCGGTCTCGACAGGTTCGGGATCTGCAATAAGGACGCGATCCTCTTGCTCTGACGGCGTACCATTCGCTGGCTCCGCATCTTGCGCAAAGGCGAACCCTGCAACAAAGACTGCTGTTATCATCAGACCCAGTGTGTATTTAAGCACCAATTATCTCCCAAAAAGAGAATCACAACCAAATTCTATTCCTTGAAACCTAACCGCTGAAACATGCCCAAAATGCGGCGCGAACAAGGTCTCCCTGTCACACATTGGTAAGACTTTATAGGTCTCCATTCTGAACGCAAGCAGCAGTTCGTATCCTAATCGCATGTTTTTATTAATGTTTTAGGACTCTTGATCTCTCATAACGAGGTTCTGCAGCGTCTTGCCATTCAAGAAACGATCGAGATTATTGACAAAAACAGTGTCTGAGCGCCGTGCCGAGCGGTCTGTTAAAGCTGAAATATGCGCTGTCAGGGTAATCTTCGGATGCTGCCATAATGCGCTTTCGGGCGGTAATGGCTCTACCGCAGTCACGTCCAGCGCGGCATGTGCAGGCTTGCCGCCGTCAAGGGCGTCAAGCAATGCCGCCTCGTCAACGAGATCACCGCGGCCAACATTCAGGAACAGGGACTCCGGTTGCATTTGTTCAAAAAAGCCGGCGTCGGCCATGCCCTTTGTCTCGCTGGTGAGTGGGCAGCAGAGAATGACGCAATCCGCGCTTGGCAACACGGTCGCGATCTCCGAAGGTGTAATCATTGCATCAGCGTCAGCGTCGTCGCCGGGGGTTCGCCTGACGCCCGTAACCCGCGCCCCGAATGGCCGCAGCCTTTGCGCCACAGCGCGACCGATGCTGCCAAAGCCGACGACAAGCCAATGGGTGTCGGCCAATTCGCGGAACTGAGCGCGATGCCAGATTTTCTCGCTTTGGGCCTGACGGCGCGCCGGACCACCTTGCAGCCAATCGAGCCCCGCCCAGAGCACCCATTCGGCAATCGCTGGAGATTGCTCATGGGCGCTGGTGTAGAGCTCGGCATGGTTGCGGATCGCAAGTAATATCGGGTGCTCGATGCCAGCGGCGCTGGACTGGAACCATTGCAGATTTTCCGAGCCCAATATGGCCTGCATGAAGGTCATGACGGCAGGGCTGAAATATGAGTCTTGCGTGCCGTAACCGATATCGACTTGCGGTACGCCCTCGATAACGTCGCCGCCTGCCACCCTGAAAATGCCATCATCGGACATTAGGATTGGGCGGATGTCAGCGGACTTGCCCTTGAACTCATTGACCAATCGGGCGAAAGATTTCTCATGAACAAGCAGATCAAGCAATTTGTCGCCTCCTTTGTTTTCCTGTCAGCCAGCATGTGCCTTCAGGGGCAGTTGCTTACAAGCCATGCCCAATCGGAGCGGGTTCAGCAAGACCTGCCCACGCGGGACCAGGCATACTTTCGCAATCTGACGCGGCTGTCTTCGGTGATCGGCTCAGCCCATGCCGTACGCGTTGGCTGCAATGGTGTTGATGACCAATACTGGCGCAGCTATATGCAGCAGATATTGGGATTGGAGGCGCCCGAACGGGGCAATCTGCGGACCCAAATGGTCGAAGCCTTTAATCGCGGCTATCAGGAAGCCGACCGGCAATATGGCCGTTGCAGCGAAAATTCGGAACGTGCCGAGGCGCAATATGCGCGCGAAGGCAAACGGATTTCCGACACGCTCGCCGCATTCTACTTTCCGTCCTGATGCGGGGCTTATCCCACAAAAAGCATAGTCCACAATACGGGCCAAAACTCCATTAAAGTGTCCACTTGGCTTGTCAGTCTGGCCCGACCTATGTCACCAATCAGGCAAATGGAGACCCCTGATGAAGACACGCGCCGCTGTTGCATTTGAAGCCGGAAAACCCCTTGAGATTGTCGAGCTGGACCTTGAAGGCCCGCAAGCCGGAGAAGTCCTCGTCGAGATCAAGGCAACCGGAATATGCCACACGGACGAGTTCACCCTTTCTGGTGCTGACCCTGAGGGCGCGTTTCCGGCAGTGCTTGGCCATGAGGGCGCTGGCATTGTGCGCGAGGTTGGCGCGGGTGTCACCGATCTTGAAGTGGGCGACCATGTTATCCCGCTCTACACGGCCGAGTGCCGGACCTGCGAATACTGCCTGAACCCGAAAACCAATCTCTGTCAGCGCGTACGCGCAACCCAAGGCAAGGGCGTGATGCCAGACGGCACCTCCCGCTTCTCCTATAAGGGCCAGCAGATACTCCACTATATGGGCTGTTCGACATTTTCGAACTTTACCGTGCTGCCGGAGATTAGCCTCGCCAAGATCCGCAAGGACGCCCCCTTCGACAAGGTCTGCTATATTGGCTGCGGCGTGACCACAGGCATTGGCGCCGTGATGTTTACGGCCAAAGTCGAGCCGAACTCGACGGCGGTAGTCTTCGGGCTAGGCGGGATCGGGCTGAACGTTGTTCAGGGGCTGAAACTGATCGGCGCGCGCCAGATTGTCGGGGTGGACTTGAACCCTGCCCGCGAGACAATGGCACGCCAATTCGGCATGACGCATTTTGTAAACCCGAAAGATCATGATGGGCATGATGGCCTTGTCGGGCATCTCGTTGAACTGACCGGCGGCGGCGCGGATTATTCGTTCGAATGTATTGGCAATACGGACGTGATGCGTGCGGCGCTCGAATGCACACATAAGGGCTGGGGCGAAAGTGTGATTATCGGGGTTGCCCCCGCTGGCGCAGAGATCAGCACACGTCCTTTCCAGCTCGTGACGGGGCGCGTCTGGCGCGGGACCGCTTTTGGCGGCGCACGCGGGCGGACGGATGTGCCCGGCAT
>CAZXXY010000035.1:0-22937 GCA_964644755.1 uncultured Hyphomonas sp. | reverse complement strand
CGATCGCTTTTTGTCTATGGAATGCGTCCACCTGGCACCCAAGGGGCGTTCGCAGCGCGCAAATCCGCTTCGAAACCAGGAATGGTAGATTCGATAAGCAGCGTTACGCGGCGACTGATATCCCCAAATTCCGATGCGGCAATTGCAAACTGGTCACGATGGGTTTGTGTCGGCCCATAGGTCGAGCCGCCAAGCCCTGTCAAAACGGTTGATAGGCGACTGCGAACCGTCGGCTGGGTCCGTTCCCACAATTCGTTACGTGCACGATTGCCGTTTAGCAATTCGCCAAGCGCGTTGACCTCATCACGGATCGCTTGCCAGCCATCGTCTAACGCCACCGGATCTCCACCCTGTGCACGGTCGGCTGCTGTTCGGAGAAGACCAAGTTTGGTATCAAGCTCGGTCAAGGTAAAGGCACTCGCCGTAACGGAGCGATCAAGCTCTGCCACCTGCCCCCAGAACTCTGTGGCATCGGCTTGCGGCGGTAATGCGCCGTCACGCAGGCGTTCAACACTAAAGGGTTGCGGCCCAACCAATTCGACCGTCTCCCCACGGACCCGGCGCGACAAAGACACTGTGTACTCACCTGGCGCGACGAGGAAACCTGACGGTTCATCCTCTCCTCCTTCTGCGGCAAGAACAGCACTCGAATCGGGATAGCGCAAATCCCAGTTCACACGATGAAAGCCTTTCTTTGCAGGCCCCTTTAATCGGCGCACGAGATTGCCATCAATGTCACGCACCGTCAGCCACACAGTGGGCGCCGTTTCTTGGAGCTCAGCGGTGATGGCTTCAAATCCAGGGAACGAAGTGTCTTCATTCGCCTCGTTGCGGACCTTTTCCCGTTCCTGACGAATGTCCTGAAGCGATTGTGAGTCATCAGAGAGATAATAGGTAAAGTTCGCTCCAAAGGGCGGGTTGGGCGCACGATAGAAGCCATGCCCTTGCGCTCCACCTTCGGAGAAGGCCAAGGGGTGTTGCTCGACATACCAAAGGGCAGTTCGTCCAGAAAACAGAAGCGCATCTTCGTCGAGTGATTGCTCGGACAGTGACCGCAGCGGAGAGATATCGTCGACGATGAAAAACCCTCGTCCAAATGAAGCGGCGACGAGATCATCTTCCCGGCGCTGGATCGTCACATCACGGAAGGAAATAGTCGGCGCATCACCCGTCAATTCAACCCATTTCTGTCCGCCATCGAGGGTAAAAAAGAGGCCAAACTCGGTCGCTGAAAACAAAAGGTCCGGGTTTACATGGTCCTGAACAACTCGCCAGATGAGATGTTTATCGGGGATGTCCCCCGTGATGGATCTCCATGTTCGCCCACGATTGGTCGATTTCAAAAGATAGGGTTTGTAATCCCCATATTTATGATTATCGAGCGCAATATAGACTGTGTCGGCATCATGAAGATCGGCCCGGATATCGTTCACAAAAGCTGTATCCGGAACTCCGGGCAGACTTCCGACATTTGTACGGTTCCAGGTTTCTCCACCATCCCTGGTCGACTGAATGAGACCATCATCAGTGCCAATATAGAGAATGTCCTCGTCCAGCGGGGACTCCCCGATTGACGTGATCGTATTGTATTGCGACATGGCGCGTAAGTCCCACCCAGCATCCCACGACCATTTCCGTCCCTGCACCGGCAATTGAAGCCGGTCCTCATCTCTGGTGAGATCACCGGAAATAGCCGTCCATGAGTCGCCGCGATCATCAGACCGCCAGAGGCGTTGCGAGGCAAAATAAAGCCGGGTCGGTTGATGCTGGCTAACAAAAATGGGCGAATCCCAGTTCCAGCGTTCAATAGGGTCCCCTGGCGCAGCTTGCGGCTGGATGTGAATGATTTCTCCGGTAATCCGGTCAACCCGAGCCAGATTACCTTGCTGCCATTCAGCATACATTATGTTCGGATTGCCTGGCTCGATTGCGGATTGGTGACCATCAGCAAACAGCGTAATGAACCAGTCCGAATTTCGGATACCGTGGCGATTGTCCGTACGGGATGGACCGCCCTGCGAGTTGTTGTCCTGTGTTCCCCCATAGACGAAGTAGAACGGTTCCGCGTCATCGACGGCCACCTTATAGAATTGCGTCACCGGCAAATTGTTGATGAAACGCCACGTCTGCGTATGGTCATAGCTCTCATAAAGACCACCATCAGACCCAAAAAGAATATATTCGGGATCATCCGGGCGAAAAGCAATCGCATGGTCATCGACGTGCTTATACTCATTATTCAAATCGCTGAACGTCTTGCCGCCATCACTCGAAATCTGTGTCGTGTTGGAGACCATATAGATACGATCGAAAACGTGCGGACTTGCATAGAGCTCCTGATAATAGTGTGGACCGGTACCTTGTCCCACCGCATCAGACATCTTCTCCCAACTTGCCCCCCGATTGCTGGAACGCCAAACACCTCCGGTGCGGCGATCCTCTTCGATCGCAGCGTAGACAACGTCCGGACGGATTGGTGAGATCGCAAGACCGATCTTGCCCATATTCCCCTTGGGCAGACCCGTCTCCAGTTCCGTCCAAGTCTCACCCCCATCTTCGGACTTCCAGAGCCCACTTTCAGGACCTCCTCCGACATAGGCAGCGACGGTGCGGTGGTGCTGCCAGAGCGCAGCGTAAAGCCGATCAGGATTCCGTGGATCAATGAGGAGGTCTGTCGCACCGGTGTACTCACCAGATGAAAGCACGTTCGTCCACGTTTCCCCTCCATCTGTGGTCTTGAAAACGCCGCGCTCTCCCCCCGGTGACCAGAGGGGCCCCTGAGACGCAACCCACACCGTATCAGGGTCATCCGGATGTACGATTATCTTTGAAATATGCTCCGAGCTTTCAAGCCCGGTCTTTGTCCAGCTCGCGCCGCCATCATCCGATTTGTAGATACCATCCCCAAATCCTATGTGACGCCCGCCATTGTTCTCTCCAGTCCCCACCCAAACCCGGTTTGGATCAGATGGATCAAGACCGATGGAACCGATAGAATATGACCCCTGCCCATCGAAAAGTGACGTCCATGTCGTGCCCGCATTTTCTGTTTTCCAGACACCGCCGGACCCCACTCCAACATACCAGGTCGCAGGATCATCCTGAACGATGGCGATATCCGCAATCCGCCCAGACATGAAAGCTGGACCAATGTTCCGCAAACCAAAAGCTTCAAAGGTTGGACTCGAAAGCGCTGGAAGGTCGTCTTCATTGCTCGATTGGGTTGCTGCCACCCCACCAATAGTAATCAGAACAGCAACGAAAAATGCTATTGCCTTGAACTTCATGAACGACCCTTTCCGATAAAACCGTCGCGCCTGTCGCCGAACCAGCACAAACTGGCTGAAGGAAACTGCGCGTCAACTTGATTCATATGCAACACTATTACATTTTGCACAATGTTGATCCCCAACATAAAGCGAGAATTCGTCCGCCTTCCCAGGGTTTACGAACGGTTCAGCTCCGCGATGATCGCGGATGCCAGTTCTTCAACGCCGTGGTTGCGCGCTGGCGTAAAACCGAAACGGGCAATGACGAGCTCTTCGGACGGGACGACCAATACGACTTGTCCCTGATAGCCACTCATAAAATAGGCATCTTCGGGAAGGTTCGGGAACTGGCGTGCCATTTCAGGGTCATCCGGTTGACGGTTTAGCCAGAATTGCGCGCCATATTCATTGCTACTGGCCGTCGGGGTCGGAGTGGTAAGATAACCCATCCAGCCTTCCGGCAGAATTTGCCGCCCGTTCCATATCCCGTCTTGAAGGCAGAACT
Organism: uncultured Hyphomonas sp.; assembly: GCA_964644755.1. Taxonomy (GTDB): domain Bacteria; phylum Pseudomonadota; class Alphaproteobacteria; order Caulobacterales; family Hyphomonadaceae; genus CALLCD01. The sequence continues at coordinate 19,163 of CAZXXY010000035.1, read as the reverse complement.
GGCCAAGACGCGCCCAATCCCTTGCGCTGGCATACAGATAGGAAGAGCCAATAAAGTTTCCACTCCGATCCGCTTCAAATGTTCCACTGCGAATGCCAAGCGGCTGAAACAACCGCTCCTGCGAAAACGCGTAATAGTCCTGCAAGGTGCCGCCGACACTGTTTCGAATGATCGCCGAGATGATATTGGTTGTTCCAGAAGAATAAGACCATATCGTATCTGGAGGGCCAGCCATTGCCTTGGAAGCAGCATAAGCTGCCACATCAGGTTCATTCGCCAGCATCTGGGTGACATCTGTTCTCGCAGAATACGTCTCATTGAACTCCAGCCCGCTGCTCATTCGCATCAATTCATCGAGCGTGATATCCGCTTGCGGAATATTCTCCGCCTCCCGCCATTGCGGCAACGGTGCGGGCGACTTCAAAACCAACTCGCCATCCCCAACCAGAATGCCCACCATCAGTGCGGTAACGCTCTTAGCCATAGACCACCCCAGAAGGGGTGTCTCGGGCGTCACACCCTAAGCGTACTTTTCAGCAACAAGCGCACCTTGATGGATCACCACGATAGCTTTGGTATTGCGGGGCTTGTCTGAATCTGTTTCAGCAAAAGCTGCATCCAGCAAAGCGCCAAACCGGCCTGAACTTTCAGGCTGTGCGCTACCATGAGGCCAAGACACCTCTGGCGGGACGGCAACAGACTGGATTGGAGTGAGCTGCATCGTCGCCTGCAATTCACCAGCGGGCAAAAGCGTGCAACCTATACCTTGTGTGTAGATAGCTCGGCGCTTGAAAAGTCCAAACAGCTTTGTCGTTACATGACGCTCTTGGGCATTCAGCTCATAGGAAACGTTCGAAAGAACACCCGAAGCTGTCTCAAGCGCTTCACGCTTTATGACCTCTGGTGGAAACCCGCTTATAAAATGGCCCGAGCAAATATTCTTTGCCGCATAACCGCTCCCTCCGCTCAAAACGGCTCCATAAGCATGGTGAAGATAAACCACCCCAACAAGTAGAAAAACAAACAGGCTTGCGACGAGCTTTTTGACCATGCTGTGTCCCGTCCATGCAGTGTGAGTAAACCGCCCTACAGGTGGTCTTCCGGTGTATACGAACGCAACTTATGCTTCCACCAGCGGAAGGCGTGCGTCATGGCCAGCGTCGATCCGCCAATGACCGTAAGCAGCTTCTCGTGATCATGCCAGGCCTCGACAAAAGCGCCGGCGAACAAGCATGACAGCCCTACGCCTATCAAGCCGCCCGTCAGGTATCTGTCTGGGCCAGGCGCGGTTTTTCTCAGCACGGACAAAGACACCGGTGCCGCGATGACAACGAGAATCTGGTGCACCCATTCCTGCGAAACAACGCCAATGATCGGCGAGAGCGAGACAATTGCCGGCAACACCAAACAGTGCAAAAGGCAGAGGCTCGACAACCCAACTGAAATGGCGTCAGCAGAACGACGGCTACCGGAATGTTCGTACATTGTGCACCTCATCTGAAGGATGCCATCGTTATTACATCACCTGATTGCTGACAAGTCGGCAGAACGACTTCCGCACCGATTGCTCCAGACATAAGGCCGCTCGATCGTCTGCCGTGATCAAGACACCGGGCTGTGATTAGACTAGGCACACCCAATCGACTAGCTTCAAACCAGATCCAATTTTGAAAGTTCTTATCCTATGCAAACTCGCAAACACGTTATCTGTCGCGCCTGTCAGGCCCAATGCGGCTTGATTGTCGATTTTGAAAACGAGCGCCCCGTTGCCACCCATGGCGACAAGGATAATCCGGCCTATTTTGGCTATTCCTGTATCAAAGGCCGCGACTATGCCGATGATCATGTGTCAGCCAATCGCTTATGGTACTCGCAAGCCCGCACGGACGATGGAAATTTCCGCAATATTGGCTGGCAGGCCGCCGCCGCCGAGATCGCCGGGAAACTCAAGCCGATTATTGAAACGCATGGACCAAATTCCGTCGCACTATATCTCGGCACATTCGGCTTCAACAATTTTTGCACACACGCCTTCGCCCATGCCCTGATGCGCACGATCGGCAGCGACATGTTGTTCAACCCCGCCAGCATAGACCAACCGGGCAAAGCGATTGCCGGTCCCCTGCACGGGCCATGGCTCGCAGGCCCTTACCGACCCGGTGAGTCGGACGGAATTCTTCTTGTCGGAACCAATCCGCTTGTCTCGATGAATGGCGGTCTGGGTATGAACCCCGCCCGCATCCTGCACGAGGGCAAGAAACGCGGCATGCAACTCATCGTCATTGATCCGCGCAAAACCGAAAGCGCCAGAAAGGCCGACCTACACCTGCAAGCCAAACCAGGACAAGACGCCGCCATCCTCGCCGCCATGGCGCGGCAAATCATCGAAGACGAGCTCTATGACAAAGACTTCGTCGCCGAAGACACGCAAGGCTTCGACGCCCTAAAAGCCGCTGTGGCGCCCTTCACGCCGCAAGCCGTTGCGGCGCGGGCTGGCCTGACCCCTGACGAGATTATCAATGCTGCACGCATGCAGGCCACATGGAAAAAGGGCAGCGTCAGCGTCGGCACTGGCCCGAACATGGCAGGCTTTGGCAACATCGCTGAATATATGGGACTGGTCCTCACCTCCCTGCTCGGCCAATGGCGGCGCGCGGGCGAAGTGCGCGGCAATAGCGGCGTCTTCATCAAGCCCTTCCCGCCAATTGCCGCAACCCCTGGCCCCGGCATGGCCTTGGGATATGGCAAGAAGTTACGCACGCGCGGACTGGAACAGACAGCCGCAGGCCTCCCCACAGCCGCCCTTGCCGACGAAATTCTCACCGCTGGCGAAGGGCAGATCAAAGCCCTCTTCGTAATCGGTGGAAATCCGATGCTGACATGGCCGGACCAGATTAAAACCAAAGCCGCTATGGAAGCGCTCGATCTGCTCGTCTCGATAGACCCCCGCATGTCGAAAACCTCCCAGTTCGCCGATTATGTCATCGCCCCGAAAATGCCCTATGAGGCTTACGGCACCACAGCCCTGATGGAGTATCTCGGAAACTTTGTTGCCGGTTGGGGCTATGAGCAGTCCTATGGTCAGGTCAGCGAACCGATCCTGCCTTTGCCCGATGATAGTGACATCTGCGATGAATATGCCTTTATTCATGCCTTGACCAAGGAACTTGGGACACCGCTTGAGGTTCAATCTCTCGCCCCCGTCATCCCGGCGGAAGCTGCTGGCCTGACAACAGAGATTGACCCGGAGATATGCCCGACGCCGCTTGAGGCCTGGGACGCTGCGCTCAAAGGCTCAGCGGTCAAGCCGAGCGAACTCTACAAGGATCCGCAGGCTCACAAAGGCAAACTCGTTGAAGAGCAAGGGACCGAGATCATGGCCAAGCCTGATGGCTGGATGGGCAAGCTTGATCTGGCGAGCCCTTTGCTAATGCAGGAACTTGGCGAGGTGGCGCAGACACTGGCGCAGCCCGAAGACACGCCGGCCTATCCTTTCCGCCTCATCAGCCGCCGCTTGAACGAGATCCACAATTCCAACTGGCATGAGAATGAGGGACAACACCGCAAACGCCCACATCAGGTCGCCTTCATGAATCCTGCAGATCTCGCGGACCTGAAACTCGCCGAAGGAGACGCCATAAAAGTCACGTCCGATCGCGCGACCATCCAATGTATTGTCGAGCCTGCCGATGACATTCGGCGCGGCTGCATTTCCGTCCCGCATGGCTGGGGCGGCTCTGGCAATCAGCCAAGCGGCAACACCAATCTGCTAATCTTCAATGATCGTGACTATGACAAACACACAGGCATTCCCCGCATGAGCGCAATCCCGGTGCAGATCAATTCCTTAGCCTTGTCAGAATAAATCAGTCGACAGCAGAAGCCCCAAAGCGCAACAGTTCGGTCTGGACATCCTCGTCAAGCCTTAGCTTGTAAAGGCGATCATATTCATTCGCCTCGACAATGGGAGCGCCGCCATCCCCACCAAGCGCATTGACGAGATCAGGCGTCGTATTGGAATGCCCCACGACCAGGACAGAACGGCCATCAGCTTTCAACTTGGCAGCAAAGCCGGCAAGGTCGCTCGCATCGTAGAAAAGGATCGGCAAATTGCGCTGACGGGCAATCGGCTGGGCCGTCGCCCGTGTGCGTCTGTAGTCAGTCGAATAAATGACATCAATCTGCGCATCCGCCAATACACTGACCAATAACTCTGCACGCGCCTGCCCCTCTGCGGTCAAGTCAGGGTCAGGGCCGAGCTGCTTTTCAGCATGGCGGACAAGATAGACAGTCGCCGGACCATCATCTGCCGTCTGAAGACCCGCACATCCGGCCAGCACACCGGATGCGGCCAACACCAGCGTCAGAATACAAACCCCCAGAAGGCGCCGGACGGCCATCATTCGCCAGCGTCTGACTTGGCCGCGCTAACAGCGACCTTGTTATCTGTGACATTGCGTTCGATCAGCAAGCGGCGCGGATCAAGCATGATGAATGTCGGCTCGGTCTCGAGCTCGAAGGAAAGTTCCGTTTCGAGCGCGGTAATATGGACCCGCTCCAGCTTCAGCCATTCATCGCCAAGCGTGTCGCGAGGGTCCTGATCATAGAAACCGATCTCGACCCATTCATTGAAGTCCTCATCCTCAATCTCGTCGACCGAAGTTTCCTTGCCATTCTCTTCGGAGGCAATGCGCTTATCGACCCGTGCGGTAAAGCTGACGCGATATTTGTCTTCCACCGCTTCCATAGACACCGAGTCGGCAACAAATTTGAGATCCCAGAACACGATACGGTCCCAATAGTCTGTGATGAGTTGCTGATAGTCCTCCCCTGCCGCCTCGCGCAGATAGTCGGTGAGGTTGGCTGTGGTCGGATAGGGTGGACCTTTAGAACCGAAATCGGTCACAAATTTCCGGACAGCTCCTTGCAAGGCGTCTTCGCCAATATAGTGCTTGATCCCCCAGAACACCCAATTTGCTTTCTCATAGTCAAGATATTGCTGGCCTTCCGATTTCGCCAGTGGCGGTTCATCATTGCCGCCAAACACGCGGCCTGTCAGATACCCTGTGATCGAGCGCTGTTCGAGCAGGCGTCGGGCTTTCTGCCAGCCAAACGCCTTTTCATAGGCGGTCTGCGACGCATGCATGGTCAGCCCTTCAGACAAGACGTTGAAGCCTTTCACCCGTGCTGGCAAAACCTGATGCCCGAACCATTGGTGCCCGATCTCGTGCATGGTCACAAACGATGCCGTATCCACGCTGGTATTGTCTTCGGGGTCTCCCCTGTCCATGACAAAGCCGATATTCTCGGAGAACGGAATCGTTCCGGCAAAGGCTTGCGCGAAACCGCCATAGGGAAATTCCATTATCCGGACCTGGCTATACTGATACGGACCGAATGTTCGCGTATACGTATCGAGCGACTGCTTCATCGCATCCAGCATAAGATCGACATTGTAGTCATGCGCACCATGATGGAAAATCTCCAGAGCGACATCGTCTCCTTCCGGATTGCTCCAGACCTCGTCAGCAACGTCGTATCTGGCCGACAGGAAGGAGAAGAAAAGCGCGATCGGATTAATGGCTTTGTAGTCACGACAAGCGCGCCCATCTTTTTCATAGATGCGCTCAAGCTTACCTGGCGCGATCGGGATTTGCCCAAGGTCGGTACAGACACTGGCTTGGAAATCCACATAATCGGACGAGGCCGAGAAGAAATTCGTTTGCAGAGCCTCCTCATCATCGCGATCAGCAAACCGGTCCAGCTTGTCCAGTCCGGCACGCCGGCGCCGGTCCTGATTGGTCAGCCGGAAATCAGGAATATCCAAGCCCGGCATAAGCACGCCATTATTGACGAAGGTACCGTTTTTGCGGATCGGACTACCATTGCCGAGCTCCGGCGGCGCAATCTCGATGGCATAATCAAGCCGCACAGTCGCGCCCTCAGGCACCGGCGTCTCGAAGACATAAAACCGCGCCCTGATATCCTCAAGCGCATCGGCCCCTTCCATCATCTCATCCCAGCTCGCGCCAGCCACCGTAATCGACACATGCTCGGGATCCGTCGGTATCGTGACGAAAAGATCTTCCATCGGTGCGCCGGTCGTATTCTCGATGACAAAATGCCCGCTTGAAGAGGCCGTCTGCTCGCTAGGACGCAAATCAACCTCGGAGACAACCGATCTTACTTTAGGCAATTTGCGCTCGAACAAATGCCCGAACTGCTCTTCGAACCGAACTTGTCGACGGCGTGTTTCACTCACCGTCGTATAGTCGTTTTCAACACTGTAGCCATTATAGATGGCTGCACCTGCGCCCACAAATCCAGCACCGAAAAGCAGTGCCGCCGCGCCCGACAATATGGTGATCCGCTTGCCAAATCCGCGAAACCGGCTGAGCAGCGAGCTTTGCGTGCCGCGCCGCCAGAGCCAGATCGACACAATGGCAAACAAGGCAGCCAGCGACCCCCAGTAAAGCGCGAACCATTGAAACCGCAGCACATTGCCAATGCCGTTAATCTCCGAGAACCCGCCAAGCGGAACCGAGCCATAGCCCATGAGCGGATGAAAAAACGGCACGAAGAAAATCGCGATCCCGAAAAGCCCAAGCGCAATCGCACTACCGATCATCCCCAAAATTCGGTTGGGCAGAAAATTCTGCACAAACATAACGAGAGCAACACTCAGCAGCAGCTCGGGAATAGCGCCCACAGTCGGCAGAATGAAATGCGTCCCAAGATTGAGCGGAACATCACTCAAAATCAGCTGCGCAATAATCCCGAGAAGCATCGCCCCATACACAACGGTGACCACCATGCCCGCCAAACCCGCCCATTTGCCCAGCATGATCGGCCAGTTGCGCACCGGCGTCGCATCGAGAATTTCGTTAAATCCGTGCGTTTTGTCCCGCCAGATGATCTCGCCGCTAAAAAAGATGATGGCAATCTGAAGCGGGAAAGACAGGCTTCCATAGGCCGCTTGTGCCATCATGCTATTTGTCAGGATCGTGCCGCTGGAATCGAGCATGATGACAATAAACAGGACCAACGCAAACAGCGCCGCAGACAATGCCATAAGAATGAGAAAGGCAACACTGCGCACTGTGGTCAGATACTCATATTTGAACCGCGCAAAAAAGGCACCAAGCCCGCCGCGTCCAGGGGCCAGCGCGGGAACAATATTGCTCGCCGCAAGTGCCCCTTCATCCTCGACTTCAACAATGGCAGCCTTCGTGTTTCCAGCCACAATACCGCGACGGAACAGTCTGAAACTTGCCACGAATACGCCAATGGCAATGCCGCCCCAAACCAGCCGGTTCAATCCCAGATATCCCGAAAGAGGCGGAAAATTCGTATTCTGCTCAGCCGGCGGCCATCCGGTTGTGTCGAGGCTCATTGCATTGATGCCAAATGGATCGACCAGAGATAAAATCCACTTCGGCGTCGTATCAACAGGCAGCAGCCCTCCCATAAAATAGAGAACAAACAAGGCAACGGCGCTGACATAAACAATCGATCGATTGCGGGTGATCCCGGCAATCAGCGTAAACAAACCAGCCACAATCAATGTGTTCGGAATGAGAAAGACCAGTGTGGGGTAAAGGAAATAGAGCGGGTTTCGTGGCCCGAACGACTCCGCGTCCGCCCAGGGCATGAATTGCCCTGCAAACAAGCCAATCACACCGGCGAACACAACCAGAAAAATCGCCATACAAACGCCGGCCATTCGAGAAACGACCATATCAAATGTCGAGATAGGCGTGGCGTGAATATATTCGGCTGCCTTGCTCGTATCGTCGCGCATATAGCCGGTGACCACATAGACGGCGCCGAAAAACAGCGACAACATGCTCAACAAGCCAATCTGGACGCTCATCACGAGCGCCCCGTTCGCTTTCAGCCGTTCGCCCGTAGAGCTCACTGCAAACAGCTCCGTAGAAATAAACAACACGCCTGCAATGGTCATAATCACAGCCGCAACCCAGAAACCGATTTGCCGCGTATGAAGCTTGAATTCGAAGTTCAGAAGGCTCGCAAACATAACCCGCTCCTAAACAAATTTGTAAAGGTGGGCGAAATAAGCATCTTCAAGGACAGGGTCATCCTCGACGGCGAATCCATCCGATAAAGGCGTTTCCGAGAAAACAGACACTCTGATCGCCTGTGGACGTCGCCGCGTCGAGAGGACTTTATGGGTCTTCTCGATCTCTGCGAGCCCCTCCTTGTCAACATCCTTGCGGAAGACCTTGCCGCGTATCCCGTCAATCAGCGCTTCAGGCGCGCCGCGCGCAACCAGCTCACCGTCCCCCATAATCGCCATATCCGGACACAAATCCCGGACATCTTCGACAATATGGGTCGACAGGATAATGATCTTGTCCTCGCCGGCTTCGGATAGAAGGTCGAGAAAGCGCTGGCGTTCAAATGGATCAAGTCCCGCTGTCGGCTCATCAACAATCAAGACTTTCGGGTCTCCAAGCATAGCCTGGGCGACGCCGAACCGTTGACGCATACCGCCAGAATAGGTTGAAACAGCCGTGCGTCGCTTGGTCCACAGATTCACCGATTTCAACAGATAGCGGATCTGCTCGTCTCGCTCTTTCTTATTGTGCACCCCTTTGAGCACGGCGATATGTTCGAGCAAAGCCACGGCGCTCATCTTGGGATAGACGCCGAAATCCTGCGGCAGATATCCAAGCGTATTGCGCATCGCAGCGGGGTCTTCGGCGATGTCGGCACCATCGTAAACAATACTGCCCTGATCAGGCAATTGCAGGGTCGCCAGCGTTTTCATCAGCGTTGATTTGCCGGCACCATTTGGGCCGAGCAATCCAAAAAGGCCCGGTTTCAAATCCAAACTGACATTCTTGAGAGCATGCACGCTCCCATATGATTTACTAATCCCTTGAACTTGAAGCATTTTTGACGATCCGTCCCTATTTCCAACCCGGTGCGCATGCTTTTCAAGCATACTTATCGTGAATCAATATGGGAGCTTTCTCGAACCTGTCAATGCTGCGATCTTAATTTGCCCTGCGCGAGCCCTATGCGTTTCCTGAACGCCGCGTGTCAAATCACCGGTCAAACTCATACTTCGTCAGGAAAAGACGCTGCTAGCCGCCCGGTCCCCGACCGCCGCCTGGTCCCCGACCGCCGCCGCGACCACCGCGACCACCGCCTCGACCGCGATTGCCGCCATTAGGGCGTTGGCGTTGGCCAGCCTCCCCTTGCGGCGCTCTGGCGGGCCTGATGAAAAGCAGTTCGGCGCGGGTCAAAATCTGGTCCTTGTTCACATCAAGCCTGTTGAACTCCTGAACCATGCCTTCGCCAAATTCAGCCTCGCTGACCGAGCCGCTAATGTCGCGATCGAGAGACAACCGGTTGGGCAATGTGTCCTGCGAGCCCAGAGACACATCCGACCAGTTGGCAAATTCGATGGCAGTCGCCGTTCCGCTGCCGTCGCTGTCGGCAAGCTCCCATTCATCGCCTATCGCTGCATTGAACTCGGCAAAGGATACTGCACGGTCCTTGTCCGCATCCATCGTCGCAAACAGAAGCGCAATCGGCATGGCCACGACATTCGGGGCTCGGTTGACTTGTCTTGCCCCCCGCTCCGGGCGGTCTGCACCGTCCGCCCCCCGCTCCGGCGGCGAAGACGCGCATGCCGCGAACACAAGCAGACTGGCCAAAGCCAACACACCGTGCTTGCAAAGCGTCCCCAGCCGAAACGGCGGTTTGACTGCTGTAAACCGAACGGAAAGCGAAGCGGGAATATATGACGTCAAAACAAGCGTCCTTTCATTTGCAAAACACGAAGTGCTCATTAAACGCGCGAACAGGCAATGCCTGTCGAAATTTTCAAAAGATAATTCACAGTTACAACGGGCAGCACATCGGGCGGAAACCCGCAGAAAATTCTAGCCCGCCTTGCGGAGCTGCTCCGCCTTGGCCTCGACCGCCGCAACAATCTCCTCGATCATATCAGCATTGCCAATTTTGCGGGTCTGCTTGCCCGCCGCATACATCATGCCGGCCTCGGCCCCGCCGCCGGTAAAGCCGAGATCCGTCATAGCCGCCTCTCCGGGACCATTCACAACGCAGCCAATGATCGAGAGCGAGATCGGTTCGCGGATGTGAGACAGACGGTCTTCAAGGGTCTGCACAGTGGAGATCACATCAAAACCCTGACGCGCGCAGCTGGGACACGCGATAATATTCACGCCCCGCGACCGCAGCCCCAGCGATTTGAGCATATCAAACCCGACTTTGACCTCTTCAACAGGATCGGCCGACAGTGACACGCGGATCGTGTCGCCAATGCCAGCCCACAGCAGGCTGCCCATGCCAATAGACGACTTCACAGTGCCCGTGCGTGCGCCTCCCGCTTCGGTAATGCCCAGATGCAAGGGCGCGTCTGTCGCATCGGCAAGCTGCTGATAAGCGGCCACGGTCAGGAACATATCCGAAGCTTTCACCGAGATTTTATAATCGTGAAAGCCCAGATCATCGAGAATACGGGCATGATCAAGCGCGCTTTCAACCATCGCCTCCGGGCACGGTTCACCATATTTTTCGAGCAAGTGCCGTTCTAGCGAGCCGCCATTGACGCCAATCCGCATCGAACAGCCATTCGCCCGCGCCGCATCGACAACCTCTTTGACCCGCACCTGAGACCCGATATTGCCCGGATTAATGCGCAAACAGGCCGCACCCGCCTCCGCCGCCTCAATCCCGCGCTTATAATGGAAATGAATATCCGCAACGATTGGCACCGGGCTTTCGCGGCAAATCTGATGCATGGCCGCCGTCGACTCTTCGGTCGGGCAAGACACTCTGACAATATCAGCCCCCGCCTCTGCCGCACGCTGGATTTGCGCAATCGTCGCCGCCGCATCTTCGGTTGGCGTATTGGTCATCGTCTGGACAGCAATCGGAGCATCGCCTCCGACCCGCACGCCGCCAACGGCAATCTGACGCGACTTGCGCCGGTCAATATTTCGCCAGGGCCGAATAGGATTGTGCACGTGGCTCATAATTGCCTCTTACAGATCAGATCATTTCGGCCATATCTGGCGGCAAAACTTGGATAAAACAAGGCGGTCAGATGGTCACGCCCTACCCTTCAGCCTGAGACGTCTTGCAAGCACCACAAAGACGAAGGCGAACTAACGGGCAGGTCTGCCGTCAACAATACCGGCCAGCGCCGGAGCGGCGATCGTCTGCGCATGGGCGGCCACGCCATCAACATTCACAGCGTAAACAGGAGTATCCTCTTCGCCGAGGAAACCAATTTCAATCTGTCCAACTTCCCAGAGAAAGGCGCCGCCATCCTGAGCGGATACCGACCAGCCCGCGCCAATACGCGGATGGTAGGTTTCACCAGCGGACATATTTCTTGACCGGAAAATAGTGCCGTCAGCGCCGCGCACTTCAAGCCAGGCTGTCCGCGTCGCCGTCAATGTCAGCGGCAATTGTGGCAGCACAGCATCCTGCTCGAGCGCCAGGAAAAGACTATCATGCGCCCCGTTTGCCGGCGCCTGAACAGCCGTGATCGTCGCGGTCGAAACAGGGTTGCCATCGTCACTTTGCCCCAAAACAGCAAAACCGAGCCCCGCAACCAAAGTCAGGCCAACAGCAATTGAAAAACCGGCAACAGCACCGCGCACCGTGCTGCGGGTGCGCACATTGGAGGCAACAACGTCTTCATTTGTCGGCGCTTGGGACAAGACACCGCATTGTTCGGAAAACTTCGCTATAATGTCTTCGGTCGGAAGGGTAAGATAGGCTGCATAATTACGCAGAATCCCATTCAGATATCCTTGTGGAATGCCTGAAATATACATGTCTTCGACCGATTGGAGGTATTTTTCAGGAATCAGGAGGTCTTTGGATACGGTTGCAAGAGAAACGCCCCGTTCCGTCCGAACGGTCCGCAACATATCTCCAACTCTTACTTCTGACGGTGTTTCCGTAATACTCGTCATATCCACTCACCTATACATGGGCATTTCTCGAACACCCAATCCCAAATCAAGGCATCTAACATGCACCTTCCAAAGCTGGATAATGCAAGATTATGGCCAATTCAGGATATGCATAGTCTAAAATTTTTATACAGAAGTATCAAGCATCGGCCAGCAATATGTCATGTTGCCTTGCTATCCCTAACAGATCGTTACGGAACGAACCGTTCGATTTGGCCAAAGCCGTTTCGATGGCCTTGCTAAACGCATCCAGATGCATGGACCTGATCATCCGCTTGATCGGCCCCACCGAGCCGACCGGCATGGACAATTGACGAAAGCCGACGGCAAGCAGGGCCAGAGCATCAAGGGATTGTCCCGCAGCCTCCCCGCAAACAGACACTTTCAAACCGAATTTTTCACACTTTTCAGCAATCGATCCAAGAAATGTCAGCGCTGGCCGCGAGAGCATATCATATCGTTCATTGATGTCCGGTGCCATGCGATCAGCCGCATGGAAAAATTGCATCAGATCATTGGTCCCAACCGAGATAAAGTCGGCATGTCCTGCCAAAGCATCAAGTTCATAGACGAGCGATGGCGTCTCCAGCATAGCCCCAACCGACATGGACAGCGGCACAGGACGCCCGCGTTGCCTGGCCCATTCAATCTCTTCATCCAGTAGCCGTTTGGCTCTGTGAAACTCGGAGGCGACCGTGACCATGGGAAACATCAAGGACAGTGGCCGCCCCGCAGCGGCGCGAATGAGCGCCCGCAATTGGCGCTTGAACAGACCCGGCCGGTCGAGCGCAAATCTGATCGACCGCCAGCCCAAAGCCGGATTCTCTTCCGTCGTCGCCGGATATCCCGCCAAAAGCTTGTCAGCACCAATATCGAGTGTACGGAACAAGACCGGCCGCCCTCGCGCAGCATCAATGACATAGCTGTAGAGCTCGGTTTGCTCGGACAGGCTGGGCAGCTTCTCCGAAATCAGAAACTGGAACTCGGTTCGAAACAGGCCAATGCCATCCGCGCCCGCTTCACTCAAATGGTCAATATCGAGCCTGAGCCCCGCATTCAGCATGAGATTGATCTCGACCCCGTCCAGTGTCACAGCCTTTTCATCACGCAGCTGTTTGTAGATCTCCTGACGCTGGGACCGTAAATTCGCCCGCGCCTTATAGGCCGAAACAACACCTTCGTCGGGACGCAAATGCACTTCCCCCAACTCGGCATCGACGATCATATCATCATCGGAGTCCAGCAGCGTCGTAATATTGGCCACTCCCCCCAAAGTCGGAATATCAAGTGCACGCGCGACAATCGCAGCATGAGAGGTTGCAGCCGGCTCTTCAAGGACCAAGGCTGCCAGCCCCGCCGAGCTATATTCGAGCAACTCCGCAGGACCAAGCCGGCGTGCAACAAGCACAGTGCCTTCGGCCCCCTCAGCCCTGCCCTGATCATCCTTGCCACCAAGAATACGCAGTAACCGGTTGTCTAGATCTTCCAGATCGTTCAGACGTGCACGCAAATACGGGTCACGCGCGTTTTCCAGCCGGGCCCTGTGTTCCCGCCGCGCGCGATCCACCGAAGCTTCCGCACTCAGGCCCGCTTTCACACCGTCCGAAAGCCGCGTTGCCCAACCCGGATCATTGGCCAGCATACGATAGGCTTCCATGATATCCAGCGGATCATGGCCAAGATACGAAGCGTCCCCCGCCAGCATCGTGTCGATGGACTTGCGCAATGTCTGCAAAGCAACCGCAAGGCGCAAGGTTTCCTGATCAACATCTTCAGCGAAGAATTTTGCCGCAGGGACTTCCGGATCATGACGCCGCGCTTTGCCGATCCCGAGGCCGCCCGAGACAATCCGGCCCTTCAGCGTTTCGGGCCGCATCAGGCGTGATCCCCTCTCGCTGCCCTGCGACGCCGTCAATTGACCTGTCTCGGCAGCGACCACTTCAGCAATCACCATTGCGATGGTTTGCAAGGTTTCGACTTCATCGACCTCATACACGCGCTCGGTACGGTTTTGCACCGTCAACACACCCGTCACGCGGCCGCCACGCAAAATCGGCACACCCAGAAACGCATGATAGGGATCTTCGCCCGTCTCCGGACGATAGGAAAAACTGGGATGGCGCGGGGCGTCTTGAATCGACAGCGGCTCCGCAGTCAGGCTGATCTGGCCAACAAGGCCCTCATCCATCTTCAAACGCGTTGACGCCACAGCTTCGGAGCGTAACCCTTCGGTCGCGACCAGTTCCAGATCGTCATTTGGTGTCCGCAAATAAATCGAGCAGACGTCGGCCACCATCGTCGCCGCAATCAGTTCCACAACACTTTTGAGCCGCTCTCGCCCACCTTCTCCGCGCGCCATGACATGACGCAAGCGGTTCAATAAAAGCCGGGGGGACGAGAAACTTTTTGGCACGTTAGCTCACATCCAGTTCAAACGCCGTATGCAGCGCCCGAACAGCAAGCTCCGTATAGGCCGCATCAATAAGAATCGAAACTTTGATCTCGGAGGTTGAAATGACGTCAATATTGATACCTTTCTCGTGCAAGGCACGGAACATCGTCTCGGCGACACCCGTATGGCTCTTCATCCCGACACCAACAATCGACACTTTGGCAACATCGGTTTTCACTTCAATCGCCTCATACCCCAATTCCTCGCGGGCCGCATGCAGCGCTTTCTCGGCCAGTGCACTTTGCTGGTCGGTACAGGTGAACACCATATTCGCCCTGTCCGGACCACGCGCATTGGCTTGCACAATCATATCCACATTGACTTTCGCCGCCGCCAGCAATGAGAAAATGCGCGACGCGACACCGGGCGTATCGGCCACACCATAAAGCGTGACTTTCGCTTCGTCGCGCGAATAGGCGACCCCGCTGACAATCTGTTTTTCCACAATTTGCTCCTCGTCACAAACCAGCGTTCCGGCCATCTCTACATCGCTTGCAGGCTCTTCAAAGCTCGACAGGACACGGATTGGCACACTGTGATTCATTGCCATTTCTACCGATCTCGTCTGCAGAACTTTGGCCCCAAGAGATGCCATTTCCAGCATCTCTTCATAAGAAATTTTCGGAATGCGCCGGGCCTTGGACACAATCCTCGGATCGGTCGTATAGACCCCGTCAACATCGGTGTAGATATCGCAACTCTTGGCCTTGAGCGCCGCGGCAACCGCCACCGCGCTTGTATCAGACCCGCCGCGCCCGAGGGTCGCCACACGCCCGTCATCGGTCACGCCCTGAAATCCGGCAATCACGGCAATCACGCCCGCATCCACCGACTCCGGAAGCCCGTCACCGTCAAACCCGTTAATCCGCGCACTGCCATGCACATCATCGGTCCTCAGCGCCAATTGCCAGCCCAGCCAGCTGCGCGCCTGAAGCCCCCGCTTGCGCAAAGCCAGTGCCAGCAAGCCACTCGTGACCTGCTCTCCGGACGACACGATGACATCATACTCATCGTCAAAATCCTCGCCTCCAGCCCCCTCGCCGGCGGCCCCTTGTGCATACGCCACAAGCTTGTTCGTCTCGCCCGCCATAGCAGACACGACCACAGCCAGACCATCGCCCGCGCTTGACCGCGCAGCGACAATATCGGCGACATGGTCAATGCGTTCGAGGTCAGCCACCGACGTGCCGCCAAATTTCAATACCGTGCGAACCATTGTCGCCCTGTCCTTGCAGTGTCATCTATGAGAAACAGCTCTTACTTACTGCGCCCTAGCGCTCTAATCAAACGCGAAGACCCAAAGATTATGTCCCAGACCGCTCAAATGCATGGAAAAGAGACACAAACGCCTAGTATTGACCCAGACGAAGTCGCCAAATTCACCGCTATGGCCGATGAATGGTGGGACCCGCGCGGCAAATTCCGTCCATTGCACAAGTTTAATCCGGTCCGGCTGAATTTCATCCGCGAAACCCTCGAAGCCCATTTCGCGCTGGGCAAGGGCCTCAAAACACCTCTGACCGGCCTGAAACTGCTCGACATAGGCTGCGGCGGCGGTCTCGTCAGCGAGCCGATGGCAAGGCTCGGCGCCGACGTAACCGGCATTGACGCCTCCGAAGCGAACATCAAAACCGCCCTCACCCATGCCCGTAGCGGCGGTCTCGACATTGATTTCCGCGCCGGCACCGCCGAAGCCCTGCTCGCTGAAGGCGCTGGCCCCTATGATGTCGTGCTCAATCTCGAAGTCGTCGAACACGTCGCCAATCCGGCTGCCTTCCTGAAAACCTCCGCCCAGCTGCTTGCCCCTGGCGGCATCATCATCCTCGCCACAATGAACCGGACCGCCAAAGCCTTTGCTCTCGCCATTGTCGGCGCAGAATATGTCCTCGGCTGGCTCCCGCGCGGCACCCATGACTGGAACAAATTCCTCAAACCCGAAGAACTGATCACCCCGCTCAGCGAGGCCGGTCTGACCTGCGCGGCGCCAATTGGCGTCTCGTTCAACCCCCTGACCGACAAATGGACCCTTTCCGGCGACACGGCCGTCAACTATTTGCTGACAGGCACGAGGCCCCCCGCCGGTGCGCCCGCCTAGATGCGTATAGAAACCCCTGACAGCCTCCTCGACTTCTGGATTGGCGAAGCCGCAGACGATGCCGAAGCCGCCGCCGCGCGCAACCGGCTCTGGTTCAGGAAATCCTTCGAGACGGACACGCTGATCGCCGAGCGCTTTGGCGACACGCTCAGCGCCCTTGCCGGCGGGCTGGCCTATGACTGGGCCGTCAAGAGCCCGCGCGCACGCCTCGCCGCCATCATCGCTTTTGACCAGTTCCCCAGAAACATGTTTCGCGGCACACCCGCAGCGTTCGAGTTCGACGCCCGCGCCCTTGATCTGTGCACGCACGGAATTTTGCTGGCCGAAGATATGGGGCTAAAACCGGTTGAACGGAAATTCTACTATTTGCCGCTCGAACACTCCGAACGGATCGGCGATCAGGAGCTCTCCGTCAAAGCCTTTGGCGCCGCCCTCACCTCCGCGCCCGACGCCTTCAAGCCCGTCATGCAAGACGCCCTCGACTACGCCCACCGCCACCACGAAACCATCGCCCGCTTCGGCCGCTTCCCCCACCGAAACACCATCCTTGGACGGACCAGCACAGCAGAAGAACTGGCATGGCTCAATGAGCATGGCGGGTTTTAGGGGAATTTTGAAATCTCCGCCTTCAAGGTTTTCAGTGCTTCATCTATTTTCCATTTCATACCCGGCTCTTTTGTTTTTTTGGAAATTTTGACAATAAGCGCTTTGCATTTTTTTAAGTGCACAACATCCTGTGAGGAAACTGCGATGCGAACTAATTCGTGGATCGCCCTTTTGCGCGTATATTGAAAATCTATCTTCTCAGATAGTCCCGCAGCATCAGCTAGCATTTCCATGGCATTTTCAATCGGCACTTGAGGCATCAGTCTAGGAATAAAAGACAATAAGCTTTCTTTTAGATCTTTCAATCCAGAGCGTTCACGCAATTGACTGAGAGTTGCCTTGATGCTTTCGAAGACTAAAGCGTTATCCAACATACCGCCATCTATATCTTTCTCCAATCCCTCTAGTAGATTGTATAAATCAGATTCAGGGCGACCGTTTTCTGCGTATTCTTCAAAAAGCTGCAACCTATTTTTCAGTGTGAAACGGGGGCGCTCATGCTCAATCGCTCTCATAAAAATCTTTACGAGTGGGTCACTTGTTTCCACAAATAGCTCGTACAGTCTTTCATCATTGTATCTTCGAAATTCTATAATTTCTGGATCAGCTAAACGTGTTAAATCGAAATGCTTCGTGTTGGCATCTTCTGGAGTTATTTTCGACCACGATGACGATGATATAGGTTGCGCATCTGATCTGCGAGTATGTTTAACAGCTCTTTTTAGCTCAGTATCCTCAAGGAACTGGTCGAGGCGATCGATGAGGCCAGCCTTGTATCTATTCGAAGGTTCCACTCCCGCACGATACAATTGTTTTTGCTGACGATTTCGGCCAGCGATAGCAACTGCCTGCAAGAGCGCAGCAATAAGCACCAAATCCACGGTTGCCCGCGCAAGAAAGACAGCGTGTCTTGAGTACTTGTCATTGAGCTGTATTTGCCCTGAACCTTGAGCTTCCTGAATCTGGTAGATTTCGGCCCAGTCAACAATAGGTACCGCCTTCGCCAACTCAACCCCAAAGAAAGCCAGCCACTCAAGAAAGCGAGCCTCCTTTGCAGGCACTAGAAACATTTCATCGCTAAACACGGCACCAAAATGAACTTGGCACATAATAATTGGCATCAAGGCGAAGATAAAAATGAACCCTAATAATGTCTCATCTCGATAGTCTTCTTTCCGGCCAAGGCGAGACGGAGTTTCTCTTTTGAATTTTGTCAAAACCGCCATTGCTCGATCATGCTCAGCCCAACTCCAAAGCCGCGAGACCGACACAGCAAGAAACAGCCCAACACCAGCCGGAATCATTCCCAAAGGGGCAGGCAAATACCAACTCATAAAGCAGATATTCAATAGGCTAACGACGAGAATACTATACCTCCCGTAAACGGAGCGCTGCTCCATGCCAGCAACAAATGACCCCACACGAACAAAAAAGCTATCAATACTGCCGTAGAGCCAATCTAACCATCTTCCGACGACAATGAATATTTTGGATCCGTTCGCCATTACACTTATAAGGCCTAACCGTGAAAGTGGCTCAGAGAAAACAACCGCAGCAAATACAGTGACGACCAATCCACACAAGCCGATACCGATAATAGAGCTCACCGCAAGATCTTGACCTTTTTCACCAGCAAAAATGGCTAAACATATTATAGTCCCAACAAATACCGTTGCGATTAATGCGCTCATGGCTTCTGCATCACGGGTTTCTGCAGAACTTTCCGCCATCTGCTGACCGAGACCCTGAGCTTTGGCTCGTTTTTCTAGCTTGTGATAATTGACAGCGTTGCAAGCTGGCGCCCCGAAAATTAGGAATAGAGCCGCCATAAATAAAGCAATCGCCAAACCTCTAGTTTCATCCGCCCCGGAAAAGAATGGGTGCCCCATCCCATTTTCGACGACCACTCCAGCCGTGAGGAGAAGTAGCAAGGTCATCGATATCGTGGGCAAGATCCAACTTGGACCGGACCCAAAATTATCCTCCGAATCTCGAAATAACATTATCAATGGAAACCACAAAAAGCCGG
>CAZXXY010000034.1:0-23090 GCA_964644755.1 uncultured Hyphomonas sp. | reverse complement strand
GCATAGCCAATCATGCCTGTCCCGATGACCCCTGCAAACCAGATCAGCGTGCGCAAAACCGGAATGCCAAGCAGATAGGCAGGTACAAATGCCAGTCTCGCCCCAAGGAACAGTCCAGCCCCCCAGATCGTCAGCGAATTGGACACCCCGGCCGCATCCGCCACCAGAACAAGCGGAGCAAACACCATCAGTGCTTCGATGTGATTGCGCACCGTGCGTTCAGCCCGTCCAGCAAAAACAGACGGGTCCCGCGAGCCGTCGCGCGCGCCGACACCCCATTGCGGCGCCGTAAAGGTCGTATAGCCACCCTGGATCAGATATAATACCAACAGCATCAATGCGGTCAGCGCCAAAACCCATAATTCATAGCTCATCGATTAGCTCCCCTTGTTGGTCTATAAATCTGGCACAACTGGCCTTATTCTCCAAACCCGCCTATCAACCTTGCATTTTGAGCCAGTCCGGCGCAAAGCCATGTCTGTTTTCTTGAACCCCCGTGGGCAAACCGCATTATGAAATTTCTCGACCAATGCAAAATCTATATCGCGTCCGGTTGGGGCGGCAACGGATCGTCCTCGTTCCGGCGCGAAGCCTATATCGAATATGGCGGCCCTGATGGCGGCGATGGCGGCAAGGGCGGCGATGTCTGGGCGGTCGCTGTCGAAGGTCTCAACACGCTGATAGACTATCGGTATCAACAACACTTCAAAGCCGAGCGCGGCGGCAATGGCATGGGCAAACAGCGCACCGGCCGCGGCGGCGAGGACTGCATCGTCAAACTCCCCGTCGGCACTCAAATCTTTGAAGAAGACCACGAAACCCTGATCGCGGACCTGACCAAAGTCGGTGACAGGGTTCTCCTTGCGCCCGGCGGCAATGGCGGTTGGGGCAATATGAAGTTCAAAACCGCGACCAATCGTGCGCCCCGTCAGGCCAATAAAGGCGCCCCGGGCGAAGAGCGCACAATCTGGCTACGGCTCAAACTCATCGCCGATGCCGGCCTTGTCGGATTGCCAAATGCAGGCAAATCCACCTTCCTCTCCGTGGTCACGGCCGCCAAGCCAAAGATCGCCGACTATCCTTTCACCACGCTCTCACCGGGCTTGGGCGTCGTCGATTTCGGCCTGAGCGCACGCTTTGTTCTCGCCGACATTCCCGGCCTTATTGAAGGGGCTGCCGAAGGGGCCGGATTGGGACATAAATTCCTCGGCCATATCGAACGCTGCAAAGTCCTGCTGCATCTCATCGACGGCACACAGGATGATGTCGTCGGCGCCTACCATACCATTCGCGGCGAGCTGACCGATTATGAAATCGACCTCTCCGACAAGCCCGAAATTCTCGCGCTGAACAAAATCGATGCTTTGGACGAAAGCGAGATCACCGAGAAAAGCGCGGCGCTTGAAGCGGCCAGCGGGCGAAAACCCCTGCTCCTGTCTGGCGTGGCGCAAACCGGTCTCAAAACCGCAATCCATGACATTGCAAGCCATCTCGGCCTATCCCAAACGGCTCCCGAACCCTCCACCGAGGAAGGCTGGACGCCATGACCTCGCCTCTGGAGAACGCCAAGCGGATTGTCGTGAAAACAGGCTCCAGCCTGATTGCCAGCCCCGACGGCACAGCAAAATCCGAATGGCTCGCCTCCCTTGCCAGCGACATTGCCAACTGGCGCAAACAAGGCCGCAACGTCCTGCTTGTCACCTCGGGCGCGGTGGCGATCGGGCGTCCGATCCTTGGCGTCAAAGGCCAGCGACTAGACGAAAAACAAGCCGCCGCCGCCTTGGGTCAGCCCCGCCTGATGAACGCGCTCGACCAGGCCTTCGCCCCGCATAATTTGCGCGTCGCCCAAGCGCTTTTAACCCCCGATGACACCGAAAACCGCCGCCGCTGGCTCAATGCCCGCGCAACCCTCGAAACCCTGCTCGAAGCGGGCGCGGTTCCGGTCATCAACGAGAATGACACCGTCACCACCGAAGAAATCCGCTATGGCGACAATGACCGCCTCGCCGCCCGCGTCGCGCAAATGGTCTCCGCCGATGTCCTCGTCCTCCTTTCCGATGTCGATGGTCTGTATACGTCTGACCCTCGCCTGAAATCTGATGCGACCCATATCCCCGTCATCGCAGAGCTAACCGCCGACATCGAAGCAATGGCTGGCGGCGCGGACACCCAAGGCGTCGGCTCAGGCGGCATGACCACCAAACTCGTCGCTGCCCGCATCGCCCGCAATGCCGGATGCGCAACCGCCATCACACTGGGCTCACGCACCAGCCCGCTCGCAGCGCTTGAAGCAGGCGAAAAAGCAAGCTGGATCTTGCCCGATGTCTCCCCCGATACAGCGCGCAAAAGCTGGCTGAAAGGCCACCTCAACCCCGAAGGCGTCCTGACCATTGATGCCGGTGCCGCCGACGCCTTGCAGTCTGGTGCCAGCCTGTTGCCGATTGGCGTTGTTGATGTTGCAGGTCAGTTCGAACGCGGTGCAGCCCTCTCGGTCCAAACCCGATCCGGCACCATCATCGCCAAAGGCATCACCGCCTATTCCGCCGCTGATATTCGCGCCATCGCTGGCCAGCACACAGACAATGTCGCCGATATATTAGGCGTTGCCCGGCGTCCCGCCATCATCCATCGCAATGATATTGCGCTCACGGGCTAAGCCGCAACCACCGTTTCAACACAGCTCGCCGCTTTCAAGGCCCGTTGCGCCTTGATCCCAATCGGATACGTCTTCGGCAGCTTGACCGCCGCAATGCGCCCATCCCCGAGCGGCAATTGCAACAAGACCTCGCCCCGCTCCGGCGCAGGTGCCTTGACCATAGCCTCAAGCACCGCCGCAAGCTCTGGCAAATTCGCCTCCACGCCCAGCCGCACAGTCAGTGTTTTCACAGGCGTGCCAAGACGCGCCTCTTCAAGCGGCAACACCCGCGCCAGCGAAAGCCGTATCTCTTCGTCCCGCTTGCGAACCTCGACACGCAAAGACACCGATTTGCCCGGCTCCAATTCATGGCGCACATCATTGAGCATTTCCGGCATCACCATCAGCTCGGTTTCGCCTGTCGGATCAGACACCGTCAAAAACGCAAACTTGCCGCCAGAACGTGCAGGCTTCTCCACCCGCCGCCGCACCACGCCAATCATCTCCAGCACCATCCGGTCCATCGCCTTGTCGGCAATTTCGCTCGCCATGGTCAGTCGCGACCGATCCACGGTTTCAAGCACATCATCAAGCGGATGTCCGCTGAGATAGAACCCAACCGCGCCAAACTCCTCGTCCAGCATATCCTGAGGGTTCCAGTCCGGCCGCTTCGGCAGCGCCGCCCGCACGGCTGGCTCGGCATCACCAAACAGACCGCCCTGTCCGCCCGCGCGGTCCTCCGCCGCACTTGCCGCCATCGCCGCCATCATGGGCGCAGCCGCATAGGCTTGTGCACGGTTCGGTTCCAGAGCCGACATCGCCCCGGCGCGGCCAAGCTGCTCGAACGCCTTCTTGTTCAAAGACTTCGGGTCCACCCGTTCGGCAATATCATGCAAATCCTTGAACGGGCCATTCTGCTCGCGCTCATGGACAAGATGTTTCATCGCTTCAAGACCAACGCCCTTGAGCGCGCCCAGCGCATAGACCACACTGTCCCCGCGCACATCGAAATCCGGCGTCGACTGGTTCACATCCGGCAACAGAACCGGAATCTTCAGCCGCTTCGCCTCTTGAAAAAAGGCCGCCAGCTTATCCGTATTGTGCAGATCAAGGCTCATCGACGCGGCCAGAAATGCCACCGGAAAATGCGCTTTGAGATAGCCGGTCTGATACGAGATAACCGCATAAGCCGCCGCGTGCGATTTGTTAAAACCATAGCCCGCAAACTTCGCCATCGTGTCGAAAATATCATTGGCCAGAGGCGGCGCGATCTTGTTCTCGCGCGTCCCGCACCCTTCGACAAAACGCGCCCGTTGCTTGGCCATTTCCTCGACCTGCTTCTTACCCATCGCACGCCGCAACAGATCAGCCTCGCCAAGTGAATAGCCAGCCAGCTCCTGCGCCATCCGCATCACCTGCTCCTGATACACAGGCACGCCATAGGTCGCCTCCAGAATAGGTTGCAGGTCAGGATGCTGATACTGGATTTTCGTCGGGTCTTCCTTGCCGTCACAGAACACCGGAATATTGTCCATCGGGCCCGGCCGGTAGAGCGAGATGATCGCGATAACGTCTTCAATATTGCCCGGCTTCACCCGCCTTAGCGTATCGCGCATGCCCTGGCCCTCAAGCTGGAACACGCCCAGAGTGTCGCCAGAGGCCATCAGCTCATAGGTCGCCTCATCATCAAGCCGCGACCATTCCGGCCCGACATCGCCGCCATCGCGCCGGATGAACTTCAAAGCCCGCTCGATCACGGTCAGCGTTTTCAATCCGAGAAAATCGAACTTCACCAGTCCGGCATTTTCCGCCCATTTCATATTGAACTGGCTGGCAGGCAAATCGCCGCGCGGATCGTTATAGAGCGGCACCAGCTCGGTCAGCGGGCGGTCGCCGATCACCACACCCGCCGCATGCGTGCCAGCATTGCGGTATAGCCCTTCAAGGGCCAGCGCCGTGTCGAGCAGCTCGCCCACGCGCGGGTCTTTTTCTTTCTCTTCCTGAAATTTCGGCTCGTCCAGGATCGCATCCGCCAGCTTGGGCGGATTGGCCGGATTGAACGGGATCAGCTTGGCCAGCCGGTCTACCTGAAAATACTGCATCTGCATCACACGCCCGACATCGCGCACCACAGCTTTCGCCTGCAATGTCCCGAAGGTGATGATCATCGCCACAGCTTCCGCGCCATATTTATCGCGCACATAGCGGATCACTTCGCCGCGCCGCTCCTGACAGAAGTCAACGTCAAAGTCAGGCATCGAAACACGTTCAGGGTTCAAGAACCGCTCGAACAGAAGGTCAAACCTGAGCGGATCAAGATCGGTAATCAACAAGGACCAAGCCACAAGCGAGCCTGCCCCCGACCCGCGTCCCGGCCCCACCGGAATGCCTTGGTCTTTCGCCCATTTGATAAAGTCCGAAACGATCAGAAAATAGCCCGGAAACCCCATGCGCTCGATGATGCCAAGTTCATAATCCAGCCGTTCACTGTAAACACTCTTGTCCGCATACAGTTGATCTGCCGCCGCAAGCCGTCCTTCCAGTCCCTCCTCGGCCTGGCGACGCAGCTCGTCAATCTCGCCCTGTCCGCCTTTGCCCGAAAAGTTTGGCAGGATCGGTTTGCGCATTTCCGACTTCACCGCACACCGCCGCGCAATCTCGGACGTGTTTTCGAGCGCTTCGGGCAAATCCTCAAACAGCGCCGCCATCTCGTCCGCTGATTTGAGATATTGCGACGGATCAACCCGTTGGCGGTCTTCCTGTCCGAGATACTCGCCATTGGAAATACACATCAGCGCATCATGTGCGCCCGCATCGGCGTGCTTGAGGAAACGCGCATCATGGGTCGCCACAAGTGGCAGGTCGAGCCGATAGGCAAGATCAACCAGCCCGTCTTCCGAGGCAATCTCGTCAGCCGTTCCGTGGCGGCTCAGCTCGACATAGAGCCGGTCAGGATAAGCCGCTGCCAGCTCTTTGAGCCGCGCCTCGGCCGCATCCGCCTTGCCCTTGATAAGCAGTTTGGCAACCTGTCCCTCGCTGCCGCCGGTCAACAGGATCAGACCATCCGTCTTCTCCATCAGATAGTCCCGCGCCAGACGCGGCACACCGTCATCGGAATCCAGATAGGCAAAGGAAGCAAGTTCCATCAGCCGCCCATATCCCGTCTCGTCCTGAGCATAGAGGCTCACCCGCGATGTCTCGCCGCGCAAGGCATCTTCCACAACATCGAAACAGCACGCCATAATCGGCTGCACGCCTGCGCCCGCCAGAGCTTCAGACCGCTCGAGCGCACCGAACAGATTGTTCCGGTCCGTCACCGCAATGGCCGGCATTTGGTGCTCGACTGCCCAGGCGCTCAGCGCCTTGGTCGTAATCATGCTTTCAAGCAGTGAATAGCTCGACCGCACAGCCAGATGGATAAAAGGTGATTCGCTCAAACCGGCTCTCCTCACAGACAAAGAGTATGCCGAATTTGCCCCGTTACGGAAAGCGGTTAAGCCACATACTCCACAAGCTTGCCGTCTTTGAGCGTCAGGACGCGGTCCATATGCTTGATCAGCGACATATTATGCGTCGCCACCAGCACCGCAGCGCCCTCGCTACGGGCCATCTTGATCAGGGTTGCAAACACACGCTCGGTCGTATCAGGATCGAGATTGCCCGTCGGCTCATCCGCGATCACCAAACGCGGATCATTGGCCAAGGCCCGCGCAATCGCCACGCGCTGTTGTTCCCCGCCAGACAATTGGCCCGGTTGATGATGCCCGCGATCGGACAGTCCCATCTCGCCCAGCAAAGCCTCCGCCTTCGCCCGTGCCTCTTGCCGGCCAACACCGGCAATCATCAGCGGCATGGCAATATTGTCTTCGGCGCTGAACTCGGCCAGCAAATGGTGGAACTGATAGATAAAGCCGAGCTTGTGACGCCGCAGATCGGTCAGCTTCTTGTCAGACAGTGCCCCGCAAGCAGCGCCTTCAAGCAGAATATCCCCGCTTTGCGGCGGCTCCAGCAATCCGGCCAGATGGAGCAGCGTCGATTTCCCCGAGCCAGATGGCCCGACAAGCCCGACCAGCTCGCCCGCACGCAGCGTCAAATCTGCCCCGCGCAAAACATCAAGCTCCCCCGCAGACGAGGCATATGTGCGCGTCACTTCGCGCAATTCCAGAACCACATCAGCCATCACTCGAACCTCAACGCATCAACAGGATCAAGCTTGGCTGCCCAGCGTGCAGGCGGGATAGACACCAGAATAGCCATCACCACCGCATAGGCCGTGGTCGTCAGCGCCGTTCCCCAATCGAGCACCGCCGGAAGCCCTTCAACCTTGTAAATCTCGGCCGGGAAAATCTCCGCCCCCGTCACCGTGTTCAAAAACCATTCGACACTGTCAATGTTCACCACAAGCAGGATCCCGACCAGCATGCCCGTCAGCGCGCCAGCAAATCCGAGCGTCGCCCCGATCATCATAAACACCCGCATAATCGCCGAACGCGCCGTGCCAATGGTTCGCAATATCGCAATATCGCGCGTCTTGTTCTTCACCAGCATCACCACGCCGGTAATAATGTTCAGCGACGTGATCGTAATCAGCACCAGCATGATGATCCGCATCACCCCGCTCTCATTCTGCAACGCGCCAAGATACGCCGCATTAAGCTGCTTCCAGTCGCGCAGATAGAACCGGTTGCCCGTCGCATCCGCAATCGCCCGCTTGGCCTCATCGGTTGCCAGATAATCGTCAAGCCGCACATCCAGCGCCGGCACGCGGTCCTTGTGCCGGAAGAACAATTGCGCCTGCTCGAACGGCATAAAAACATACAGCGTATCAAGGTCAACACTGCCCGTACTCAACAGCCCCCCGACCACATATTCCTTACTCGTCGGCTTACTGCCAAAGGCCGTGCTCGCGCCCGCCGCCCCCAGCAATGTCACGCGGCTGCCAACCCCAACGCCCATGCGATCAGCCAAAGCCTTGCCCATAATGATCGTATTGCCGCCCTTGCGGCCCTCGCCAAATCCGGCCGTATCCTCTGGCGCAATGCTCGGATAAACGCTCAAATCTTCAGGCCGCACACCGCGCACCGCCGCACCAGCCTGTCCGCCATTGGCACTGACCAGAACCTGCTCCTCGATGATCGGGCTGGCACTCGAAATCCCGTCAAGCCCATTGATCGTATCAATCAGCTCCAGCGCATCCGTCTGCGGCAGATCATGCGTGCTGACAATCACATGCCCTTGCCCGCCAATCAGCGAATTGACCAACGTCTGCCGAAATCCCGTCATAAGCGACATGGTGACAATCAGCGCCGCCACTGCCAGCATAATCCCGACAAAGGAAATAATCGCAATCATCGACGCGCCGCCATGCTCGCGCTTGGCCCGCAAATACCGCCATGCCAGCGAACGCTCGAAGCGTCCGAACGGGCGGCCTGATGGCATGGGTTCACTCAACGGGCTGCTCTCATTTTCTCGATGGCCTCGTCCAATGTCAGTTCCTCGCGGTCACCTGTCTTGCGAATTTTCAGCTCGACAACGCCTTTTTCAAGCGCTTTGGGACCGATAATAATCTGGAATGGTAAACCGATTAAGTCCATCCGGCCAAATTTTGCGCCCGCGCGGTCATCCGTCTCGTCATACAAGGTCTCGAAACCGGCCGCTTCCAGGGCCGCATAAGCTGCATCACAGCCCGCCGCGCAGGCCTCATCCTTGGGCCGCATCGAAATCAGACCGACATCAAACGGGCTGACCGAAGTGGGCCAGACAATACCATTCTCGTCATGGCACGCTTCGATGATTGCCCCGACAAGCCTTGAGACACCAATCCCGTAAGAGCCGCCATGAATGGCCACCAGATTGCCATCGCTGTCCTGCACGCTCGCCTTCATCGGATCGGAATATTTGGTGCCAAAATAGAAAATATGCCCGACCTCGATGCCGCGCGCCGACACCTGACGATCGGCCGGAACCTCCGCATAGGCCGCCTCGTCATGCTTCTCCTCGGTCGCCGCATAATACTTTGTGCGCTTTTCCATCTCTGCGGCCAAGCCAGCCTCGTCCGAGAAATCAAAGTCCAGTCCCGGCGCAGGCACATCAAGCACCGATTTATCGCAGAACACAGCGCTTTCCCCGCTCTCGGCCAAGACCAGAAACTCATGGCTCAAATCCCCGCCAATCGGGCCAGGGTCCGCCTGCATCGGGATCGCGGTCACGCCAAGCCTGTCAAACGTGTTCAGATAAGCCGCAAACATCTTCTGATACGAGACCCGCGCCGACGCTTCATCCAGATCAAAGCTATAGGCATCCTTCATCAGGAACTCACGCCCCCGCATCACGCCAAACCGCGGACGCACCTCGTCGCGAAACTTCCATTGCTGATGATACAGATTAAGCGGCAATTGCTTATAGCTCTTCACATAGCCGCGAAAAATCTCGGTGATCATCTCTTCATTGGTCGGCCCGTACAGCATGTCCCGTCCACCGCGATCGGTAATCCGCAACATCTCCTCGCCATAATCATCATAGCGTCCGGACTCGCGCCACAGATCTGCCTGTTGCAATGTTGGCATCAACATCTCGACCGCTCCGGCACGATCCATCTCTTCGCGCACGATCTGCTCGATCTTTTTGAGCACTTTGAACCCAAGCGGCAGCCACGAATAAATCCCCGCCCCGTTCTGGCGCATCATGCCAGCGCGCAGCATCAATTGGTGCGAGACAATCGCCGCATCCGAAGGCACATCCTTGGTCACCGGCAGAAAATAATTTGAAAGGCGCATATGCGAGAATCCCGTAGATTGAATATCGAGATGTAGGCTTAGCCCTTGCGGCTAGTCAGGCGCAAGCATTGGAATGATGATGGCCGCCAAAATCGTAATAATCACCGCCCCAATCGTCGCCCATAACGCCTTTTTCAGCAGCATCGGGGCCACAGGTGCACCCGCCTCGGTGCCCTCAACAAACGCGTCGCCGCTCTCGTTTTGCGCTTCGACACCAATCGACAAAGCCGGCAAAAAGACCAGCCACCAGCTAATCGAAAAGACAATCAGAACCTGTACCCAATGCATCTCAATCTCGCTTTCCAAAACAGTACCCTAGCACACACCTGCGCCTTGTCGGACAAATTGGCCGTAAGCACGAATGATCTGGACAGTTTTATGGAGTTTTTACTGCCCGAGTGGAGTCTTTTTTTGCGGGAAACAGCAGCCTCTATCCAATTGGACACAGCGCCGCCTATCCCCTCTCTAATGCGCGTCTTTCGGCGTTTCCATCAGTTCGATCAGAACACCGTTTGAATTCTTCGGATGCACAAACACAATTAGCGTTCCATGCGCGCCAATGCGCGGCTCGCCCAGCACAGTCGCGCCGCGTGTCTGCATCGCCTCCACCGCCTCGTGAATATCCTCCACTTCAAAACAGACATGATGCTGGCCACCTTTGGGATTCTTCTGAATGAAGTTCCAGATCGGCGACGCCTCATCCAAAGGCTCGATCAGTTCAATCTGCGAATTTGGCAAATTCACAAAACACACTTTCACCCCTTGGGCAGGCATGTCGAACGGCGTCGTAATATCCGTTGCGCCGTAAAGTGTACGATACGTCTCAATCGCCTCTTCAAGGTTCGGAACCGCAATTCCAACATGGTTCAATGGGCCAATTTGCATGACTGTCTCCAATCTAGGTTAAACGCGTAAAACGATGACATCGACCAAAGGCTTACGTCCGGCGATCCGCTCACACAATTTCCGCACCGCACGCCCAACGGTTTTCTCAACCAAATCATCGTCTTCGCGCGCGCGCAGCTTCATCTTCTCGAACGCTTTTTCAGCCGCATCGTCAAGGGCATCGAGCAAGTCATCGGCCGCGCTGCCATCAGGTTCGGAAAACCCGCGCGCGCTGACCAGCGGCCCATCAACCGCGCGGCCCCTATCATCAATGGCCACCGAAATCGTCAGAATGCCCGAATGCGCTATTTTCTTGCGCTCGATCAGCCCCACGCCATCAGATGGTACGAGCTTGTTACCATCAAGATAGAGCCGCCCTGAAGGCACCTCATCAACCACTTTCGCCCGTCCGGGCGCAAGCTGCACCATTTGCCCATTGCGCGGAGTGATAGCCTGCCCGACCTGCAAGCTCAGCGCATATTTCGCATGCTCCAGCGTATGCCGCCGCTCGCCATGCACCGGCACCGAAATGTCCGGCTTGATCCATTGATACATCCGCCGCAACTCGTCGCGACATGGATGCCCAGACACATGGATCGTCTCTTTGAGCATACGCGGCGTGACCAACCGGACCCCGCGATCGGCAAGCTGGTTCTGCATGGCGTAAATGCCCGCCTCATTGCCCGGAATGGTCCGCGACGAGAAAATCACTGTGTCACCCTTGCCCAGCGTCACATGGCGATGATCCCCGCGCGCAATCCGTCCCAATGCCGCGCGCGGCTCGCCTTGGCTGCCAGTACACAGGTACAAAATATTGTCTGGCGGGAAAAATCCGGCTTCCTC
This sequence comes from uncultured Hyphomonas sp., assembly GCA_964644755.1. GTDB lineage: Bacteria > Pseudomonadota > Alphaproteobacteria > Caulobacterales > Hyphomonadaceae > CALLCD01. The sequence goes on along the minus strand of CAZXXY010000034.1, from coordinate 11,951 downwards.
TTCGTCCACGAAATCACTGATCCCGCCAAGGTGGCCAGCCACTTTCGCCGCCTTTGTCACCTTATGCATGCTCCGCCCGACCAGACAGACCCGCCGTCCCGCCGCTTCAGCCGCCAGCACAATTGTCTCGACCCGCGCCACATTCGACGCAAACGTCGTCACCGCCACTTTGCCGGTCTGCTTGGCAATCAGATCAAACAGCGATTTGCGCACCGTCGCTTCGGAGCCGGACTCGCCCTCTTCAAAGACATTCGTGCTGTCACAAATCATCGCCAAAACGCCCTCTTCACCGAGCGCTTCGAGCCGCTTGAAGGCGAAATCATCGCCCAGTTGCGGCTCGGCATCAATCTTCCAGTCGCCGGTATGAAACACCGTTCCCAGTGGCGTGGTTATCACCAGCCCGTTCATTTCCGGAATCGAATGCGTCATCGGCACATATTCAACCGCAAAAGGCCCGGCAGTAACGCTCGCGCCCGTTTGTATGGTCTTCATATGAATTTCATCGACACCGCGCTCAATCATCTTCGCCCGCGCCAATTCGGCGGTAAACGGGGTCGCGTAGATCGGAGCCTGCATCCTTGGCCATAGCAGCCCCAAAGCGCCAATATGGTCCTCGTGCGCATGGGTCAGGAAAATCGCTTCAATCTGCTGATCTTCCAGAAACACCGGATCAGGCGTGATGATGTCGATGCCGGGCGTATCTGGCCCGCCAAAAGTGACGCCTACATCGGCAATAATCCAGCGCCTGTCATGCTCTGGACCATAGCCATAGGCGTTTAGATTCATGCCAATTTCCTCGCATCCGCCAAGAGGCAGAAAGACAAGGCTCTCACTGTCAGCCATATCAGGACCGACCCGAATTGCGATTATATATCTCGAGCAGCCCGCGAATGGTCAGATCGAAATCATAAACATCAATCGACTCGCTCGCCCCTTCGAAAATCGATGCCACACCGCCCGTAGCGACCACTTTCATCGGTCCGCCATACTCTTCCTTGATCCGCTTCACCAAGCCGTCAATCAAGCCAATATAGCCCCAGAACACGCCAGACTGCATCGCCCCAAGCGTATCGCTCCCAATGACCTTCTCAGGCTTCTGAATGGCAATCCGCGGCAGTTGAGCCGCCGCATCGTGCAAAGCCCGCATCGACAAATTGATGCCCGGGCAAATGATGCCGCCCTCAAACCCGCCATCAGGTCCGACAATATCAAACGTTGTCGCCGTCCCGCTATCAATGACAATCAGGGCGCCATCATAGACCTTGTGGGCGCCCACGGCATTGACCAGCCGGTCTGCGCCTGCCTGTTCGGGACGGTTAATCCGGATTGGAACGCCAAGATCCGTCCCCGGCTCACCAACAAAAAGCGCTTCGACCTTCAAATAGCGCCGCGCAAAATTGCGAAAATTGAAGATCGCCTGCGGCACAACCGTCGACACAACACAGCCGCTGATCTTGTCAAAATCCATACCGTGCATTTCGCACAATTGCTTGAACCAGACCGCATAGTCATCAGCCGTCCGCGCGGCATCCGTGGAGATACGCCACTGCGCCACCCAGTCTTTGCCATCATTCAGCGCAAACACGCTATTTGTATTCCCGACATCAATCGCCAGCAGCATTATCGCCCACCACTTCTCTTACCAAATGTACATCACCCGTCCTTATGGTCCGAATGGTGCCGTCCTGCAATTGTAATAATAAAGCTCCGTCAGCGTCCATATCCTTGAACACGCCTTCAACCATCGCATCATCACACTTGATGCGCACGGTTTCGCCAAGCCCGTCAGCCCGTTCGAGCCATGCCAGACGGGTCCGCGCAAACCCCTCAGTCACCTCCGTCAGCCGCGCAGAAAACGCAGCGCGCAGGGCTTCAAGCACGGCTTGCGGATCCACCAGCAAATCGCCTCTGAGGTCTGCTATCGAAGTCGTGGCCTGTTCGGGCACGTCCGGCGCATGAGCAACATTGATCCCGATACCGGCAGCAATCCAGCGGCCATGCCCGCCCGCTTCGCCCGTTTCGATCAAAATACCGGATATTTTCGCGCCATCGCAGCGCACATCATTTGGCCATTTCAATTTCGGTCGAGCGTCCGGCGCGAATTGCTCAACAGTGTCGCTAACCCCTAGAGCCGCTGCAAATGGGATGCGCGTGGCTTCGGCAACGCTACCGCTCCACTTGAACAGCGCTGTCGTATATAGATTTCCGCTTGGGGACACCCATGCCCGCCCAGCACGGCCGCGCCCGGCAGTTTGTTGATGGGCCGCAATCCACTGATCAGAAAACCCGCCTGCGCTTGCTCGCCGCTTGGCTTCTTCATTCGTGCTATCAATCATCTCCAGCCAGTTTACAGGCCAGACTGACCCGCTCACGATATAAGACCTGCCGCGGCAATGTCGGTCACCGCATCAAGCCGGCCGATAAAGATCAACAGGACAATCGTCGCCAAAGCACAAAGACCGACAATCAGCCCAACGGACAAATCAATCGGCTCGAAAGCCTCGCGCGGCTCTTTGAACCACATAATATTGATCAGGCGCAGATAATAAGCCGCAGCGATGGCAGACGAGATCACAAGAATGACGTTGAGCCACAAAAAGCCGCCTTCCTGACCAGCCCGAATAATCTCGACCTTGGCCCAGAAACCGGCAAGAGGCGGCAAACCGGCAATCGACAGGATCAACAAGGTCAACGCCAATGTCAGCGCCGGATGCGTCTTGATCAATCCCGATAGTTCGTTGACATCTTCAACCATGCCGCCGCTCCGCCGCATCGCCAGAACACCGGCAAACAGGCCTAGCGACGCCACCGCATAAAGCGTCATAAACAGCAACAAAGGAGAGGCCCCCAACTCGGCCCCAACCGTCACTGCAATCAGCCCATAACCAATATTGGCGATCGAGGAATACGCTAGAAGCCGCTTGATATTGTCTTGAGCCAGCGCACCAAACGCACCGACCATCATCGAAACAGCCGCAATGATGGCCAGAATAAGCTGCCATTGCTCGATAATTGACCCGAACGCGATAAACAACACGGTCGCAAACATCGCCATGCCGGCCATTTTCGGAGCCGACGCAAACAAACCGACAACCGGTGTTGGCGCGCCTTCATAGACATCAGGCGTCCACACATGCATCGGCGCTGCCGAGACTTTAAAGGCAAGCCCTGTAATCATCAGAACCATGCCGAATGCCAAAGCAACCGGCAATTGGCCGTCGCCAGCAATGCGGGCGATTTCGACATAATCCGTTGAACCGGTGACACCGTAAACCAGCGAGCCGCCATAAAGCAGCAAGCCAGACGCCAGGGCTCCCAATACGAAATACTTCAGGCCCGCTTCCGCTGACCGCGCATTGTCCCGGTGGAAAGCCGCCAACACGTAAGACGAAAGGCTCAGCGTTTCGATCCCCATATACAGCGTCATAAGATTGGACGCTGACAGAATGACGCCCATGCCCAGCGCAGCAAAAATCGACAAGAGCGCAAACTCGAACCGCAGCGTATCATGACGCCGCATGAACCCGTCCGCCATTAGCAGCGCGCCGCCAGCCAGAACAAAGCTGACAATCTTCGCATAATTGCCGAAACTTGTGGTGCGGATCAGCCCGTCAAACGCGACGCCGCCATCAAAATGCAACGCGGCCATAAACGCCGCAGCAAACATGGAAAGCGCACCATATCGGTAAGACACGCCATCAAAATTCTTCCGAAGCACCGCCCCGAGAAGCACACCCAGCAGACCGGCTCCAACAAGAACCAGTTCAGGTGCAAAAGCAATCCAGATTGAAGTCATGTCCATAATCGGATCAAGCTCCCGCAAAGAGCGACAGAACGCGCGTCACCGCACCGTCCGTCACATTGAAAATCAACCAGGGGGCAACCCCGAACACAATCGTTGCTATCGCCAGCGGCAACAGCGTCATCACCTCGGTCGCGTTAACGTCCTTAATTCCCTCAAGCTTGGGGTTTGTCACCTGTCCAAACATGGTTTCGCGATAGAGCCGCAGCATATAGATCGCCGAAAAGATCACACCGAGCGCCGCGCCTACAGCAACCCATGGCACCGCTATAAAGCCGCCCGCCATGGTCATAATTTCACCGACAAATCCGGACGTGCCCGGCAGGCCGACATTGGCCATGGTAAACAGCATGAAAAAGGCAGCATAGACCGGCATCTTGCCCGCAAGCCCACCATATTCGGAAATCTCTCTTGTGTGCATCCGGTCATAGACAACGCCTACGATCAGGAACAAGGCAGATGAGATAAACCCGTGCGACACCATTTGGAACACGGCGCCTTGCACCCCGACCTGATTGAACGAGAAAATCCCGAGCGTCACAAAGCCCATATGCGCCACGGACGAATAGGCAATCATCTTCTTCATATCGTCCTGACGGAACGCCACCAGCGACGCATAAACAATCGCGATCACTGACAATCCAAAGACCAGCGGCTGGAACAGCACACTCGCATCAGGGAACATCGGCACGGAGAACCGCAACAGACCATAGGCCCCAAGCTTCAGCAGGATACCGGCAAGGATAACCGAACCTGCCGTAGGCGCCTGAACGTGCGCATCGGGAAGCCATGTGTGGACCGGCCACATCGGCATTTTAACCGCGAAGCTGGCAAAGAATGCCAGCCACAGCCAGACTTGCGCCCCTTTGGCAAACTCGAATTGTTCCAGCACCATAAAGTCGCTCGAACCCGCCTGCACGTACATATAGACCATCGCCACCAGCATGAAGAGCGATCCAAGCAGGGTATAGAGGAAGAATTTGAAAGCCGCATAAATCCGGTTCGCGCCGCCCCAAACACCGATAATGATGAACATCGGAATGAGGCCAGCTTCAAAGAAGATGTAGAACAAGAACAAATCCAGCGCGCAGAACACGCCGATGACCAGTGTTTCAAGGATCAGGAAAGCCACCACATATTCGGTGATCCGCGTCTTGATCCCGCTTTTCGATGCCATCAGGCAGAGCGGCGTCAGAAAGGCCGTCAACAAAACAAGCGGCATGGAAATACCATCAACGCCCATCTTGTAGTGAACGCCGCCAAACCAGGCGACATCCTCAACCATTTGGTAGCCGCCATTGGCAGAATCGAATTCGAGGAAAAATGCCGCGAATGCCAAAGCCAGCGTCATGAAGCTGACAAATGTGCCGGCCAGAAGCGTGTTGCGCCCGCCATCAACACGTTCGTCTCCGGACTGGCTGCCCGTTGCCGCACTGATGAGCAAGATCACAAGTGCCCCGATCGCAGGCAGGAATGTGGTCAGCGTGAGAATAGGAATACCGCCCATTAGCCGACCCCTCCATTCGTAACAAACAGAATGCCACCAAACACCAATGCGGCGCCGATGATGACAAAGGCATAGTGATAAAGATAACCCGAATGCATCGCGCTGATCCGGCGTGATCCCCATTTGGTCAGGTTAGATACACCGTCCGGCCCGAACCCGTTGATCAGTTTCACATCGCCAATCTTCCAGAACACATCGCCGAGCCAGCGCGTCAGCTTGACAATCGTCGCGCCGTAAATCTCGTCGAAGTACCACTTGTTCTCGAACAGTTGCTGCAACGGACCTTGGCCGTCGGCAATGCGTTTGCCAAAGCCGCGATTGAAGAAATAGGTGAAGGTCGCAATCAGGAAGCCAATCACCGTCACAATCAGAGGTGCCCAGAAGACCCAGGCAAATGCCTTGTCATGCTTAAGCGCATCAATGCCGTGAATAACGTCATTGTCTGCGGCATGATAAATCGCGCCAGACCAGAATGCGTCACCATGATGGAACATCGGATCGTAGAAATACATGCCCGCAAAAATCGCCCCGATAGACAGCAGCGCCAACGGCACGAGCATCACAAGCGGGCTTTCATGCGGGTCTCCACCATGATGGTGGTCGTCGGCATGATCGGCACTGTGGCTGTGCCCATGATCCACCTCGGCGCGCGGGCCGTGGAAGGTCATGTAAATCAGACGCCACGAATAGAAGCTGGTAATCAGCGCCGCGCCAATACCGGCCCAGAATGCCATGCTCGCATATGGAACGCCTTGCTGGCTCGCCGAGAACGCACTTTCGATAATACCATCTTTCGAGAAGAAGCCCGAAAAGCCCCAGACATGCGGAATACCAAGACCGATGATCGCAATCGTCCCGATCAGCATCGCGCCATAGGTAAACTTCTGATAACGCCACACGCCGCCAAGATTGCGCATGTCCTGCTCGTGATGGTTGCCATGAATGACAGATCCGGCCCCGAGGAAAAGCAGCGCTTTAAAGAAAGCATGCGTGAACAGGTGGAACATGGCTGCTTCATACGCGCCCACACCTGCAGCAAAGAACATGTAACCTAGCTGGGAGCAGGTCGAATACGCAATCACGCGTTTGATGTCATTTTGCGCCATGCCAACAGTTGCTGCAAACAGCGCCGTCAATGCCCCGACCACAGTGACCATCGCCGCAGCGCCCGGCGCATACTCGTAAATCGGAGAAACGAGGCAAACCAGATACACCCCGGCCGTCACCATCGTTGCGGCATGGATCAACGCTGACACCGGTGTTGGCCCCTCCATCGCGTCAGGCAGCCAGACATGCAAGAAGAGCTGCGCCGATTTCCCCATAGCGCCAATAAACAGAAGCACGCCGATCAGTTCCAATGCCCGCACATTGTGACCAAGGAACCCGATGCCTATCTCACGCACAGGCGCTGCTTCAGCAAATCCAAACGGTGTGACCAGCGCATTCTCGCGGATCGCACTCAGAACAGTATCGAATTCAATCGAGCCGAATACGAAGAACACAGCCATAATGCCCAGCGCCAGTCCGAAATCACCGACACGGTTGGTCACAAAAGCTTTGATCGCAGCATCGTTCGGCGCCGGCTTCTGATACCAGAAACCGATCAATAGATAAGACGCCAAGCCAACGCCTTCCCAGCCAAAGAAGAGTTGCAAGAAATTATCGGCAACAACCAGCATCAGCATGGTGAACGTAAACAGCGACAGATAGGTAAAGAAGCGCGCGCGATGCGGATCGTCGGCCATGTAGCCCCATGAATAGAGATGCACCAACCCTGACACGCTGGTAATCACGGCCATCATCACCATCGACATCGCATCAACGCGGATCGCCCAGTCAGCTTTAAATCCGCCAACCTCAACCCAGTTCATCAAATGGATGATATGCGCGCCATGATAGGCCGCTTCGCCATGATCGCCGCCATGACCAAGTCCGGCAACATAACCGAAAAGCTGGACCAGAGAGAGAATGCCAGCAAGGCCAACCGTGCCCGTGGTCACAATCATGGCCAGCCCGTCGCCCTTGGTCAGCGGCTTCGACAGCCCGCCAATCAGAGCAGCAAGCCCTGGCCCAAGAACGATGAAAATCAGGAGAAAGTCTGAAAGCATAATGGTCGCCCTAGCCCTTCATCAGATTGACGTCTTCAACCGCGATATCACCGCGGTTTCGGAAGTACACAACAAGAATGGCAAGCCCGACGGCAGCTTCGGCAGCCGCCACAGTCAGCACGAGCATGGCAAAGACCTGACCGGTTATCGTTCCGGTAAAGACAGCAAAAGCCACGAGATTGATGTTCACAGACAGCAAGATCAATTCGATCGCCATCAGAATGACAATGATGTTCTTGCGATTGACGAAAATCCCGACCACGCCAATCGTGAACAGAGCGGCAGATAGCGCTAGAAAATGGCTGATACCGATACTCATATCTAAATCCCCTCGCCCGGCTTAACGTCTTTCAACTCGAAGGCTTCGGCCCGTGTGCGCGAAACCTGCTTGCCGATATTCTGCCGCTTGGCGTTCGTCTTGCCGCGCAATGTCAGAACAATCGCCCCGATCATCGCCAGAAGCAGCACAATGCCAGCCAATTGAAACAGGAGCAGATAATCAGAATACATCACCAGACCAATCGCCTCGGCATTTGTTGCAGCGCCCGGCGAAGGATCAAAAGTTCCGTTTTCGACCACGCTACCGCGGGCAAACGTCACAAGGGCGATCTCGCCAAACATCAAGCCGCCAGCGATAAGCCCCAGCGGCCAATAGCCCAGCGTGCCCTGCTTCAACTCGACAAAATCTACATCGAGCATCATCACCACAAACAGGAACAGAACCGCCACCGCGCCGACATAGACCACGATCAGCAGCATCGCGAGGAACTCGGCGCCAATCAGCACCAGCAATCCGGCCGACGTTAAAAAGGCCAGGATCAAAAACAGGACCGAGTGCACAGGGTTGCGCGACACAATCACTCCCAGAGCCGACACGGTCACAATCGCCGCCAATATGTAGAATGCAATCAGGTCCATGGCCCGCTTGCCCCTTTTCATCAAACTTTAAAGCTGAAACCAGCCCCGTTACTTCATCCCAGTTTTGAAGCGCAAGCCAATGGCCACGCTCCGCTCATGTGTTGCCGCTAGCGATACGGCGAATCCAGTTCCAGATTGCGCGCAATCTCGCGTTCCCAACGGTCACCATTGGCCAGCAATCTGTCCTTGTCATAATAAAGCTCTTCGCGCGTTTCCGTTGCGAACTCGAAATTCGGTCCTTCAACAATCGCGTCAACCGGACAGGCTTCCTGACAGAAGCCGCAATAGATGCATTTGACCATGTCGATGTCATAGCGCGTCGTCCGGCGTGAGCCATCCTCGCGCGGTTCGGCCTCGATCGTAATCGCCTGGGCAGGACACACAGCTTCGCACAGTTTACAGGCAATGCAGCGCTCCTCGCCATTGGCATAGCGGCGCAATGCATGCTCCCCCCGAAAGCGCGGGCTAAGCGGGTTCTTCTCGAACGGATAGTTCACGGTCGCCTTGCGCTTGAAGATATATTTGAACGCAAGGAAAAATGCGCCGATGAAATCCGTCAGGAAAAAGCCCTTTATGACCTGGACAATACTCATGCCTGCACTCCCGAATAAACAACATACCCTGACACAAGGAGAACTGCGACGAGCGACAACGGCAGAAAGACCTTCCAACCCAGCCGCATCAACTGGTCATACCGGTAACGCGGCACCATCGCTTTCACCATTGCGAACATAAAGAAGAAGAATAGAACCTTGCCCGCAAACCACGCAAAGCTGCCAAAAGCCAAAAGCCACGGCGCCATGTTCTCGGTAAACGGCATCGGGAATGGCGCATGCCAACCGCCGAAAAACAGTATGGTCAACATCGCACACATCAGCACGATATTGAGATACTCCCCGATCATAAACAACAGATACGGGGTGGAAGAATACTCGACCTGATACCCTGCGACGAGTTCTGACTCCGCTTCGGGCAAATCAAATGGCGGCCTGTTTGTCTCCGCCAGTGCCGACACAAAGAAAATCACGAACATCGCAAACATGACCGGCGCAATCACAATATGGTTCAGGCTGAACGCATGCCAGTTCCAGAACCCGCCCTCCTGATTGTTGACGATGTCGGTCAGGTTCATCGACCCGACAAGCAAGATCACCGTCACAATCACAAAGCCGATCGAGACCTCATACGACACCATCTGTGCAGCCGACCGCAGCGAGCCGAGGAACGGGTATTTCGAATTCGACGCCCAACCGCCCATAATGATCCCGTAAACACCGAGCGACGAAATCGCAAACAGGTACAAAACCCCGACATTCAAATCCGCGATCACCCAGCCCGGCGCAACCGGCACAACAGCCCAGCAAATAAAGGCCAGTGTCAGCGTCATGATCGGCGCAAGCAGGAACACAGTCTTATTGGCACCTGCAGGGATCACGATTTCCTTGAGCAGGAACTTCCCGAAATCCGCAAAACTTTGCAGCAAGCCGAACGGCCCAACCACATTCGGCCCTTTGCGCAACATGACGCCCGCCCAGACCTTGCGGTCCAGCAGCAACAGGAAAGCCAGCGAGATCAACAGCACGACCATGAACAGACCGATCTGTCCTGTCACCATCAAAACAGACCACCAGAACGCGCTCCAGAAGCTCGTATCGCCAGTGCTAAATTGTTGAATCCAGTCGCTCATACCCTCGCCCTACTCCGCCGCTACTGGTGTTACAAGCTGCTCTTTTAACTGAGAGCATTCGGCCATGGTCTTGGACGCCCGCGCAATCGCATTGGTGAGGTAAAAATCCCCGCCATTGCTCGCAAAATCGGTCGGGGACAAAGCCGCCCCGGCAATTGGCGTTTTCAATGCTTCCGCGCCATCGGCGCCGGGTGCATACCCCAGTCCGGCAAAGACGGGATGTGATTCGCGCAAACTCTCGCGCAACGCATCTGCCGTGTCATAGGGCAGCGTTTTGCCAAGCACATCCGACAACGCCCTGAAGATTGACCACCCCTCACGTGCCTCACCTTTTGGCGACACAGCCCGCGAGGTCATCTGCACGCGGCCTTCAGTATTCACATAAGTCGCCGCCATTTCCGTATAGGCCGCGCAAGGCAGAATAACATCCGCTTTCGCTGCGCCCGCATCGCCATGATGACCGACATAGATAATCATCGCATCACCGGTTTGCGACAGATCGACCTCGTCTGCACCAAGCAGAACCAGTGTCGAGACACCGCCCGCCAGCATCGCTTGCGTATCAAGGCCGCCTTCTGCGGGCACGAAACCAATATCCAGTGCGCCAACCCGGCCCGCTGCGCTGTGCAACATGCCAAATCCGGCCCAGTCTTCACGCACCGCGCCCAGCTCCAGCGCCAATCCATGCGCCGCCGCTAGAACACCTGCGCCATCATCGCGGCAAAGTGCGTCCTCGCCGACAACAATCATCGGACGCTTGGCATTGCGCAGCGTCTCACCAAAGCTGCCGAGATTTTTCAGAGCCTCCGGCCCCGTACCGACATGCGTATAATCATAAGTCAGATCAACAGGTTCACCGATCACACCGACGGCCAGCTCATTCCACAGCCATGCTTTGCGAACCCGTGCATTCCAGACCGGCGCAACAAAGCGCGGATCCACACCCACAAACAACACAGCGTCCGCATCTTCAATGCCCGCCAGTGTCGGGTTGAACAGATACTGCTCACGCGCAGCGCCCGCGCCATATTGCGCCCCAGCCGGGCGGCAATCGAGATTGGCCACGCCAAGCGCCGCAAACAGATCGAGCGCCGCCTTGGCTTGCTCGACTTCAATCAGATCGCCCGCAATCACGCCAATCTTATCGGCCTCAATATCGAGCGCAGCCTGAACCGCATTAAACGCCTCGCCCCAATTGGCTTTGCGCAAGCGGCCGCCTTCGCGAATATAAGGTGTATCAAGCCGCTGGCGGCCAAGACCGTCCCAGATAAAACGCGACTTATCAGACAGCCACTCTTCGTTCACATCCTCATTAAGCTCGGGCATGATCCGCAACACGGCGTCGCCGCGCGCATCAACACGGATCGCAGCCCCCATCGCATCCATAACATCGACAGAGCTTGTCTTGCGTAGCTCCCAAGGTCGCGCATTAAACGCGTAAGGCTTCGACGTCAGCGCCCCGACAGGACATAAATCAATCACATTGCCGGACAGTTCAGACGTGAGCGACTTTTCAAGATAGGTTGTAATCTCTGCGTCTTCCCCGCGCGAAATCATGCCGATCTCTTCAACGCCCGCAACTTCGGCAGCAAACCTGACGCAGCGCGTACACTGGATACAGCGGGTCATAATCGTCTTGACCAGCGGCCCCATATTCTTGTCTTCAACCGCGCGCTTGTTCAGCTCGAACCGCGACTCCGACCGGCCATAGGCCATCGCCTGATCCTGCAAATCACACTCGCCACCCTGATCGCAAATCGGACAATCAAGCGGATGGTTGATCAGCAGAAACTCCATCACGCCTGCGCGCGCCTTCTCGACATAATCGCCAGAGGTTTTGATGTTCGGCGCAGACCCGTCAGGGTTCATCCGCATCTCGCCCACAGTCTGCGCACACGAAGCAATCGGCTTCGGCGCGCCTTCCCACTG
>CAZXXY010000033.1:0-23183 GCA_964644755.1 uncultured Hyphomonas sp. | reverse complement strand
CAAGTTCGCGGGCAGTTTGGTCACTACGACTACAGGACTGCGCCCATGAAATATATAGCAATCGACAGCGTTGGCTGGCAGCAACCTTCTGGGAACCTCGAGTATTGCCTGGCATGAAGTCATTCATTTTGTGTTGCTTTCCAGTTATCTACAGCACGCTGGCAACATTCTTCAAATTGTTCGCCAATTGCTTCAGACGAAAATTGCGAGCAGACCAACTCGTAAGCCTGTGAGCCAAGTTGCTGTCCTTTAGTTTCGCTTTCACACAATCGAACCAAAGCGTCGGCAAACGTTTGATCATCATCGCGAATTAACAAATGCTCTTCATCGCGAACTCCCAATCCCTCGGCGCCCAACGAAGTACTGACGACTGGCAATTTCATTGCCATGTATTCAAACATTTTATAGACCGGTGCCTCCACCAGAGAACAGCGGTACGACACCGACCGCGTTGGATTCCAGATAGTCATCAACGAATCGTTGCCGGTCTCTTTTACTGACAGCGACATCATGGCGTTTGCAAAAAAACGCAGCACCCCAGCGAGCGAATCTTCCCCGTGTCATGTGGAAAAAGCAATCGTTTTTTTGCAGAAATAGAATCTTCAACGCTGTACAACTTCATCAGGCTGCCTGCTATCCCCAACAACCAACGCTTGTCGCAAGTCAATTGTTTCACCAACAAAACTGGCTAGTCCTTCTAAGCGATCTGCAACCTTGTTCGCTACAATCATGAGTTCCGCATGTTCCAGCATTTCAACTGGCGATTCACAAAGTAGTTTTGCCAAATGCGGCAACTTTTGGTCGATGTAATGCAGGTTGGATCCAACCAACGCTGTGACTCGAACATCAGGGTCAAAGATCTTTAGTTCATACCCGAGGCCGATCAGAGTTTGCGCCAACAAGACTTGAGGGCTCTCTCGCAAGTCATCAGTACCCGCTTTGAAACTTAACCCAACCAAACCGATTTTCCGATGCCCCGATTCCTGCACCAGTCGAACCGCTCGCTGCAGATGCGATTCATTGGAAGGCAGAATCGACTGAATCACGTTCACATCAATCGCTTCCTGTTGTGCGTATCGGGCAAGTGCGCGAACATCCTTGGGCAAACAGGAGCCGCCAAATGCGAACCCGGGTTTCATATAAGCCGTCGAAATATTGAGCTGCTTGTCTTTGCAAACGATTTCCATTACTTCTTTGCCATCTGCCCCCAGCGATTTCGCCAGTGATCCAATCTCGTTTGCGAAACCAACTTTCAGCGCGTGAAAAGCGTTGCAAGTGTATTTGATCATCGCCGCGACTCGTGTTCCGGTGACAATTTTCTCACAATCTAGGTCTTTATAGAGCTGGAGCGTTACCGATGCGGCGTGTTCGGAGTCAGCTCCAACCAACACGTACGGAGGCAAGTCATAGTCGGAAATCGCCGTTGTCTCGCGAAGAAATTCCGGGTTGTTACACAGATGGATTCGCTCTCCGACAGGAGAACCTGACGTTTCAGCCAACAAAGGCTTCAATGTTTCTTCCAATACACCAGGCATCAACGTCGAGCGAACGACCACGACCAATTCCTGTTCGGTTTCTCTTGCAGCTATTCCAATTTGTTCGATGACGCGGCGAACTGCTTCGGCGTTAATACTACCATCAGCAGCTGAAGGGGTTCCAACAGCAACTAAGGCGACTTCGCAGTCGCGAATACCATCCACAAGCTCAGTCGCCGCTGAAAGCCGCTTTGATTCGACTTGGACTCTGAGCAACTCATCCAGGCCTGGTTCAAATACAGGCGAAAGCCCGCGATTGATGGCAGCCACTTTGCTTGAATCTAAATCAATGCCAATGACTTCATGGCCATCACGGCTAAGGCAGGTTGCCGTCACGCATCCCACATAGCCCATACCAATTACTGCAATACGCATCTAACTTTATCTCCAGAATTCAATTTATATTTTAGTCTATTAAGTTGACGGTCACGAGACACTCGTTCGAAAAATCCATAAACTCGTTTCGTTATCACGTCCTAGGTCAATGAGTTGGATTGTAAAAATTACATTACTCGCTATCAACATTTACCTCTCGTTTGTCACAACGAATTTGAATCCCGGCTACATCAACTCCTGTTGCCGTTTGCTTGAGCTTGGGAGCTACTTTCGAATCTAAACTGATGGCGGTAACAATTGTGTTTGTGCCTTGCCCGTAAGTCCAAACCGTCCCCTCACCAAAACGGCGTTTTTTCTCAGGAACACTTGAATACCCCGACTTGTACTTCCGAGCTCCGAGCCATTTACCCCACGGAGCTAACAACTCTTCTTTCTCACCACCAATCCAGCTAGGTTGAGTACCATCAAATGCCAGCACGGTCGCAGAGGAATCATTCCAAATGATTTCTTGCCCACTAATTTGCGGCGCTACCGGTAGTCGAATCGTTGAATAATATTCAATTCCTGGGTCTATCTCGAATTGATCAACCAAGATAACGAGTTGACGATCTGGAAAATGAACCAGTGTACGTTGTGCGAAATCAACGCCATCAAAAAGATACAGTTGTTGGAACTGTGTGCTAAACAGGCTGTACGTAGGTTTGTGGACTTCTTTTGCCAAGCAATCAGGAAAATACCCTGCGAGATTGGCTGCATCGCTGGCGTTTTTTACTCGGCCTGGAGGAGCACCCCAGTAAGTAGCCCCGGCTCCACGTTTTGTTCCGAGTCTTTCCTTTTTGATTTTAGGGTTCCTGAACCCTAATCCTGAACAATTCGCAGCAGTATCTCGCCATTTTCCTGTTCGGGGTCGCACTAATATGGGTTCGTGGTTTCGGTAAATCCATGTGCAACCTGAGTCACCTTCGAACCTTAATGTATCAATGTATCGAGAACGCATCGCAACAATGGTTCCCGTTTTCTCCCAGTTATCGCGAGAGACACAAACATCCGCTCCCCTTAAAAACTTTGCCTTGGGCATTTCTAAATCGCCTGGCGACTTCGCTTTGATTCTCCGGTCCCCCCAAATAATTGCTGGTATTAGATTCGCTGCAGTTTCTGACCTTCCATACTGGTCAAGGTACCACGCTGCTAATGACGACATGTCCGGATCTATTTTTTGAAATCGACCGGCAACGACTTCCATTATTCCGAGGCCAAGCTCACTGGCACTAAGTGGCGTTTCGTTATCGTATGTGTTCCAGTGAGGCCAATATCGAAAGAAATTAGTTTGAGACCAAATGTCTTGGTTTGTAGCTGAATCCCACGCTCCGGTCATCAGCATCGTTGGTCCTGCATAAAACCCAATGTAGCCAGCAGTATTGGTATGTGCCGTTTCTGCCTGTGAACCACCGGTGTCCAAAGCCATTAGGTTTGTCCAGTCGATCATTCCGTGCTTGCCCCACGGCGTACAGAATGAACGATGTTGCTTAAGAATTTTGTCAATCGTCCACTTTGCCCATTCGTCAGCCACACCATCATCGTAGATAGCCAAAGCCACGATACCCTCATAAGGAGCTGCCAATTTCCCCCATGCATCGTTGTGATTGGTTTCAAACTCTTTTTGAAATTCGCCGCGCTTTTCAAACGCAGCGATGTTCAATTCTGCGCTAGCTTTCTCACGAAAAGCAGCCCAAGCTTGCTCTTTTTCGGCTTTCGTAAGTCCGTCACTTAGCCAATCGTAAACACAAGCCCAAACAAACACCCATTGGTTGTCATAATACGGCCAGTTCCATTTTCTAAAATCACAGCTGAGTAATCTATTTTTGGCCCTGCCAAACGCTTCAGCGTCATCAAAAATCGCGTAGAGCAAACCAGCTGATGTTGCTCCGGTACCAGCGGATCGGTCTTTGCGGAGAAAAGCAAGTGAAGATTTGTATTCAGGGTGGAGAAGCTTTTCCTTCAGACTAGCAATTTCAGACTTCCGGAACATGATTCGTGGGTGAGAATCAACTACTTGAAAATCTGTCGGCGATGGTGTGTCAAACTGTGTCTCCTGAGCATTTACCATGATCTTAGTTGCCTCTAGTAACGACTCACGATCAATCGATGTCTCGGGCAAACGATTTGCTACAAAAACTGTCAGTAAAACAGTGGCTATTGCGCCCGCAGCCGTGCTGCGCCAAAACAAGTAGTTAAATTGCATTGCCTTAAATCCTACGCGAAAAACAGTGAATGGTTATTACCGAACTCGTCATGGTACATGACTTTAGAACCTATCCCAAAACAACGTCTTAGAATGGACATTTATTCCCTGCGTAACGTTCTGAAACAGGTTATTACTTGTTGGGGCCGTCGTGCTTACTAACGACCTGTTTAAAAAATTCATGAACTTTTTTGGCTGTTTCTTGCCAAGTCCGGTCGCACATCACGGCCGCGACTTCTTGTCGATTTTTAGGTTCGCAAAGCTCACTGATGATTGCTTCAGCGGCGGCCACAGGCGTACGATGTTCGATCAACCGTCCGACTCGATTGTCAGATAGTTCATCGCAGATACCGCCAACTGCCATTCCAACTGCTGGCGTTCCGCATGCGAGCGACTCAAGTAAAACGTTTGGCGATCCTTCCCGCGACGACATCATCACATACAAGTCAGCGGCGTTGTACCATTGGATCAATTCATGATGCGGTTTAGGTCCGACCATGCGAATATGACTCTCAAGATTGAACTTCTTGATCTGTGACTCGATATGATCTGTGTGATCGCGACCATGCCTACCGGGTCCACCTACGATCACATACATCACATCGGGAAACTTTTCTCTTACCGTCGAAATTGCTTCGACGACTAAGTGAAATCCTTTTAGCTCTAAACGGTCTCCGACCGAAAGAAGGATTCGACGGTCCGCGGGTAATTCACATTTAACTCGACATTGTTCACGATCGATTGGATGAAACTTTGCCATATCGATCCCATTAGGGATCGTACAGGTCTGGTCTGAGGTAGCCCCATGCTTAACCATTAAATTGGCGATTTCATTGCTAACACCAATGCACCCATCCGCTTGATCCAGCGCCCAGCGGATCTTGCTACCGACCAAAGGCAAATCTGGAAATTTTGCCATGTCTTCTCCACGCCCAGTCATCACAACCGGTACGTCGTATCGCTGCGCCAGTTTTGCCGCCCATGCTCCTGCTGGATAAACCCAATGCGCGTCGATTAAATCAAACGGAAAATCTTTCCGTATCTGGTCAACCTGACGACTAACCGCCAAATCAATCAACTGCGGATGAAAGTAGCCACCGATTTTGGGAGGCAAAAAATACCTTGAGTTATTGACGCTCAGTCCGTCCAACATTTCATGAGCAGGATACTGCGACCAGCGATACCAAGCCGAAAAATATTTAATCGGTGGGAACCATGGCGTCGGCGAAATCACACGTAACTCAACGTCTGGCAATTCTGACAGCGCCTTCAGACGCTCCTTAACAAACAACCCCCTAGACGGATCTGCGATCGAAGGAAATGTCGCGGAGATAGAAAGGATCTTCAAACTGGTGCCTAAAATATTTATCTGACTGCTCAACGGAAATTCTCGCGAGGTCATTCGCCACCAACCGCCGCAGGCACACCGACCGAAATCAACCAGCGACATCCCGATAGCGAACCAACACTGACTTGGTTGCCACTCGTGCTTCCTACCTCCGCCAGTTGCTTTTTAGCTGTTTCAACAGTTACTTCAGGTCGGTTGGATGCGCCTATCGACGTCAGTACTAAAACGGACTGTTCCAACTGAAGTGAAAGCGACAAACGATTTCCCGGCTGCTTCTCACCGTATCCGAGGCATCTCCACCCTGCAGGCTGCGTACCAGTGGCCGTACTGCACTCAAGTTTGCTTGTTATTGCTCCAGAGACAGCGCACGACAAGCTCATAGAATCCCAAGCTGCCAGCATCGGCTCCGGCAAAGCGATCTTCCCTTCAGGCAACTGCCAATACCAGACTGCTTGTCGTGGACGATCGCTTGTAATTAGGTCGGCGACCCATAGCCCTTGTCCTGGCAAACAAAGAGCGTGACGCTCATGGGTTACACCAGGCCACGTCAATTTTCCGCGACACAACCAAGCCGAATCATTAAACTCAGCGCTGATCTCAGGGCGTTTGACTTCGTGGGACCAAGCAAGTCGCCCAGCGCGGCGAACAAAATCGGCCCCTTCAATTTGAACCGTATTGTGGGCGGCGGGACTGCGGAAGTAGGTCACCCAATCCTGATCGCCACCGTAAAATGGCATCCCACAATCATTCAGAACTGCTCTCCCTTGATGATGGTAGAGCACCTGCAGTGTATCAGCGTGTCCATGTGCCGTTGAAGGCGTCGCGTCAGGAAATAAGCCGTGCGCGATTGAGCCAGCATCAAACATCAACCAATCGTTTCCGTCCGATGCGACAGCATAGCCTGCGTCTTTTAACAAATGGCCGCCACCATCGGTCTGCTTTGGATTTATTTGATTCCAACGATTCAGGCCATCACAACCTGTAAGCCAAAACAACTCTTCACCTGGGCCGTGTTGAGCAATTTTTAGTGAAGGATCATCAAAAAGCAATGACGCCAAGTTTTGCAACGAGTCAAAGGACCAATAGTTTTCGGGGTGGACAGGAAACGCCCTCGCAGAATCCAAATCGCCAACTGCTGGCCAGGTTCCATCTGGACGGCGCATCATTGCCCCAGTTTTGAAAGCATTGTGAACAATCGGAATTAACTGTTTCAGAGGTTCGTCTACAGCCTGCGCTGCTTGCAAAGCAATGACTAGGAAACCAAGTGTGTAGTAGTGGTAACCAACCGCCTGTTCGACCCCAAAATGATCTTGGTAAAACTGTTTAGGAGTTGATTCAGCCAGTACTTGCTTTGCTTGTTTTCGCCATTTCAAATTAGTTTTGTCGTCTTTAAACACTGTCGAAATGCACAGTAACCCTGCTGCTTCACCGATCAGGTGGTTATAAGGACTCGAGTAATGAGAAAAATTTCCTGATAGATACGTCGCGTGATCTCGTAGTGAAGCACCGATAACTGCTAGGTCTTCCTCTTTCCATTGACTCCAAGTCGATAGTCCTGCCAGCGCCCAGATCCAAGAAATAGCCCGCATGGCAACTTCGAGCGCACTGGTCCAATTAACTCCTTCGTAAAGTGGATTTTGCGCGATCCAATCCAGCATCAATTCGCGAACACGAATCGCCGATTCATCATCATTATTGAGTTGGTAGTTACGCACCAATTCACAAAGAAACTGATGTCGGGAAAGTTCCCACGGATATTTAATATCTGTCTCGCCAGACAGGTCATACAAAGGCAAGTCCGCGTGAAAATCTCGTGGCCACTCGTATCCAGTACGGACGTCCTGATGCCAATTGATGGCGCCGGTCAAGTCAAACGGGTGGCCAAGTATTGTCCAGCGAGCATTAAGAATTGCTTCGGCGTTCCCAGCAGCAGCAAGCTTGTATTTCTCAAGCACTGCGGGATGCTGCTCTGCCAGTATCTCAAGCTGATCTAATGCAGAACCAGGGACAAGTCGAACACAACTGGCCAGCAATTCCCTTCCAGTTTCTATGTCATTGAATTTGTTAGTACTAGAAGCCTGGCGCAAATGCGACCGTTCTCGACGACGACCCATTTCGACAGCAATGCGCCAGCGAATTTCCGCCGGTGACATCCAGCGAAGTTTTTTTAATTTATGCCAAAAGCTCATCTATGCGCGGTTGGTTGAAGATAAATCCATAGTTTCTGCAATATTCGAATTCGTTTCCTTGCGGTAGGCCATCGTATCTCTGCCGTCACGAAGCAATTGGTATCCGTGAGAGGCAAGTAATTGAACACACGCCTTTCGGTCGGGCGTGGAAAGATGCAAATGCTCGTACCGAATCAAACGAGGCTTCGGCAGACCATCCTGAAGCGCCATCTTGATTACCTCGAAGTCGTAACCTTCGGTATCGACAAGCAGAAGGTCTACATGATCGATTTTGTGACGATCTACTAGTGTATAAAAGGTAGCAACCTCCACGGCAATTTCGACAATGTTTGACGAGTCCCGAACGCGTTTGACCAAGGCATCACGATCGAATGAACCGAGATAGCTAGAGCCTTTTACCGTGTACATAGTAAGAGTGCCGTCCGTTTCTCCGAGAGCAACATTCTCCAGAATCAACTGAGGTTCGTTTCGGTAATTCTCCACAAGTTGCTTAAAGACCTCTGGCTGAGGCTCGAGCAGGAGGCTACGCCAATGGTACCGCTCGATAAACTCATATATTGGGTCGCCAGTTCGGCCATCATTAGCCCCTACCTGCACAAGAAAAAAATCAGATGAACTGGGCGTTAGCTGATCAATTAAGATCTCAAAAACATCCAGTTGATGTTTACTGTAGTCAACAATTCTCTCAATACGGTATCCATATCGATTTGCCAGACGACTGATAAGTGAAGTAAAACGGTTGATGAGTTTCATGTTTTGTGCTTTTTTATATCTTCATATCGAGACTGATCGCAATCACGAAAATCTCAACTTAAGCTATCCTAAAAATTTCTTTTCGTTCGAATTTAGACAATAACTCACCAATCAACTCTTCGACATCGATTGCCTCGTGAGGTCCAGATGTTTCTCTCAGAATATAGTTGTGTCTCATAACTTGGCTGACTACGCAAAAATGTTTGAGCGAGAGATTGTGACTTAGTTCCACAACATTCGATTCAGGTCGCATCCAAATACAGTTCGCCAATCCAGCACCGTGTTGACCAATAACAACTGCAGCCCGATCGAAATGCCTGATTTGCTCTTCAAAGGACAGTTCTTCAAGCTGCAAATTGAAAAACTCAAGAGGGTTCTGCACGATCGCACTAATCGCGTCGGCGAGTTCGCGATGGTTAGGGATTGATCGGCGAGAAGCTCCAGCGCCTTTCTTAACTGCATCGTTTACGAAATAAGAGTTTGGAGGCATTCGTTCAATCAGCAATACTTGATTGCGATCAGAGGCAGCATCAAGCTTAAACACATCCCGTACATGATTCTTGAAATTGCGGATGTGGAGAAAGTTCAAATGCACAAACTGCGGATTCATTCCAGTCAAAGGCAGTGTTTTCAAACCTTGCCCCCCTTGGTCATCCTTCGCGATCTCTACGCGGTCTGGAAACAGTTCCACAATGCGATCGGTAAAGATGCCAAAATCTTTAATCACAAAAACAACGCTTGGTGGTGTCGTTTGAATCAGCCGCGAAAGGGGCAACGCCAAATCAAACAGAAAATGAAAATAGTGTTCAACTCGATTTTCTGGCCTAAGAAAAATTCGAGAATGCCTGCCACATGCCCGCACGATCTTCCATTGATTGTAGGTTATTAAGGTCTCGCGTAGACGACGCAATACAGGTGTAGGAATAATGTCTTTAATCAGCGACTTCATGTAATTCAAGATTCTACTTTTGCAGATTCATTAACAACGTCATGTGATGATGCAAGCGACTTGGGGCCCGACGATAAATCGACCGACGGCGCAATACGCTGTCCAATTGATCCGCTTATCGCATCAACGGCATGCTTAATTTCCTGATAGGTTGAAACAAACTTGGATTCGGAGGATCCATACGGGTCTTGTACAAACAAAGAGCCCGCCAGATGAATGTGATTTAACAGGAAGACCTTATTTGCTAAATCCTTCATGTCGCTGCGGACGCGGTCGAAATTTTCTTCGTCAAACACGATTACCACATCAGCTTCGGAAACCAACTGTTCGGTCAACCTAACCGAACGATGGTTGCACAAGCCCACACCGAACTCCTTGGACGCAAACTGTGCGTGATCTGGTGCCGGACGACCAGACTCAGGAAAATAGCCCGCTCCAGCGATTTTGATTTCCGGAGGTAGATGTTCTCTCGCATACTCAGTAGCGAACGGGCTGCGGCAAATATTCCCCTTGCAAACAAAAAGTATCGATCTCGCATTTGCCAAATGTTTCTTTAGCCGCGTATTCCAACGTCGACGGGAAAAGTAGCTTTTCCGCAGTTTGGTGCGGACCTTTTCAAACGCCCCTTGGCCGATCGACTTAGTAATCGAACTGACTTCTGCCAGCGCAGGCATGGGGTCATCCCAAGCAAACGTGTCTGAGTGTTCACGCAACGTTATCGTGCGCCAAAAACAGGCTGTAAGTTCCGAGGCGACAGTCTTTGCGAATCGAATCAGCCCGGTTGCCAACCGCTGTTCCGAAAACCAGTTCTTATCTCGCTCCCAATTGCGACAACAAACACCGCCCCGATAGTACTGCGGAAAACTACTGACTTGTTCAACACGAGATTGATATAGAAACTTGGGGAAATCGGCATTGCTGGCAAGCGCCAAGGGCAGTGAACCCCAGAAACGTCCATTGATTTCTACAAAAATCCAATCGTTGGTATCTCGATTCCAGCGAAATTCAATCATCCCCACTCCGCTGTAGTCTAATCCAGCAACAATCTTTTTCGCCGCGTCCAACATTTCTGTGTGCAACGGGATACTGGTTCGATAGGAACTACCACCGCCTTTAAGCGGTTCATGCAGTCGGAGATGTTGAAAAGCGAACACGATTTGTCCAGCTTTGGCTAAAAACTCGACGCCAGTGCCAACGCCAGAAAATGATTTCTGGATCTGCACATGCCCGGTTTTCAACATTGGCAACAATCGAGCTTTCAACTCGTTAGAGTTGAAAGCGGCGACCACTTTTTGTTTCCGCTTTAAATTGTCCGCACTGTAGGAAGAACTAGGTTTAAGGATGACCGGATAAGACACTTCTTGCGCGAAATCCAATCCTTGTTGAACCGAAGATAGCGACTTGTGTCGAGGTACTCGTACGCCTAACGATTCGGCGAGCTCAGTACTAAGTACTTTGCTTTGCACCACCTTAAAGACTTCGCCTTCGAGCAAATAGTAACGCTGCGAATCTGATAGTTCATGACGCGCTTTCTGCAAAGGAATCAAGCAAGAATCATTGCAAGGAACGATCAAATCGAATTTATGTTTTTCAACCAGAGCATTGATGCCTGCCAGCCAATCGCCATCGTCTTCCCACGGAGCGACGACGTCGTGGACGCAGTGTAGATAACGAGAACGATGTGCAATCGCACCTTTTACCGTCCACGCTGCATGTACCTGAGCACCATACCGCCCCAGAGAGCGAACCACGCTTAGAAAACTACGTGTGTCGGCCCCTAGAACTAGGACTTTTTTCTGATGAGTTTCGACCGTCATTCCGGTTTAACCAGCTTCATTGCAACTTGCATGCATGGCCATAAATCGCGCCCCACTCGATTCGCATTAATTTGATCAAAGTTCGCTGTTTTAACGCCCATTTTCAGCGCCAAGCCATATGCGCCTGGAATGGGTGTCAAAAAGATCGGCCACTTTGCCTTTCCGAGATAGCCTTGGATTTCTTCGATCACAAAATGTTTTTCGATGGTAGAAAACGTTGATTTTTGAAATGGCCATTCCCAATCCGCATCTTGCTGAAATGGCCGATAAATCCAGCGCAAAAAACGAATGGTTCGCGCAGATTCTAATGGGTCAAATGACACCACATGCCCGCCCGAAACCAAATGACTTTTAAGCACATTAAGAAATGCATCGAAATGCTCAAAATGATGCATTACACTGTTTGCGTAGATGACATCGAACGGCTCTGGGGAAAAATCTGGCGAAAGAAAATCCACTGCTTTTGCTTCTGCATTAGGATAATCTTGCAACTTGTCGTTCAGAGCGCGAATTGCTTTGGACGAAAGATCGACTCCGAGGTAGTAGTCCGCTGCCTCTGCCATACGCAGACTCATACTGTTGCCATCATAGCAACCCAAATCTAAAACTCGTTTTCCGGCAAGATCACCCACCGCCTGAGACTGAAATTCTCTAACTGCATCCTTAATCCCAGTTGCGCGACGGTAGTCTTTCATCCGCCCGCGTGCCCACCCCCAAATGCGGCTTGCCAAATTCTTATTCGATTTATTTAGATCATGTCCATGAGTTTCATAGTATTCTGTTTGTCTTTCATTCGTTGAAAGCATTACTTTTCTGGATGCGGAGTCATCGACTATCTCATTATCTTCCATCACCTAATTTCCTTTCTTTGATATTATTCTCTAGTCGGTGTTTGATGGCACCAACAGATCAGCCCCTGATGCGGCAGCACAACTCACGCCTAAACACTGTCAACGGTCTTCAGGAGTTTGCGACGGATTACATTTCGAACCCAATAGTCATGAATCGCCTGCTTGCAGCTCTTGGCTGGTCGACGTACATATGTGTGCAGGCGGCAGATCAAATGTTTGATCATCAAAGCTTGGTACTGAGGTGAGTTTACCGCATCTGATCGACCGAGCCCTCTAAGTATCGCTCTCCGACAGTCGGCAACTGGTAACTTTATCCACGGGCGATAAATCTTGGCCATTTCAAGTCGATGGATTAAATAGGTGGCATCCTCCAATCCGTTTCCAGCACGTGCCATTGCGAAATCGATCGGAGTGAAAACCCCATTTCCCCACATTAAGTTGCCTGGTGCATAATCAGCGTGAACCCAGACGGTCCTGCCGTCACATGTTTCCAATTTAGACAATGTGTCGTAGATTTTTTGCTTGTGGGTTAATCCTGGCCAACCGTAGTTGTAATCACTCAAGGACGACAGCCGCACATCGCAGTAGTCGGCAATAGCACCTTGGTCTTCGTCAGTAAACCGTTCGTTGGCTTCCTTGGGTAATGACAACGACTGAAACGTCCGCAACCATCTGCCAGCTAAAAACCACGGCAACATAGAATCAAGCTTGTTTTTTTGGTGAATCCATTGCTCCAACGATCGTCCAGGAACTTGATAAGTAGCAATCTCACCCTTGCTTGGACTCGCGTCTGCCACACGAACAACTCCCAAGCGGCGCCTAAATTCACCGCTAGTCGCAAGCTGCTCGATTAGACGGTATTCGCGGTGGGCTCGTTTACGAACAACTTCATGATTCCCTCCCCAGTCATCTTCGACATATTTTTTTCGAAAGACGGTTTCCGTCCCAAGTTGCTCAATACGGAGCTGGCTGCTATAGCGTGCAATCGTATGGTCAGACGACATCGAACTGTTCATCCAATACTAAATCGTCATCTTCAAAATTCTCGTCTAATTCTTGGTTCCGATCTTTTTCTGCAATCACGATGCAGGCCAGCATCAGCGCAATCATCCAGACCCCCCATTCACTATCCAAATGATCGCCAAAACAACTGGACACCAATAACGCTGCAGTGCCTGAAAGAAAAGCGCAGGCGGCAAGAGAATCAAACACGCGCTCTGGACTGGGATCGCGATTTGCACGCAGCATTCGCCAAGTTGCCAAGATCGCAACAAAGAACAATGCGTACCTAAGAATCCCCCCTTGAATCCCCCAACTACACATTTCTGTGAGATATCCATTGTGCATCGCCTTGAATACGTCGCTAATTCCGAGCTGCTGCAAATACTTAAGTCCTCTCACTTTTTTAAACGCACTTCCACCGCTCCCCAACGGATGATCCCCAATCATCGCCAAACCCGCTTTAGCGAATTCAAATCGCGACTGAGCCGAGCTATCTCTCTCTTCAGCCGCGGAAAATGTCGTCAAGAAACGGTCCATGATCCGAACATCGCCCATTAGCATAAACGTTCCCAGAGCCCCAAATGCAACCACTACAATTGCTTTGCGTCGAATAATCTTCGGTGCAGACATTAAGAAAACAACAGCAGATACAATTGCAGCTAAAAACGCTCCGCGGCTATTGCACAGTAGCACTACATTTAAAATAAACGGCGCAATTAAGACCGCAACAACTCGTTGCCATGTTTTTCCGACCAAAAAGAACGGCGCGAGCATCGGCAGTATAACGACCATCAAACAAGCAAAATGGTTAGCGGTACTGGCTCCCGGCGCCCCGACGCCTTCGAGTCGATTAGAGTTAATTTCTCCACGCTCGTTGATTGTAACCTCAAAACCAATGTACGCAGCGCCAAGCAAAATTGAAATCATCGCGATCTTAAGGTCTTCTCGATCTTTAATGCTCGCATAAAGCAAATACAACAACAGCATAAATTTTGCTAACAGCAGAAAGGATTCAGTGCTCGATTCCAAATCAGCCGCTAGGGTATAATTGACCAGTGTGGCATTGAGCACCATCAGCAAAGCAATTTTCAAGACTCGTCGACCTTCCGCATTAAGCGACGAAATCTGTTGACCTCTCGAAAACAACACAGCAGCTAATAGAATTAGCCCGCTGTACAAACTCCAGCGGATGCTTCCAATAGGATCTCCCCACCACCAAAATGGTGGGCAAAGGAAAAATGTCAACATGTAGACTGCGACTGCGTATACAGATCGCTTAAACGCAGCCAGTGTCAAACCGACAAATAGCAACAGCCAGATAATGAGCGTTGCACTCATTCGGCAACCCCAGCCGTTTGCATTGATTGTGGCTCTACGCCTAGCGTTTTAAAGTACAAATTACGTATTGAACGTGAAAATGAAACTTCGTCGTAACGCATGCGGTGAAATTGCGACGCCGTTTTGCCATATTGTTCACGTAAATTGTCATCATCGATCACTTTCGCAATCGCATCAGCCAGCGGTTGTGGTTTCTCGGGAGGGCAGACCATTCCGCAAAAAGCTGCTTCAAACTCTAGCATCCGCTTGGCATCTCCGACGTCCGTTGCCACGATGGGCAGGCCGACCGACATCGCTTCCACGATAGATTGACTCATCCCCTCGCTGCGGCTTGAGTTAACATAAACATCTAACGACAATAGCCACGGCGCAACATCTTCCCGATGTCCGACAAAATGCACGACATCGGCAACATTTTTGTCCAACACCAGTTTTTCTAATTGCTGGCGTTGATCTCCGTCGCCCACCAAAATCAAATGAACCTCGTTCGTAACGGCCTTGCGAACCATCGGCATTGACTTAACCAACACATCAAACCCCTTGACATGATGCAGCCGCCCAACACTACCGATAACCATTGCAGACTGGTCGATTCCTAACTGCTCGCGGATCTCTCGTCTTCGATCGGCTTTATTGGTCGCCGAATATCCGCACACACCATTAGGTACAACTGAAATTCGTTCGGCGGGATAACCGCACCGATCTTCGACGCGCTGAGCCACCGCATGCGCATTGGATATGACGCGATCAACTGTTTTCAATGCCGCTTTCATGGCGGTGGACCGGACGCGATGTTTCCAGCCGCTGGCGATGACCTGTCCGAGTACGGTCCCTCTTTCGGCATGGATATGACGGCTAACACCAGCGATTTTTCGGGCGATGACAGTCTCAATCAACGTACCCCAGTTATGTGACTGAACGATGTCAATTTTGTAATTTCGAAACACAGACGCCAAACGTCGGATGGACGCAAGATCATTACCTGAACGTTTTTTGATCTCCACCAGAGACACATCCTTGGGCAACCAGGTCGCCGCCGGACCAGTACGGTCAAGACATATAACGACCGGTTCGAATCGGCCTCGATCCAGACCGGCGACAATCCTCGTAACCGACCGTTCGATTCCGCCGACCTGCATGCCATGAACAACAAATGCGATTCGAATCACTCGCTTACTACTCCAACGGCAGATCGGGTTTCAGGATCTACCATAGCACGCCGAAGGACCGTATCAAATAACTCCATTTGCCGACTGCCGTCATAGCGATTCCGAACCGAAACGTCGCGACGTTTGATTCCACCATTCCGATGACGATCCACCAAATCGAGCAAACAAATTTTCAAACCAGTAATATCAGTAGGTGCAATACATTCGCCAATGCTCTCTGCTGCCACCAAATCAGCGGTGGCACCGTCGGACGCTACTGTCAAAACTGGCTTTCCAATGGCGATGTACTCATACAGTTTCCCGGGAATACAAAGCGGCGCTTCCGTTTGCACCAACAACAGCAGATCAGCGTCTCTTAATCGCTGCAAGCAATCATGATGAGACACCGGTGGTTCCAACGCAACAATGTCTCCAATTGAATGCTGCTTGACCAGTGTTTGCTCGTGTTCACGGACACGGCCAATCAAGCTTAGCTGTACATCGGCGGCTGATAACTTTCCGGCGCGTTTCAATTCGCCGATTGCTGACAACAGCGAGTCAACATTTCTTTTTCCGTAAAAGGACCCTGCGTGGATGATTTGCAGCGGTTCGGAAGCCGGTTTTACTGTGTCTGGAGAACTAGAGCTCAAATCGAGACCTTCAAAATGCGCTGGATCAAAACCGTTGGGAATCACAACTGATTTATTCGCCAGACTTTCGCCAATTCGATCTACGGCATCGCTTCGAGATCGATCGGTGTTGAAAATCACAACGCTAGCGTTTCGATAAACCCTCGACTCCAGCTCACGATGCTTGCGGCCAGCCCAAGTATCTCCGCTTCTACCAGGACGAAACGCGTTTCCGCCCCAGGGATCACGAAAATCGGCTACCCATGGCAAGCCAGTTGCAGCGACAATTCGCACCGCAACCAGATGATTACTCCACGGCGGCCCGGAACTATAAATCACATTTGTCTCACTCTCCCGTACCGCAACAGTTCCCAATTTTGCCGCAGGCCCGACCCACCCGACCATCCGGTCAGGCGTCATCCACGGCAACGTGAGCTGGTCTTTCAATCGCTGATAAAATCCTGCCGACGATTTCTTTGGCATTTTACCAGTGGTCGTTCCACCACCAGTGATACCATTCAGGGCTACCTTTTCTTTTGCCGATTGCCTGTTTCGACCGAGTATCCGATTCAACTTTTCGATTGGAAAACGAGCCGGTGCACGATAAATTTGAATATCTGTCGGTATCTGGTCAAGCAATGCCGGATCGATCGAAGTTCCCTGCTGCAACGTATTGGTAGACAATGTCAAGATGTTTAGTTTCCAGCCGAGCGCTGGTAGGTACTTAGCCATCCGCAGCGTGCGATAGACCCCCGCCGATTGAATCGGTGGAAAATTCGAGGCAATGATCAGGCAAGAAGACTCAGCAAACGTCATTATTTCGCCCTTTCCCTTTATAACGAAGAACAGTGCCAGCCATCAATTTCGATTAAGAAACAAGTTGGCGATTTGCTTTACTAGCTCACTCCAGTCGTGTTGCGAGGCAACACGTTGACGCAACAATACTCTTTGGGGGTTGTTTTCATCTTTTGACAACGCTATTCCCAATGCACGCTGCCACTGCTCATTGGAGTCAGGAATTTGAATCACACTATCAAAATCAAGCAGTGTCTTAATATTGGTTCCAATTACAGGCGTGCCTGACGCTAGGTATTCATGTAATTTCAGCGGGTAGATTGCATCCGTATAGTCATTCTTAACATACGGCAAGATGCAAACATCAAAGTGCTGTGGGTAGCAAGCTAAACCCTCAACAGACTTTCTGCCAAGAAAGTAGACGTTGCCCAGTTGTTTCAGCTCCTTGATTTGCTCTTCCAATTCCGTGTGTTTTGAAATCCCACCAACCATCACGAACGACTTGTCTGGATTCCGGTGCGCCAACGTTTTAATTAGCGTCCAATCGAGCTGACGCTTTAAAACACCACAGTATCCAATGATTGGACGGGGGATTTCTTTGATGTCGCTAGGGATTTCACACGGCGTCGAAAACAAATTAAAATCGACTCCATTTGGGACCTGAACAGTATTTTGATTCAAGAAGCCTTTTCTTTCGACAAGGTCCCTAGAATGGATAATCACTTGATCAACCCGCTTTAGCAACTCCTCTTCAATCGGATGAATCAACGAGCTTTCAGAAGCGAACGAGTACTCGTCGTCAATGTGGTAGCAACTGTAATCGTGCTCTACTAAGTCAAGTGCTTCAGCGAATTGTGGACGCCACAAATACAAGACGAACGTTGTACACCCTCGTTTGGCCAGCTTTTGCCGGGCGTGGGCGAGGCGAACCCGCATCATGAATCGCCTCATCCATTCTGGACGATAAAATTTAGGCAGGTACCACGGAGGAACATAAACCTGAAACTTTGCGCCGAAGGTATCGCATTGGCCGAACGAATGTTCAAACTTCTTAAAGGTTTTCCTCCATGGAATTGCCGGATCAACCCAGCAGATTTCAAAACGCTCGGCGAGTCGGGTAAGAACCTGGTGTCGCGGCATCCAATAGCTTTGTCCCCATCGGTCAGGAACCAAAGCTATAACTCCAATCGTATCAGGGGTATTCAATTTGCAATCAAGTAGAAAAAACTACGTACGTCTCACTGCCAGCGACCGTGACAAACTCAAATTGTTGTAAAATCGACTTCACTGAGCAACATTGTTTTTAGGATTCAACTTTATTGCCCGCAGCTCATGAAACATGCCTTGAACGATTGATTTTTGTTTCATCGCTTTCAACCAATCTTCGTTTCGCCACGGGGAATTTAGCAGCGAAAGGAAGAGGCATTTAAGGTATTTTCGGACCCAGTGCCTCGGCATACCAAACAGAGTTGGTAAATCGGGTGTCCCTGTTTGCCGAACCCTAGTTCGGCCAATCCCAGAGAAGTAAGCGCTTATGTATTGCGCTGTGAGTCTGTCGCTTGGAATGAAATGCTGAACAACTGCAGTTCCCACCCATAGCCCCTGATGCCCATCTCGCCTCATGTCTTTAAACAGCGACGATTCTTCACCGCTGATCATGTTGGTGCCCGATCTTCCTAAAGCTTGATTGTATCGATACGCTTTTTGGGTGGACGTGCGGAAGGCCATATTTGCGCCGAATGGCGCCTCGCCTTCTTGGAACAACCTTACGGAATCACCAAGTTGCCGAATAGCATACGTACCTTGAAGTTGATGAAGGTGCATAGAAACCCACTTGGGAGGAGTGTTTTCAAACCAAGGGTTGACAGTTCCGCCGAAGAAAGAAACATCAGGCCAGTTCTTCGCTGCACAAATATAGGCATGAAGCCAATCTTTTTCTACCAAAACATCGTCGTCCGTCCACAAGAGTAAGTCACCATTGGCATGGTCAATAGCACAGTTGCGTGCATTGGAAAGCCCTGGTTTGGACTCAAAAAGTCGGCAAATTGGAAGAGCATCACTATACCTTGCGATCACTTCATCGGTGGAATCCGTACATTTATTGTTGACTATGAGCAGTTCCCACTCAACGTCATCGGGAACATGAAGTTCACGCATCTTCGACAAGGTTTGGTTGAGCAAGTCAGCTCGATTCCACGTACAGATAGCGACGGTTACTTTCATTAGCCTGTCTTGCAAGCCCCTTCCGCGCCCACCGACCTCAATAAATCGAGATCAACCAAGTCCTTGGGCTCGCTTCGACGATATTTCATGCGAGCAACCACTTCTGGCGTGCAAATCTTCAGGCCACGGTACCGAAAATGAAAACGTGGATCAGACACAATCTGTTCAAATGAGTGTGCATAGTATTTCACTTCAGAGGTGTGCTTATGAAATTGGTTCTGACCAAATTTCTCTGGTGTATTAGATGTACCTACGTAATCAATATCATTACAGTCTCGCAAGCCAAATGCTGCCAGTACCGTGCTTCCCGACAGGCAAACGTCGGCTAAATTAATACCATCAGTCTTAGCACTACGCTTGAATGACTTAATAAATGTTTCGAAACGAAAGCACGGTCTGTACTGCCTTAACCCAAGAGAAGATAGGCTGTTTTGATTTAGCAATGTCTCCGAAATCCCAACTGTTTCTATCCATGAATCGGTTGAATGTACTGAGTGCTTACCAACCTGAGAGAGTTCTCGCAATTTATTTTTTCCGGCAAGCAAACTTTTACGGTCATTTGGAATTACTAAATAGAGCGTTACATCTCCTCCTTTTTTGAAACACTCACCTGCTTTTTGTCTGGCTCCTGAAAATCTATTTTCATGATTCCCAACCCATTTTTCATCCGAATATAGAAGACGCGTAAACTCAGTTCGAGCATTCTCTTCTATTGAAACACGCTTGCGGTAGACAATTCGTCCCGAAGCAGCAATCGCGGCTTCGGTTTCATCCTTCCACTGATCGAGGTGCTGGTAAACGACAAAGGCTCTCGTCGCGCGACAAACATCTACAAACTCCAATGCAATCGCATCAGCGTAGCATTCTTTCAGACCTCGGTTCAAAAAATACGAGTAATCCCACCTATGTCTTCGTTTCAAGTCGACCAATCGACAAGGAATTTTTTTCGATAGAGATATGCCAGCGGCTATTCGATGCGCGCCATTGATCGGAAAATTCAAATCTCGCCAATCAATTGGAACAGTACTGATTTCTTTGCGAACGCCTCGTAGAGCAGTCGACTCAAGAAGCGAATTGAACGTATTCAGAAAGTCAGCTTCAGTGTTTTTTGGTGGATCCTTTTCAAAGAAACTATTGAAGCTTGAAATGTGAGCGAGATACAGATCCGTCGGCCAACCATCCTGAGTACCTCGCAGAAAATTCCTCGCATATATGATTTTTGCAGGAATGTCAAATCGGTCGGCAGAGAGTAGCCGATTAGGATTGCGCCAAATAGCTGGAAGGCGATTGATCCAACTGTTTAACATCTGCCTAATTATTTTTTTGGAAAACTGTTTCAAAGTTCGGGCGTCAAGAAAAATACTTGGATTGTTTGTAGGCTCCAAGAATACTCCAAATCAATACTCTAGAACGGTTTGCTGCCGAGGTTCAACGACCCAATCCAACGCGGGGCAAACGACACCAGGCCAATTAAGCTCGTTGTTTGGGCCTTGGTTGCCCATACCTCCGATGTCAAATGTCAAAACTTCGGATCGAGGAACCAATATGTCATTTGGTGGGACGTAGCAGCTAATCGCCACGTGATACTTCCTTCGATTTAAAAGGCCACCAGGAATAACACATTGAGTGGAATATGAGCCGGGGGTGTGATAGCTATTTTCCTGAGCTCCACAATCTGTAGACGAAAATGCCGCTTCACCATCGCTGGTTAACATATGCATGTTAAAACGCATGCCAGAAACTGGCTTCAACAGTTCGTACTCTATTCGTAGCACCAAGTCATCTTTGTCTTCAAAAAGTCCGTCACAACGTCCCTTTTTCTTTGCAATCGAAACACGTGAGACCTTAATACGAGAATCGCCAAGATCAGACGTTGAAAAATGTGACTGGCCTGTATTTCCGTGCTGCAAATAGAGATCAACAATTTTTCTTGTCTCTCCAACAGCTTCCAATTCACCATTTTTAATATAAGCACATCGGCCACACAAAGCATTTACCGCGCCGGTATTGTGGCTTACAAATAGAATAGTCTTGCCACTTCCCGCAACGTCATGCATCTTACCTAAACACTTTTTCTGAAATTCAACATCGCCGACAGCGAGCACTTCATCGATGACCAAAATCTCTGGTTCCAGATGTGCGGCTACCGAAAACGCCAGTCGCACTTTCATCCCAGAACTATACCGCTTAACCGGCGTGTCCAAAAACTTTTCGACACCAGAAAAATCGACGATCTCGTCGAATTTCCGATCGATCTCCCGCTTTGTCATGCCGAGAATCGTACCGTTCATGTAAATGTTTTCTCGCCCCGACAATTCTGGATGAAAACCTGTTCCCACCTCCAACAAACTACTAACGCGACCACGCATGACAACTCTACCGGAAGTTGGCTCTGTAATGCGGGAAAGCACTTTAAGCAAAGTGCTTTTACCAGCACCATTACGGCCGATGATACCAACCACCTCGCCACGTTTGATTTCAAACGACACATCTCGCAGCGCCCAAAACACACCTTCCGATTCACCATCGGCAGCGCTAAACGTGTCAAGACTTCGAAGGTTCTTGAAATTTCGCAGTGGCGACTTTACCCATGAACCAACCGTCGCCACCAATGAGTCGGGAACCTCCTCTTTTAAGCCAATTCGATAGGCTTTGCTGATCCCTTCAACGCTAATTGCTATATCTGACATACTTATCTAAATTTGAATCAGTAGAAACATTGGGAAAACTAAGCCACATCTGCAAAAAGACGCTCTTTGCTACGAAAGTAATAGGCGCCGGAGACGAATATCACCGTTGCCGATACGGCGCCAATCGCCAAAAAATCCCAAGGCATTGGGCGTGCGTTTAGTAGTGCGGATCGAAATCCTTCGATCACTCCTACCATCGGGTTGATCGCATACAAATACTGGTATTGTTCCGGAATAATACTGGTCGGGTAGACGACCGGAGCGGCATACATCAACATTTGTACAACGAATGTAACGGCATGCTTTACATCGCGATATTGAATAGCCATCGCAGTCAACCACATACCAAGCCCTGAGGCAGCCAGCATCATCAACAGCATCAGGACTGGTAGCATCAATATCCCTACGCCAGGCATGATTCGAAACCAAGCCATCATTGCGAACAGCAGCACCATCGCTATTGTGAAATCAACCAACTTGGCAATCACCGCTGAAAGCGGAAGCACCAATCGAGGGAAATAGACTTTGCTGATCAAGTTGGCATTTGTTACCAAACTGGCCGTACTTTCAGTTAATGAATTGGAAAAATAGGTCCACGGCACTAAAGCTGCAAAACTAAAAATCGCATAAGGAACTCCATCTGAAGATACTTTGGCAAGTTTTCCAAAAATCACTGTAAACACAAGCATCGAAAACACTGGCTGAATTACCGCCCATCCAATACCAATAGCACTCTGCGCGTATCGAATTTTAATCCCACGCCACACAAGGAATGTAAACAGGTCGCGATAGGCGATCATTTCACGCCAATCAACCACCCGCCAACCAGATTGCGGTTCAATAATCGTGACAACTGTTGGCATATTATCACTAGCTGTTGAATCAGAGTTTACGGCGATGCCTTTGGATGCAGTCTTGGTTGACATTGTTAGGTAGAAAAAGTGGTTGAGTCAGATTGATTCATTTCATAACCCAAAGATGAAGCCTGAACTTCGCTAGCGTGACGCACTGGCTTGTCTAGGCCATCCTCGTCACCAATTTCATCGATGAGTTGTTCGTTGACGAATTCCTTCAGTGGCCCAAACGAGTTAGCGCGAAGTAATTTCTTGAGCTTCGATTCGGTCCGATTCAAACCAACGTAATGTCGAAACCGAGTTTTGGGTGACAATCTACCGATCTTTGGTTGATCGGGATCAACCTCCCAAGGATGGATGTAAAACATCGCCGGGCCGGTTTTGGCACGTACTTGATTGATCGCCATTTGAGTCAAACCCAACGGAAACAGACGGAAATAACCACCGCCAATGGGAAGTGGCAATCGTTTCAAGCCGAAGTTAA
>CAZXXY010000032.1:0-23716 GCA_964644755.1 uncultured Hyphomonas sp. | reverse complement strand
CATATTATTCCGTTTCGATATTCAAGAGCGGATATCTTGACATGTCAAAAATAATTTACATATAGGGTGTGTAAGATATTTTTGACATGGAGAGTGAAATGGCATTCCGCGAAAGACTGGCTTGGGTGATGAGTATCGTGTTGATACTGGCAGGCGGGTTCTATGCTTGGGAAGTGGTCGGGCATGGTTTGGCGCTGAACGCGGTGCCGCCGCCTTCGATCAAACTGGCCGTTGTCTATGTCGGCTTTGTGATTATCGGATCGATCATCGGGGCGAGCAGTGTTGCAGCACGGACCACCGAAGATGCAAACGCTCCGCCAGATGAGCGCGAGCAGATCATTATCGATAAGGCCGGCCACTGGTCAGGCTACGTTCTGGCGGCGGGTGCGGTCATAGGCGTCTTGCACTATTGGTCCGATCAGGATGGGCATCTGATGTTTCATTTGGTGGTTGCCGGATTGATGCTGAGCCAGATCGCTGAATATGTATTTCAAATTATCTTGTTCCGCGGTGAGAGGGTGTAACGATGGCGAAAAGTGATAAATCTATTGTTCAAAAAACGTTGGAAACCGTGGAAGGGCGCGAGGCATCTTTTCAGGAAAAAATGGCTTTGGTGAGCTTGTTTGCCTATGCGCTTGCCAGTCTCTTTTTTAGTGGCCTGTTATGGCAGGTGCACAAGCAAAATGGCGCATGGGAGGGGGCGGGCATATTCGGCCTACTGATTGGCATGGCGATTATCATCATTTTTGCGCATGTATTCGGTGCAATTTGGGCGGCCGTAACAAACATCGAAGATGCCAAGGCAGCTGCTGATGAGAGGGACTGGGGAATTCGGGCGCGAGCAGGGCATGCCAGTTCAATAATGGTGTCCAGCTTGTTGGCGGTTTTTATTGGCAGCTACTTCTTTGGCGCAACGGCCGAGACACTGGTTAAAGGTATGTTGGTGGCGCTCTTGGCTGGCGGCGTCGTGACAAATGGCGCCAAGCTCTATCTTTACCGAACTGGTCTATAAGCGATGGCCAAACGTCCTCCGATTACCAACCGCGTGCGCGAGCTGCGAGAGGCACATGATGGTCTCTCGCAAGCGGCTTTGGGCAAGGCCATTGGTGTTACGCGCCAGACCGTGATTGCCATTGAGCAGGGGCGTTATTCGCCCTCGCTGGAAAGCGCGTTTCGCATCGCGCGCGTGTTTGGCGTCGGCGTTGAAGATGTGTTCGGCTGGGAAGGGCCTCCGCGCGGGGAATTGGTGCGCGGGTAATAGCCATGTTTTGCCTCACGCTGCGCAGCAGCTCCGGCGGGGCGGGCTGACGCCCGACGCACGCTTGTGCTTGTGAGCGGTGCTTGAGGACAGACTTTGAGTTTGAGCAAGAACCAGCCTTGAGCCCGCGCAGCGGCGTCTCATTGCGCTTTAGCGCAGGAGACAAACACTATGCGAATTGCGGGGCGATCTTGAGGTTCTTGGCCCAGCCGAGTTTCTCGAAAATCAGCAGCGTGGTGCCATTATAATCGAAGATGCGGTTGAACAGGCCTTTGCGGGGCAGGTGCAGTGCGCTGGCGGGGTCATCATGATGGTGGTCGTGATAGGCTTCGCCGCCGGTCAGCAGCGCCATGGCATGGTCGGCCCATTTCGGTGTTGGCAAATGGCCGAGCACATTGATGCCGTAAACGGTGGCGTGAAACTGGATGGCGCGGCCGATGATCACGCTGGCATGGAGGATGCCGGTCAGGATCAGAGATCCGCCAAGCGCCCATGTTGTAAGATAAGCCACGACCGGAATGACGAGATGTATCAGAAGCGAGAGCAGATTGTAGCGATTGTCGAGGAAGCGGGCGGCGGGGTTGTCCTTGATCCACATCGGCATGGGGCGAGCCATGTCATTCGGGTCACGCCAGATGATCCAGCCGACCCATGCCCAACGCTTGCCTTCGAACGGGTTGTGCGGATCACCCGGCTTGTCGGCAAAGCGGTGATGCTGGGAATGATAGTTCACCCAATCGGTGACTTTGCCCTGCATGGCCAATGCTAGATTAAGCGCGACAATGACGCCGCCAAATCCTGTGATTTCCCCGGCTCTGTGTTGCCAGACACGGTGCATCGGCCCGATCCCGAGATTGCATAGGAACACGGCCAGCGCGGCCACTCCGAGGCCAAGCGGCAAATAATACCAGTGCAGCACCGTGCCGGACAAAACCGCCCCCAGCACAATCATTGTTGTGAGCAGCAAGACCCCGAAGGCGGGATAGAGAAAGGCGGAGAACACGCTCATAAAGCTGAAAGTTTCACGGGTTTTCGGAATGCTGGTCGAGCGTGGTTGCATAAAGCGGTCCTCATTCGGGTCACTGGCAGAATTTATATGACGCCTGAGTCATTTTTCCAGCAGGTTTTACCGCACACGTGCTGCTTCGCCAAGGGGGCGAGTGATTATGATGACGTGATCGGGCCGAAGGTGAGGGCGCCCTAATAGTAGCCGTCGGCGTCGGAGGGGCTGCGTGGCCCGCGCATGACTTTCCACAGGGATCCGAAAATCCAGGCGAAAAGCTCAACGACCGCTCGGGCAATAATCGTCGAGAGAATACCGAAAATGGTGTTCTCGTTGATCAGGGTCCGAAACAGGAAGGTGCCTTGCTCATCAAGATTGGGGTTGCGGACATGGCTCTCCAGATAGTTTGCGAAGTCCGATAGCTGGTTCAACAATCCGGGAAAAAACGCGAATCCCAGCAACATCAGGACGATGACCATGACAAAAGTGGCGACAATCTTCGCCGATGCTTTTCCAAATAATCCGACCAGGCTGAGCATGTGAAATTCCCTATTGTTACGCTAATGCAATGATTTCAACACGAAAAAGCGCTCGCGTCCATTGGGCGGCTGTTTTCGAAGGCGTGTGGCAGAGACACCAGCTGGCGAAATTGTGTTCTTGTGTTATCGTGGAGTTACCGCGCTTGGCCCCAGTATATTTTAAAGTGACACCCATGATACGTCGTATAGTGCCCCAAAGTCTGAAACGCCGCCTGAAGCTTGTCCAACGTGCTTTGGCTGACCGGCGCTCGGGGGTTGCACGGCGTTTTGCCAGCCGTCCGCCAAGCGGGGACTTCGAGCACCATTTGTCGCTGTCCCAACCGATCCTGAATGCGACCGATGAGGAAAGCCGGCGAAACAAGATACACAATATAAAAGTGGCGGCCGCCGCGATTGAGACGGTGCAGATTGAACCGGGCGAGGTGTTCTCCTTCTGGCAGCTCGTTGGCGAGCCCTCCCACAGGAATAATTTCAAGCGTGGTATCAATATTATCCGCGGCAAGGTGATAGAGGATTTTGGCGGCGGGCTTTGCCAGCTTTCCGGGATTGTCTACCATGTTTCGCTCATGGCCGGGCTTAGTGTTTTGGAGCGGGCCAATCATTCGGTTGATCTCTATCATGACACTGAGCGTTACACACCGCTTGGGGCAGATTGCGCTGTCTTCTACGGCTATAAGGATCTCCGGCTGCAGAATGATCTTAGTCACCCGGTAAGGTTTCGGCTCGTGGTCAGTGACGAGACGCTGACATGCTTTGTCGAGAGCCCGGAGCGTCTTGAGGAAATCACGCTGAGCTTTGACATTCTGCGCGACGATGAGGATGGGGCAGATGTCGTCACGCGGGGAGGCGGGCGTAAGCTGGCGGAGTCCAGCTACAAGAAAGGCGCAGCCTCACTCGCCAAAGCGGCAGAGATTGACCTGCGGTCTAATGTCCATATTGCAGCGGTGCCTGCGCAACTCGAACGGCATTGATGCGGGCTTAAAGCAAAGCGTCCTCATCCTTGGCAAACTTGGCCAGCAAATAGGCGTCAGTGTCTTCGAGCTTGTCCAGCTTGCCAAAGGCGAAGGCGGCGCGGTCCATCACCATATCGCGTGGTCGCAAGGAGCGCGAAATTTCCAGCCCTTCAAGGCTGCGGGCACGGGAAAAGGCGACATAAGCCTGCCCATGGGCAAACATGCCATGATCGAAATCTATGAACACTTTGTCGAGGGTTAGCCCTTGGGCCTTGTGGATGGTCACGGCATAGGCAAGCCGCAGCGGCATCTGTTTGAAGGTGCCGACAACTTCGCGCGACACTTTCTTGGTTTCGGCATCGACCGAGTAGCGGTACTTTTCCCAAGAGGCCGGCTCGATCTCATAGGCGCGGCCCTCAAGCGCGACGATCACGCTATCCTTGCCGAAGCCTTCAACGGTGGCCAGGGATCCGTTGACCCAGCGCCCCTCGGGATCATTCTTGATCAGCATGACGCGGGCGCCGACTTTCAGCTCGAGATCGGCCTCGGTCGGGTAGGCGCGTTCTTCGAACTGGCCTTCGACCTGGCCGGTGAAGGTCTTTGCATCGGTTTCGAGTTCGGACAGCCGTGCCTGATTGATGCGGAAGGCATTGGCATTGTTCGGGGTCAGAACGACATGTGTCTCGCTGGCCTCTTTGGCGGACCGGTCGCTGACCAATGTCGAGAGCAAGTTAAGATCAGGTTCGGTGATACGGCCTTGCCTCATGGCCCCAAGGAGCGCGAGGAATTTCGGATCAGCTTGGCGGAAAACATGTTTGAGCGCCAGCAAAGCGAATTCGGCCTCTTTGAAGGCAGGCGCATTGAAGAAGTAAGAGCCGCCATAGCGCTCGTTCAGGATCGGGGCTTCATCATTGCCAACCACGGGCGGAAGCTGGTGCAAGTCACCGGACAGGATCATGCGCACCCCGCCAAAGGGACGCTTTGATCCACGATTGAGCTTGAGCGATTTGTCGATGGCATCGAGCATGTCCGAGCGGACCATCGAAATTTCGTCAATGATCATTGTTTTCATGGCGCGGAACACGCGGCCATTGCGCAGGCGTTTGATATCGGTCTGCTCCATCAGGCGCGGCGGGAACTTGAAAAAGGAGTGGATGGTCTGCCCGCCAACATTCATCGCTGCAACGCCGGTTGGCGCGAGCACGACGGCGGTGTCTCCAGCTTCATCAAGGAAGCGTTTGAGCAGTGTCGTTTTTCCAGTGCCGGCCCGTCCGGTTAAAAACAGATTGCCCTGAGCGCCAGCGCCTTTGTTTACCCAATTGGCAGGGGCGGCATAGATATTTTCGGGCGTGTCAGTCATCAAGCTAGGTCCGGCAATTGGAAGCGCGCGAACATAAAAGGAACACGCCTGCCTAGCCTCCTAGCATGCGTCGCGGAAATAAAAAACCGGGATTGGTCATGCTTGCAAATTGAACCGGCCGATATACGCTACCCATATGGACTTGGGCATTATATTCTTCAGTTTTGCACTGTTTCCAGTGCTCATCTTTATGTATTCGCTGCACAATCTTCGCCGCTGCTTGCATGATGCGAATGCGAGGCGGCGCGCCGCTTTCAGTACGCCGGCATTGCTAATGCTCTCGCCATTGGTCATCACCGGATTTATGGCCGCCGAAGCGTCGCTGGATCCGGAGTTCATGGCTCGAACCTTCGTCAATCCGGACGGTAAGGGCACGGTTGACCTGTATATGTTTGCCTTGGACCAGACGTTGAAGGGGACATTGTTTGATGCCATGGAAACCTTCAATATTTCGGTTTCGTCGCTTGAGCATAAATGTGATTCCGTGCTGTTTTGCACCGCGCTCCTGCTCTATCGCGCATCGATGGGCACCGTGATCTCGATCTTCCTGCTGACTTTGATCATGCGCACGCAATCATGGTTTGGCGGGCGGTTCGGCGGCTCGAAGGATGCTGATGCGGCGTCTTAAAGTCCGAGCACGCGCTTGGCGATAATGTTTTTCTGAATCTCGTTTGTGCCGCCATAAATGCTCTGGGCGCGGCCGCCAAAATAGGAGGCGACGCCGGAGGCTGCATGAGACGGCATATGCGCCTGTGTGGCCCAGTTCGGTGTGACGCTGTCTTCGAATTTGTTCTGGGCATAAGCGCCAGCCGCATCGAGGAACAGTTCGGTGATTTGCTGGTGCGTTTCGGTCGCCATGATTTTCACGATAGAGGCTTCATTGCCGACCGAGCCGCCAGAGGAGAGGGCGGAGAGGATACGCAAGACTTGTATTTCCAGCGCTTGGAGATTGATCTCGGATTGCGTGATCCGCGCGGCGAAGGCCTCATCATCTATGAGGCGCTGATTGCCGCCCATAGGGGTCGCGGCGGCGACGGCGC
Source organism: uncultured Hyphomonas sp. (assembly GCA_964644755.1). Classification (GTDB taxonomy): domain Bacteria; phylum Pseudomonadota; class Alphaproteobacteria; order Caulobacterales; family Hyphomonadaceae; genus CALLCD01. Next base: position 17,563 of record CAZXXY010000032.1, on the reverse strand, counting down.
GTACTTTTTTCATCATCTCTTTCTTGCCGCCAATGCGGGCATAAGACGTGCGTTCAAAGCCGAGCAGGTATTGCGAATACCCCCAGCCTTTTCCTTCTTCGCCGATGAGCTGGTCGGCAGACACGCTGACATTTGTGAAGTGGACTTCATTGAGCACGTGTTTGCCGTCGATGGTGATGATCGGGCGGACCTCGACGCCGTCGGCGCGTAAATCGCAGCAGATGAAGGAGATGCCTTCCTGCTTCTTGCCGGAATTATCGGTGCGGGCGAGGAGGAAGATCCAGTCGGCATGTTGGGCCGCGCTGGTCCAGATTTTTGTGCCATTGAGCGTGTAGGTGTCACCCGTGCGCACGGCGGAAAATTGCAGGCTGGCAAGGTCAGAGCCGGAGCCGGGTTCCGAATAGCCTTGCGCCCAGCCGACCGAGCCATCGCGAATACCGGGCAGCCAGCGTTCCTTTTGTGCCTCAGAGCCGAACGTGTAGATCACGGGGCCGACATAGACGACGCCCATCGGGGTGACGGTCGGCACGCCTGCGCGCTCTAATTCTTCGTCGAAAATATATTGCTCTTCGAGCGTCCAGCCAGGTCCGCCAAATTCTTCGGGCCATGCCGAGGCCAGCCAACCTTTCTTGCCCAGCGCCATTTCGGATTTGCGCACATCGGCTGTGGTCGGCGACATGCCAGCTTTGTTCTTGTCGACAATGTCTTTCGGAAACTCGTCCTTGAAAAAGGCACGGACTTTTGCGCGGAAGGCATCAGCTTCGGGTGCGGTGTCTAGGTTCATGATTTGCCTGCAAGTTTTCTGTCAGAGTAATCATGCCGACAGACATGGCAAGCGAATAGCAATCTGCTATGGGTTGGATATGGATCAGACATTAGACCTCGAGCGCCACAAAAGGCACATCCTCCTCAAAGAAATTGGCGGGCCTGGTGTGGCCAGGCTTGCGGGGGCGTCGGTTTCGATTGTCGGTGCAGGCGCGCTGGGCGGGCCGTGTGCCATGTATCTCGCCGCAGCCGGCATTGGCAAAATCGAGATTGTTGATGATGATGTTGTGGACCGGTCCAATCTTCAACGTCAGGTGCAGTTTACCGAGGCAGATATTGGCCGTTCCAAAGCCGTTGTGTTGGCAGGGCGGCTTGAAGCCATGAATGCAGGCGTGGCCGTGTCTGTTGTGACACGGCGGTTTAATGCCGGAGACGCGCTCTCGGGCAATGTGCTGATTGATGCGTGCGACAATTACGAAACACGTTATGCGCTCAATGCTTTGGCGCATGAAAGCGGGCGGATCATGGTGCATGGCGCGGCAGCGCGCTGGAGCGGGCAGGTTTCGGTTTTTGCCTCAGGCGTTGAGCCAGAAGCGCCGTGTTACAGATGTTGGGTGCCCGAGCTGCCGCCTGCCGCAGAAGCGTGCGATGATGTCGGGGTTGTCGGACCAGTCACGGGATTGGTTGGTGTACGGATGGCTATGGAGGCGGTAAAATCGATATGCGGAGCGGGAAAATCATTGTCAGGCAAGCTGTGGTTGTTTGATGGGCTGAGCGGGCAGGGCCGATTGGTAAATTTGCGGCGCGACAAGGCCTGTTGCTGTTGCAGTAATGGCCATTTTGAAGGTTGAATTTGCCAAAGACGGCTTCCAATTCTCCAATCCATATGTGATAAAGTGCCAGTAAATATTGCAGTTTGGGAGGACTGAAATATGCTGCGACGCTTGTTCGTCATCATGATAATATTGATTTTGATTATCGCAGCCGGCTGGCTCGCGCTTCGGCGGGCAGATATTCCATACCAGTCGCTTGAGACTTTCTACACATCTCAAGAATCGGAATTCCTGACGCTTTCGGACGGGGTGAAATTACACTATCGCGATGAAGGATTGGCGTCGGGTGAAACGCTTGTTCTTGTCCACGGGTTTGCCGCAAGTCTGCACACATGGGAGCCGTGGGTTAATCGGCTGGGTACGGATTACCGGATCATCAGCCTGGATTTGCCCGGCCATGGCCTGTCGCGCAATCCCGAAGGGGATAAAATGAACCCGGGATATTTCGGCGAAGCGATTGCCGAGATGACCACGCAATTGGGCGTGGATGAGTTCGTTCTGGTTGGAAGCTCGATGGGCGGGGCGACGGCTTGGCAATTTGCTTTGGAATACCCCGACCGGCTTGAAGGACTTGTTCTGGTCGCTGCCTCTGGCTGGCCAAATGAAGATCAGGCCGGACGTCCATTGGTCTTTAGTCTTCTTGATAATTCTCTCGCGCGTTTCCTGATGAAGGATCTGGATATGTCGTCGCTTGTCGCGTCGGGTTTGCAAGACAGCTTCGTTGATCCAGACTTGGTGACGGACGAGATGATTGAACGTTATGTGTCGCTTTCGCGCGCGCCGGGGCATCGTGAAGGCATATTGGCGATGACTGCCCAGCGCGGAGACCGGGTTGTGGCCACGGATGAGCTTGTCGGCAGGATTGATGTGCCGACGCTCATCTTGCAGGGGCGAGAAGACAATCTTGTCAATGCCTCAGGGGCGGAGAGGTTTGCCGCCGCCATCGCGGGGTCCGAAGTGACGGTCTATGACAATGTCGGGCATTTGCCCCAAGAGGAAATTGCAGATCGTTCCGCTGCGGACCTGAGAGCGTTTCTCGACCGGCGTATCTGGCCTGTTGTTGAAACAGCCCCTCAGAGTGATCCCGCATCTGATGAAGCTCTGGTCCCTGCGCCCGCTGAATAGAGGGGGTATAGCAAACAAAATAGAGCCGCTCTTGCGATTGCGAGAGCGGCTTTTGTCTGGATGTTTGTGGCGAGGCTGCTAGGAGCCTTTGCCTTCATGTTGCAGCGCGGCGTCGGCGGCTGTAGCGGTTTTCTCCGCAGCAATGCGCTCATAGTCGGAGAAAATAAGGCGGGTGAACACCTCGGTATTGATGAAGCCATTGCCCCACTCTTCGGCCCATGGCGCGAGCAATTTGTTCGCAACGGCATCTTCAACGCTGACACCCTCGGCGAATGCGGCGCTGGCAGCGGCATGAACGCCTTCGAGCATCTCGATGCTGGCGGCAATATCGGCGCGTGTTGCAAGGGGCCCATGTCCAGGGATCACTTTGGTGTCGTCATCGGCAACGCTATGGGCGGTGCGCATGGCATTGAGGAAGCCTTCGACAGTGCCGCCTGAAGAGACGTCAATGAAAGGGAAGTTGCCGACGAAAAAGACGTCGCCCATGTGCAGGATATTCGCTTCCTTGAACAACACCATGGCGTCGCCATCTGTGTGGGCATCTGGTGTGTGGAAGACTTTGATGGTCTGGCCGTTCAAATGCAGCGATACGTCATCGTCAAAAGTAATGTCAGGCCAGGCCGCAGGCACGGCGGCAGGCGTGTTGCGTTCATTGCCCAGCAATACGTTGTTCTGATCGGTCGAGAGACGCTCGCGAACATTGTCATGGGCGATGATGGTGGCATTGAAATTGGCGTTGCCACCAGCATGGTCACCATGCCAGTGCGTATTGACGAGGAAAGTGGGGGACCCGCCCGCAATCTCGTTGATCTTGGCAAGATTCTGCGGGGCAATGCGTGCGAACTGGCTATCAATGACGAACACACCATCATCGCCAGCCAGAACACCAATATTTCCGCCTTGACCGACCAGCATATGAATACCATCGCCTAGATCAGTTGATTCAATCACGACGTCCTGCTCGGCAGATTGAGCCAGGTGTCCGGCGCCATGGCCAAAGGCTGCGGGGCTGATCGCCAAGGCGAGTGCAGCAAGAGAGAGGGTCGTGCGGATCATGGGTCTGTTCCTTTTAAAGTCTAGGTCTTTCTAGTTCTCGGGCGGGGCTTTGGCCAGTCATTCACACAAAGGTGTTGCCCCCTAAAGCCCGAGGACGTCGTGAATGGTATAAAGACCGGCGGCTTGCCTACTGGCCCATTCTGCAGCTTTTACTGCACCGTCGGCGAACACACGGCGGTCCAAAGCGCTGTGGCTGATCGAGATGCGCTCGGTTTCCGAAGAGAGCGAGACATCATGTTCACCGATAACGCCGCCCGACCGCCGCACGGAAAACCCGATTTTGCCGCGCTCTCTTTGGGCGTCAGGGCCATCATAGGGGGCTTGGCGCAGCGTTTCGAGTGGTGCTTTCCGTCCCGCCGCAGCAGCGTTGCCGAGCATCAGCGCTGTACCGGAAGGCGCATCAAGCTTGTGGCGGTGATGGGTTTCGAGAATTTCCACGTCCCAGTCTTCGCCAAGGTGTTTTGCGGCCAGTTCCGTCATTCGGGTCATCAGAGCGATGCCCAGCGAAAAATTGCCAGCCTGAACAATGGCGAACCGGTCTGAATGGGCTTTGATGGTCTCGTTCTGGGCGTCTGTGAAACCTGTCGTGCCAATAATGACGGACTTTACGGGCGTATCGGCAAGCTGCGACAGCGCTTCAAGTGTGATGTCGGGCCGGGTAAAATCAATCCAGACATTGGCATCCTGGGCGGCGGCGGCAGGATCGGTGACAGGCTTTCTTCCGAGGGCGGGAAGTCCTGCCAATGTCCCAAGGTCGCTGCCCAGATGCTCACTGGCAGCGTGTTCGGTGCCGCCAGCAACCCTATGTCCGGCGGCGATAGAAGCGGAGATCAACTGACGGCCCATTCGGCCAGCTGCTCCTGCGATTGCAAGTTTGATTGGTGTCGTCATATGCTTCGCTTTATAGGTAGAAACGGGTCCAGACCAGCCCTGAAGCCAAATCGGAGTGATGCATATGGCCGATACAGACGCCGCCCAAGACCGTCCGAACAGACATCTGCCGCTGATCGGGACGTATGAACGTGACTTGCCGGTCACGCTGGCGCGGATGTTTGAAAATGCCCTTGATTGGGAGCACTTGCCGCATATGCATGCTGATAGTTTTGAAAGCATCGAGTGTATTGATGCAGGCCCTTGGGGCTGGCATTGCAACGCCACCCTTGGCGGTATGGCGAGCGGGCAGGTGGTTGAACTGGAATTGCGGCTGGAGCCAGAGCGGCAACGCTGGATCACCCGAACCCTGTCCGGAGTTGGTGCGGGCACAGAAATCTGGAGCCACGTTTATGAACGTGCGGGCGGCGGGCTCCGCGTGATCGTCGATTTCTTCATGCCGGATGTGCCAGAAGCGGGCAGGGAAGGCGTCGCTGCCTATTACAAAACCCTCTACGCCAAGCTTTATGATGAAGACGTGTCGATGATGACAGGGCGGCAGGCGGCGCTCGACGCTAAAAAGTCTGCATCGGGCAAAGGGGCTGAAACAGATTTAGGCACGGATGATGATGTGCGTGCCCGCCTCCCATTTGTGTTCGAATTGGGAGACAGCCGGTTCAAACTCGTTGCTCAGGCCGACAGGCTTCTCGCCTATAGCGTCACATGCCCCCATCTTTTAGGGCCGCTTGACGAGGCGGAGATTGTCGAGGGCGTGGTGCGTTGTCCTTGGCATGGTTATGAATTTGATATTGTCACGGGCACTTGCCGGACAGGGCAGGCCTGTCAGCTGGCACCGGCGCCGACAATCGAGATCAACGAGGCGGGGCATGTCATTGCAAGCTTGCCCGTTTGATCGGCGTCACTGTGTCGGGTGATTGTCTTCGCTATCGGTCAGGTCATCCCAGAACCGTTTGATCCGGCCAAGAAATCCGTCGCTCTCAGGGTTACAGCCTTCGCCCGAACAGTCGGAAAACTCGCGCAGGATTTCTTTTTGCCGCGCGGTCATTTTGCGCGGGGTTTCGACGAAGACTTCAATATAGAGGTCTCCTAAGCCGCCGCCATGCACATTGGGCATGCCCTTGCCGCGCAAGCGCAGTTTGCGTCCGGTCTGGGCGCCTTCGGGGATGGTGACACGGGCGCGGGCGCCGCTCATGGTCGGGATTTCGATCTCGCCGCCCAAAGCTGCGGTGGCCATTGGCACAGGCGCGCGGCAGTAGAGATGGGTGCCATCGCGCTCGAAGATATCGTGCTCGGCGACGTCGATAAAGATATAGAGATCGCCGCGCGGACCGCCGCGGTCTCCCGCTTCGCCCTCTCCGGACAGCCGGATGCGCATGCCGCTTTCGACGCCTGCAGGAATGTTGATATCAAGCTCGCGCTCTTTGCGCACGGCGCCAGCGCCATGGCATGTTTTGCACGGGTCGGAGATGACTTGTCCGCGTCCGCTGCAGGATGCGCAGGTCCGCTCCATGGTGAAGAAGCCTTGTTGCGCGCGGACTTTGCCTGCGCCGCCGCATGTGCCGCATGTTTTCGGCTGCGTGCCGGGCTTGGCACCTGACCCGCTGCATGTGTCGCAATCGACCGCTGTTGGCACCGTGATGCTGGTTGCTTTTCCAGCGAAGGCCTCTTCAAGGGTGATGCCCATATCATAGCGCAAATCGGACCCGCGCGCAGGGCCTGACCGTCTGCGGCCACCGCCGCCGCCAAATACCTGACTGAAAATATTCTCGAAAATATCACCCGGATCAGCGCCGCCAAACGGTCCGCCGCCTCCGCCTCCGCCCATGCCATTTTCGAACGCAGCGTGGCCAAACCGGTCATAGGCGGCGCGTTTGTCATCGTCTGACAGGATGGCATAGGCCTCGCCGACTTCCTTGAACTGCGCTTCGGCCGCCGCATCGCCGGGATTCTGGTCGGGATGGTATTTCATGGCAAGTTTGCGATAGGCCGATTTGAGGGCCTTGGCATCGACCCCGCGGTCAACACCTAGAGTTTCATAATAATCACGCTTGGACATGCGGTCCCATCCGAACAGGCAAAACTGCTAGCTCAATTGGGGGCAATTGAGTGCAGATGCAAGGCTAAACTGTGCGAAAAGTCGCGGGGCGGGGGGCTATATTATCCAGTGATGTATTGTGCGCCGTTGATCGTCATTGTCGCTCCGGTCACAAAACCGGCTTCGTCGGCGGCCAGATAGGCAACCATATCTGCAATCTCGGACGCTTTGCCCAGCCGGCCAACAGGAATGGTTGCGATGATCCCTTCGAGCACGTTTTCGGGAACATCTGCGACCATGTCGGTGTCAATATATCCCGGCGCCACACAATTGACCGTGATCCCTTTGCGGGCGCCTTCCATGGCGAGCGCTTTGGTGAACCCGATCAGTCCGGCTTTGGCCGCCGAGTAATTCACCTGACCAAATTGCCCCTTCTGGCCATTGATCGAAGAGATATTGATGACGCGACCAAAGCCGCGTTCGCGCATGCCTTCCCAGACAAGACGGGTGACATTGAAGGCCGATGTCAGGTCAACGCCGATAACTTTGTCCCATTGTTCCTTGCTCATTTTATGGAACGGTCCGTCCCATGTGATCCCCGCATTGTTGATGACAATATCGATCGGACCAAGCGTGTCTTCGACCTGTTTGAGGCCTGCGGCGACGGCGTCATAATCGGACACGTCAAACTTGAAGGTCGCAATTCCGGTTTCCGCTTCAAAGGCTTTGGCTGCTTCTGTGTTGCCGCCATAATTGGCAGCGACTTTATATCCCTTTGCGGCCAGTCCTTCGCTTATTGCGCGGCCGATTCCTCTGGTTCCACCAGTTACAAGGGCAATACGGGTCATTAAAAGCTCCATGATTGTCGATCTATCGCCGCCATAGCACGAAATTGTGCACTGCACATATCTGTTTGTTTGCGATTTATTGTTATAGACTTCTTGTTTTGGGCGGCAGTGTTCGCAGATGCCGCAATTTAGGTGAGGAAAAATGGCCAAAGGTAAAGCGGCTTCAGGACCGATCACGATCAAGAAATACGCCAATCGTCGTTTGTATGACACGTCGAAATCGGCCTATATTACGCTCGATCATCTCTCTAATCTTGTCAAAAAAGACGTCGAATTTCAGGTGCTTGACGCAAAGACCGGTGAGGATTTGACGCGGCAGGTTCTGACCCAGATTATTTTCGAGCAGGAAACCCGCGGGAACGGGGCTTTGCCGACAAATTTCCTGCGCCAGCTGATTCGGTTTTACGGCGAGAACGTGCAATCGGTCCTTCCGGCATGGCTCGATATGAGTATGAACAGTTTTGCGGACCGGCAGGAAAAATGGAGCAAGACAGTTGGGAAGTCTTTGCCGCTAAACCCGATGAGCCTGTTTGAAGAACAGACAAAGCGCAATGTCGCCCTGTTTGAAAAGACGATGAAAATGATGACGCCGGGCGGCAAGGGGAGCAAAAGCGGAAAAAGCCGCAAAGCGGCCACCTCGAAACCCGATCATCAGAAGGCCGACGCAAATGAAACCGCGATGCCTGATATGGATATGACCGATCCGTTTGCGATCATGCAGGCGCAGATGGCGCTTATGCAGGCCCAGCTTGAAGCCCTGTCGAAAGACGCCGCCGACGATTAAGCCAGCGGCGCACTGTCTATCCTGAAAAGCCTTCGCCGACTGCGAAATCGCGCCGCGCCGAAACAATGGTGACAACCACACCTGCGAGCACATCGAGCAATGTCATCACCATGATGATAAAGAAGGGAGATGTTGCAAAATTCGGTAGCAACAGGAACTGAACGAGACAGACAATAAACAGCATCATCGAGATGGCATGGTTCATGATGGTTGCCGTACCCGTGCCGGTCGATTTCAGAATTTCAAGAAACAGCAGCGCTATGGCGAGGAGCACGAGCAGATCGCCGCCGGTTAGCTCCCAGGTTACGCTGCCCAGCATTGAAATCGAGATCAGCACTTCGCTCAACTGCCCGAGCAATGGAGCAACCGGATTTCCCGAGGCACTCGTGACAATGACGCCTGTCGGGGCGCCGAGTGCAATAATGTTATAGATAATGACCGGTATGGCCAGCAGTGGGAAAACTGATGCAATAGCGCGCATACTGCGTCCTTTCGTCGTGTTGGTGCGGCGGCCTTGGCCCGCTCTTCTCTTCTCCTCGAGGCGGGCAGCAGCAATGCCAGGCCCAAATAATCCGAACATCCCTAACGCCCTCCGCGGGTCTTGCTAAGTAGGTTATAGCAGTCAAATCTTTCTGGCGACACATAAAAACCCCGAAAGCATCAAGCTTTCGGGGTTTCACGATGGGTCAGGTCTTGAAGCGAGCTTGCGCTGTTCCAATCCCCCAGATGTCACATGGCCGCTGATAAGAGGGCCATCGGCTGCCAACTAGAAGCTGGCAACGCCGAGCGGAACGGAGAATTGTTCACACCAGACATAAACTTCGCCTGCCGTTGCGGGGTCGAAATCGGCTGGTAGTGAATAGCTTTGAGCGCCTTTTTGTTGGCTGAGCGGACCAATTTTGGTCGCCGCATCATAGGTGCCGTCATTGCCAAATCCGACCACCGGGTCCGGCGCGCCATCAAGATCGAAGTCTTCGGCGAACATCAATTTGTACGCCCCCGGTGTGCCGACAATGCTGGCTTGGCCGAGAACAATATGGTCGCTGCGGCCGCTAAAGCTTGCGCTTGCAACGGTCGGGACGTCTGCGGAGCTTGTGTGAAAGCTTGCCACACCGAGCGGAACGGAGAATTGCTCACACCAGACATAGACCTCGCCGGCTGTTGCAGGGTCGAAATCGGCTGGTAGGGCATAGCGTTGGGCGCCTTTTTGTTGGCTGAGCGCGCCAATTTTGGTGGCGGCATCATAAGTGCCATCATTGCCAAATCCGACCACAGGGTCTGGCGCACCATCAAGATCGAAGTCTGCGCCGAAAACGAGCTCGTAGTGTCCTGGTGTGCCGACAATGCTGGCTTGGCCGAGAACAATGTGGTCGCTGCGACCGCTAAAGCTTGCGTTTGCGACGACTGCCGCGGTCGCGGCTGTTTCGGTCGTGGCTGCTTCGGTCTCGACAACGGTTGGTGCGGATGCCGGAGCAGACGCGTTCTGCCCGCAGGCGGCCAGAGTGGCCAAAGAGAGCAGCGTTGCCGTTGCGAGAATGTGTTTGCGGATCATATTGATTGTCCTTGTTTGAGAAATGACGATAGCGCTGTAACAATTTTATTGTTGACCGATTGGTAATTAATTGCAAGCTGGAAAATAGATTTGCGATATGGCTTGATCAAATAAGCATGACTGGACAAGAACGCCGATCCTTACCCATGGTTGATCAATGAGCGTTTTTGACTTGATGGAATTGGGAAAAAATGGCCCGACCTAGGGAATTCGATACCGATCTGGCGCTGAACCAGATGCGTGATGTTTTTTGGACGTCGGGGTTCGAAGGATCAAGCCTGTCGAATTTGGTCAGCGCAACAGGTGTGCACAAGGCGAGCCTTTATGCGGCATTTGGCACCAAGCAGGATATCTTCTGCAAAGCGCTGATAAATTATGAGCAGATCCATATCCGTGCCTGTGTCGATATGATGGCAAAGCTTGGCGGGCGGAAGGCGCTCGAAGCTTTACTGATGGTCCCGGTAGAGGCGGTCAGAAATGGCGACCGCCGGGGGTGCTTTCTGTGCAATTCTTCCAGTGATTATGAGAGCCTGGACAAAGAGGCTGCGGCGATTGTTGATCGCGGGCAGGACATGATGCTGCGGGCGATCGGTAAGGCACTGAAAGAGGCGGAGATTGCGCATGTTCAACCCGCCGAAGTGCTTGCGGTCTATTTTGGCCAGAGGGTTCTGTCGAGAAGCGGCATGGGGTCAAAGGCCATCGAGGATATAGCGCGGTCGGCGCTTGACCGGCTATAGGGCCTATAACTCCCGGATACTGGAATTGACCCGTCGGCGTTGTGCAAGCCAAAGAACGCCGCGCATATCGCGCAGTCCAACCCAGGCGCGGCCGACATTGTCGTATTTTGACTGGCCGGCAGACCGTTTCCGATGGCGGACCGGATGGCTCAGATAGTGATAGGCCTCGGCCCGCACCAGGGCCGGCATATAGCGGTGCATATGATCGAAATAGGGTAGGGCGAGAAACATGTCGCGCGGCATGACTTTGATGCCGCAGGCGCTGTCCCGGCAGTCATCCTTCAGGATAAGTTGCCGGAGCCTGTTGCCCACAGTCGAGCCAAGCCGTTTCCATGGCGTATCCTGCCGGTCCTGCCGGTGCCCTATGACCAGGGCAAGCTTGTCGCTGGCATTGGCGCTCGCAAGGATCCGGTAAAGCTCGGGCAGATCTGCTGGATCATTCTGGCCGTCACCGTCCAATGTGCCGATGATCGGGCCACGCGCGGCCATTGCGCCTGTCCGGATCGCGCGTGACTGGCCGGCGTTTTCACCATGGGCAATAATACGCAATTGCGGGATGTCCTGCTTGATGCGCATCAGCTGGTTGCGCGTGCCGTCGGTCGAGCCATCATCGACAATAATGATCTCGTAAGCGCGACCGTCGAGCACGTCTGCGACCTCTTGAATCAGAGCGCCTATGTTCCCCGCCTCGTTAAAAACCGGGATGATGATCGAGAATTCTACAGGGAGGGTCAAACGCGTAAGTCCAGTTCATTCGTGGGCAATAGTCTATCCTGCAGGCGTTCCTTCGCGGCAGGCGCTCATCCGTTTAGCCGATGGGGTCACCGCTTGCAAAGGGCAGAAGCGGTAAAGACTATCTTTTTAGCGGCGGGCCTAAACCGTACGCAAAATTCGGGCTGGAGGATGTGATAATGTGGCGAGCCCGACAATAACGCCGCCAAGGGCCGCCGCACCGACCGCAAACATGGCCACGAGCGCAACGGTGCCCCATGGCATCGCCCATTCGGCTTCGAACACCAGCCGCACAACAAGCGCTGCGGCCGAGACCCCCATCACGGTTCCGGCAAATGTCGCCACGGCGCCGGAGAAAGCAAATTCGCCAGCATAGAGCCGGAGCACACCGCCCCGCGTTGCCCCGAATGTCTTGAGCAGAGCCGCCTCGCTGCGTCTTTGCCGCGCCATCGCAGCGAATGCCCCGATCAGGACCAGCAGTCCGGCAAGCATGACGATGCCGGCTGCGGCGTTGACGGCGATGGTAATGTTGCCGAGCAAACGTCCGGCGGTGGCCAGTGTTTCGCGGGTCTGGAAGACGACCACGTCCGGCAGAACTTCGCCAAGGGCTGCGATAATGACAGGCTCTTGCTCGGGCGTGGCCTGCGCGATCGCCAGATGCGGCGGATTAGCCGCTTCCAGTGTGCCCGGCGACAGAATGAAGGCTGTGTTCGCGCCGAACCCGCCCCAGTCTACATTGCGCAGCGAGGCCACTTTCGCGCTTAGCTCCCGCCCGAAGATCCGGAACCCGATATCGTCCCCCAGCTCCAATCGCAGGCCGCGCGCGGCATCGGCCTCAATCGAGACCAGGAGCGGTCCTTGATAATCTTCGGGCCACCACTCTCCGGCGGTCAGTTCGGTCTCTGGGGGCTGCTTGCCGATATAGGGCATGCCGACTTCGCCATTGATCACCCAGCGTTCCGAGGGGGCGACCTTTTCTTCGTCGAGCGGTTCTCCCTTGAGCGAGATCACGCGCCCGATCACAAGCGGCGTGCGGCGGAAGGCGTCAGGGTCTTCAATATCAACCCCGTTCTCGCGGATGAGCTCATCAAACGTCTCGATGCTTTCGCTTGGAATTTGCGTGAAGAACAATGCGGGCAGATTGCGTGTGGCCGTCTCGTTGACTTGGCGGAGGAGATTGGCCTGCACCGTGGCCACAAAGACGAGCAAAGCCAGTCCCAATCCGAGCGCCGGTGTGATGGTCGGTGCCAATGATCCCGGACCGCCCAGATTGGCCAAAGTCAGCCGCGACAGGCCCGCTGCGGTCTTGCTTGCGCGTCTTGCCAGGAAACGGATCGAATGGGCCATACCAATCAGCACCAGCCAAGCCAGTCCGGCGCCGACCAGCAATATGGCGGTGACCAGCGGGGTCTCGCTCGTGGCGACCGACACAATGATCAGGGCGATGGCAGCCAGAGCTGCGGCGATGCGTTCGGGCCTTGGCGTCTTGGCCAGCGTTTCGGTGCCAAGACTGCGGAACAAAGCGGCAGGCGGTGTTGCGCGGGCCCGCCCGAGCGGCGGCAGGGCAAAGATTGCAGCGGCCAACAGACCCAGCACAAGCGCCCTCAAGAGAGGCAGCGGGTAGACACGCAAAATGTTTGGCAGGGGGATCTGGTCACCGGCAATCACCGCAATGACAAAAGGGGTGGCCGCCCCGAGCGCGATCCCGATCACCGCGCCAAGCAAGGCGAGCACCGTCAACTGGATCAGATAGGCGGTGCGCAAGGTCGATGCTTCGGCCCCCAATGCCTTGAACGCCGCAATTGAGGGCATGCGTGTTTCAAGAAAGGCCGAGCTGGCCTGTGCAATGCCCACGCCTCCGGCAATCAGGGCAGCTATTCCGATCACTGACAGAAAGGAGTTGAGCATATCCAGCAGGTTTTGCAGCCCGTCTATGGCATCTTCGGGGCCGCGATAGCGCAGCCCGTTTGGCCCCCAGTCTTCTCTCGCCTGTTCTTCGAGCGTGTCGGCCAAAGTGCTGTCCGAAAGCAAGAGCCGATAGCGCGAGCGGTAGAGCTGACCGTCGTTTAGTCGTCCGGCCTGTTCGAGCGCGTCGAGCCGAATGGTAATTTGCGGCCCGAACGTGCCCGGAGTGCCGATGCCGTCTGCTTCGCCATCGAGCTGGGCGCGGATTGTCGCCTGTATTGATCCAAGGGCGATATCGTCGCCAACTTTCAGGCCGAAATTCTCCAGCGTGGATGGGCTTGCAGCAATACCCCAGCGGCCCTTCTCGAAAGCAAGCGCTTCATCGAGTGTTGCCGCGCCGCCGCTCAGTTCAGGGGCCCCGATGAGGGGGTGACGATTATCAACCGCGCGGACATCGACCTGCTCACGCACATCGCCTGCCTGGCCCATTACATTTATGGTGATGTTCTCTGAGACCTCGCCACGCGCGGACATCCATGCCAGTTCGTCAGGGCTGGCGCGCCGCTGGGAGGCGGCAAACAAGGCATCACCGCCGAGCAGGGTCCGGGCTTCGGAGGCGAGCCCCTTGCTGAAACCGGAGGTCACCGAGCCTGCCGCTGCAATGGCGAAAATCCCCAGAGCGATACAGGCAATATAGATCCAGAACCCGGACAATCCACCGGCCAGCTCCCGCGACGCGATCTTCCAGGATAGCCGGTTCATGTCAGCTTGCCGTCGCGCATTTCGACCACGCGGTCCGCCCGTGCGGCCAGATCACGATCATGGGTGACAAGGATCAGGCTTGCGCCGCGTTCACCGGCAATCCTGAACAGAAGATCGGCAACACTGGCGCCTGTCGCGCTGTCGAGATTGCCCGTCGGCTCGTCTGCGAACACCAGTTCAGGGTCACAGGCCAAAGCCCGCGCCACGGCCACGCGTTGACGTTCGCCGCCGGAAAGTTGTCCGGGATAATGGCTCAGACGGTCTGACAGTTCGACCGCAGAGAGAGCCTCGCGGGCGCGCTCATCCGCGTCATCCAGTCGGGCAATCTCGAGCGCGGCCCGCACATTGTCGAGCGCCGTCATGGTTGGCAGCAGGTGAAAGCTCTGGAAGACGAGTGACACACGTCCGCGCCTCAGCCGCGCGAGATCATTCTCGGACTTGCCGGCCAGATCGGTCCCCAAAAGCTCGGCAGTGCCGCTGGTTGCAAGTTCCAGCCCGGCGCCCACCGAGATCAGGGACGATTTGCCAGATCCTGACGGGCCGACAATGGCGACGGACTCTCCGGCCGCGCAATCAAAATCGACCCCGCGCAAAATATGGACAGGGCCAGAGCTGGCCGGGAGGGTGAGGGTGATGTCGCGGAGACGGAGTTTTGAGGTCAATGGCTTCTGTAGCTTTCATTCAGCGACTATGTTCCATAGTGTCATACAGGAAAATCAAGGATCGCAAGTATGGGAATGCAAAAATTAATGTCGCTCGCAGTTTTGTTGCTCGCAGGGCTGCTGGCAGCTTGCGGTCCCTCGGCGCCTGAACCGGCTGCGTCGCCTGCGCCGCAAGTGCAGGCCGAGCCGGCCCCGACGACTACGACAGAGACAGAAGCGGGCGGCCCTGTGCTTGTCTTTCTGGGGGACAGTCTGACGGCCGGATTTGGATTGGGGCCCGAATACGCATTGCCCGAACAGATCGGTGCGCGTCTGGAGCGGGCGGGTGTTGAGGCCCGGATCATCAATGCAGGCGTCTCGGGCGACACGACAGCGGGCGGTCTGGCGCGTTATGATTGGAGCGTTGCGTCTGCCAATCCAGATCTGGTCTTTGTCGCGCTTGGCGCAAATGACTATCTTGGCGGCGGGTCGCCTGATCAGGCGCGGGCGAACCTGCGGGCCATCCTCACCCGCCTTCAGGCTGACGGGGTTCAAGCGGTGATTGCCAGCGTCGAGGCGCGGGCGTCGGGCATTGACGATCCGCGCGCTGAGGCGTTCAGCCAGATATATCCCGAATTGGCGGCCGAGTTTGGTGTGCCGCATTTTATTGGCCTTTTGTCGAAGGTGCGCGGGCGCGCTGACCTGCTCTTGCAAGACGGCCTGCACCCCACCGCTGAAGGGGTTGGGCTGATGGCGGATGATGTTGCCGCATTTCTGGTGCCGATTGTTTCGGGGCTGGCGGACTAAGCCTCGGTTATGTCGTATTCAGCCTGAATATGGTATAAGAAGACTGCTGCAATTCTGGAGATTTTCATGCTGCGTCCTGTTCTGTTTGCCTGTTTCGGATTTGTGTTGGCCCATATTGGCACAGCGCAGGCCCAGACCTATTCTGTCGAGCCGGGACAATGGGACTGGGAAGTGGATGGCATTCTGGGTGGAACCCCTATGCCATTCGAAGGGACTGACTGTCTGGGTGCAGATGAGGCGAGGATCAATGTTGATCAGGCTTTGTCGCAGGCCGGTCTGGGGCAGTGTACATATGAGGAAGGGTCGTCGGTCGGCAACCGGACCGACTTCACCCTATCCTGCGCAGAGGGCGAAATTGCCTTTTCGGCAAATGGCACCCTGACTGTTGATCCCAGAAAAGTGACGGTGAAAGCAGACGGCTTTATTGTCATGGAAGGGCTTGGCGATGTCCCGGCCTTTGTGCAGGCGACCGCCCGCCATAAGGGGCAATGTACTGCGCGATAATGGCGTTCCTGCGTGCGCTCTTAGGCCATGGGTTTCTTGGTGCCTGCCAATCGGTCTTCAAAAGCCACCAGAAGGCACGCGCCAATGATGATCACAGCGCCTAGGTAAAGCTGCCAACCGGGTGTCTCGTTAAAGAAAACCATTCCCAGAACCGAGGCCCAGATCAGGGCAGTGTATTCCAGCGGGGCCAATCTCTGGGCCGAGGCGCGCGCATACGCATTGGTCATGAAATACCAGATCAGCGCGCCCAAGCCGCCAAGCAGCGCAAAAACGGGCACATAGTCTGTGTTTATTGTCGGCACCGACATAACAAGAAATGGCAACAGCATGATCGCCGGCAGGACATTGGTGAACATGGCGATGGTCAGCGCATCTTCCTTGCGGCTGCGCAAGCGGATGAGAATCAGGGTCAGCGCATAGAGCAAAGCCGACAATAAGCCCGCTCCCGCGCCGAGCAGACGATTGGTGTCTTCGGGAGCGCCGCTCGTGCTGGCAGACAAAGCCAGAGCTGCGCCGCCAAATCCGATCAGGGCTGCGGCAAGGCTCCATTTGCTGATCGGCTCGCCCAGAATAAGCGCGCCCAGAGGCGGCACCATCAGCACGGCGGTGAAGCCAAGCACGGTGACTTCGGCCAGGGCCAGTTGCGTCAGGCCCCAGAAGAACAGGAAGGCGGACAGTATGTGCACGCTTGTGCGCATCAAGTGAAAGCGCACGGCCGCCCAGTTTGGCATTGGCCTGCGGGCGAGTTTGAAGGCGGCCAGCATATACAGTCCGCCAAACAGAAATCGCCATGCGAGGAGGTCAATCACCGACACGTTCGCGGTCAATCCTTTGACCAGCGCATCAATCCCCGCGCCGCAGAGCACGCAAAGTGTCACAATCAGGACAGGAGAAGAGAGAAGCCGGACAAACATAGTGGCCCCGCCTCGCCTGAAGCCGCTATGAAGTCAATCCGTCTCGTGGCGTCCGATACAGAAAACCCCATACGCTAGCTGAGGTTTGTGTTTAGGGCAGGGGTTAACTTGGCGGGTTTTGCGCAAATGACGGATAGTCCTTGTCAAAGCCCACCCAGTTCTGACGGCTCTGGGACCAAACCTGCGCATCAGGGCTGTAGGACGCGGTATCATCGAGCGTTCCGACCTTTAGCACCACGATGCCGGGCCACGTCGGAATAGACGAGAAGATTGGCGATCCGCAGGCCGGACAGAATTGCCGCAAAACCGGATTGCCGCTTTTGCTTGTGTCGGCAAAGGTGGAAACCTCGCCGCGACAGTCAAACTGGTCTTCCGCATAGACGAGATTGATCGAGAAGGCAGAGCCGCTTTGTTTTTGACAGTTCTTACAATGGCAGAGGAAATTTCCCGCTGGCTCACCGTGCAGCGTGTAGGTAATGTTTCCGCATAAGCATCCACCTGTCATTGCCATTGTGTCTCTCCCTTTTGAAAACGGGTCATCCCGCCTGTGCAGCACAGCCTATCGCAAGGCAGCTTCTCTTTAAGCTCTCATTTCTCCTAGCGCTGGATGCAAGCAGGGCTCCTGAACCGGACGCTGGCCCTTGAAATTTATCTGGTTTCCTTAAGCGCAAT
>CAZXXY010000031.1:0-23735 GCA_964644755.1 uncultured Hyphomonas sp. | reverse complement strand
TTTCCGTGTCCCCTGCTTAGGCAGGGCATGCGGAGCTTTGCTACGGTCGCAAAATAGCCCGTCACCTACATCCGGAACACGCCGAAGCCGCGTTCGCCGAACGGGGCGTTCAGGGCCGCCGAGAGCGACAGTCCCAGCACGCGGCGTGTATCGGCTGGTGCGATGACGCCATCATCCCAAAGCCGCGCGGAGGAATAATACGGGCTGCCTTCGGTTTCGTACTTGTCGCGGATGGGCGCTTTGAACGCCTCTTCCTCGTCGGCGCTCCAGTCTTCACCGCGCCGTTCTTTGCCGTCGCGCGTCACCGTTGCCAGCACGGAAGCGGCCTGCTCGCCGCCCATCACAGAGATACGCGCGTTTGGCCACATAAACAGGAAACGCGGACTATAGGCCCGCCCACACATGCCGTAATTGCCCGCGCCATAACCGCCGCCCGTAATCACTGTGAACTTCGGCACAGACGCCGTGGCCACCGCCGTCACCATTTTGGCGCCATCCTTGGCGATGCCGCCCGCTTCATAGCTCGACCCGACCATAAAGCCGGTAATATTCTGCAAGAAGACCAATGGGGTCCGGCGTTGATCGGCCAGTTCGATAAAGTGCGCCGCTTTCTGGGCGCTCTCGGAAAACAGAATGCCATTATTGGCAAGGATCGCCACAGGCATTCCGTAAATATGGGCAAAGCCGCACACCAGCGTTTCGCCATAGAGTTTTTTGAACTCGTGAAACTCCGATCCATCCACCAGCCGCGCAATCACTTCGCGTGCATCATATGGCTCTTTCGCGTCGGCAGGCACCAGCCCGTTGAGCTCTTCGATGTCGTAGATCGGCTCGCGCGGCTCAGCCAGTTCCAACGGCTCGGGCTTCGGCCGGTTGAGCGTCCGCACCGCACTGCGCATAATCGCCAGGGCGTGATCATCATGGGCGGCATAATGGTCGACGACACCGGATTTGCGCGCATGAACATCCGCTCCGCCCAGATCCTCGGCCGAGATCACTTCACCGGTTGCCGCTTTGACCAGAGGCGGACCGCCCAAAAAGATCGTGCCCTGCTGGCGCACGATAATGGTTTCATCCGACATGGCCGGCACATAAGCGCCGCCCGCCGTACACGACCCCATCACCGCAGAGATTTGCGGAATGCCCATCGCGCTCATATTCGCCTGATTGTAGAAGATCCGTCCGAAGTGCTCGCGGTCGGGAAAAATCTCGGCCTGATGCGGCAGGTTCGCGCCGCCACTGTCCACCAAGTACAGGCATGGCAAATGGTTTTGCATGGCGATTTCCTGCGCCCGCAAATGCTTCTTCACGGTCATCGGGTAGTATGTCCCGCCCTTCACCGTCGCATCATTGCAAACGATCACACATTCGCGACCCTCGACACGGCCAATACCGGCAATCATCCCCGCGCCGGGGGCGGCGTCATCATACATGCCATTGGCCGCCAGCGCGCCAATCTCCAGAAACGGTGTCCCGGGATCAAGCAGCCGTTCAACCCGTTCGCGCGGTAGCAATTTGCCGCGAGCAACATGCCGCTCGCGCGCGCGCTCGGAGCCTCCTTCCTGAGCCTTCGCCGTTTTCTCGCCGAGTTCTTCGACAAGGGCCTCCATAGCTTTGGCATTGGCAGCAAAGGCGGCCGAGGCCGGGTCAAGCTTCGATTTTAGTACAGGCATAAACAGGCCACTTTCAAATCCAGATATCAAACAGCGTTAAAACAGGTTTCGGCATGACACAAAAGGGGCATCGTTCGATTCTCGCCTGCTTAGGCTCTTCAAAGCCAAAATTCACAAAAAATGACCGGCCAAACCACCCGCTCGCAAAGGTTTTACCCTTGAAAGTGCACATAAATTGCAAGGCCCCCAAAAGGAATTTCACGCAAACACTTTGCAGTCGGCTCAGGAGACGGCATGTTCCAATTCATGAATATAGAACTGGTCCCCTCATTGAAATCGATTCCCTTTCTGAAGGACGCACCTGCACGTGCGCTTAGAGCTGCTGGAAAGGAAGCGAAGTGGTTTTCTCTCAAGGCTGGCTCGACCTTGTTTGAAGCGGGTGAAACCTCGAACTCGATCTATTTTGTGCTCTCCGGCACGCTTGGGGCTTTCCGCCCGCGCGAGAATGACAGCATGGAGTTTCTCGGCCATGTCCGCGCCGGTGAACCTGTCGGGGAAATGGCGCTATTCTCGGGCGGCCGCGAGCATTCCGCCGAGCCTCATACCAATTCCGTTTACGCTATGCGCGACACGGAAATTATGAGCATTAGCCGTGCAGGCTTCGACCGGTTGATCAAAGCCGAGCCAGAAATTCTGGAACGACTTATCCGCGTTATCCTTCTGCGTTTACGTCAGTCCGGCCGCCGCTCCGCCCGTTCGGAGCCGAAAGTTTTCGCCATGGTCGCAACATCGCCCACAATTCACCTCGAAATGCGGGCTGAAACGCTCAAGACAACCTTGAACGAGATGGGCCTGCGCGCCACGATTGTCTCGCGGCAAGAGGGCGAAGACAAATCTGCCGCTTATTTCGACAATCTCGAAAAGAACAATGACATCGTCATCCTGACTGCAGAACTTGGCGATCACGGATGGTACAAGCTCGCCGTTCGTCAGGCCGACCGCATCTGGATTGTCGGCCGCGCCGATGCTGTACCATCGGACCCAATCCTCGAACGTGACAATTCTCCCGCCCGCCAGTTCAAACTCGTCGATGTTCTTCTGCTGCACGATGCCAGAGAAGAACTCGCCGCAACACCTGGCCAATGGCTCTCGGCGACAGGCGGGGAACGCCTCTTCCACTGGAACGGCCAGAAAGGGCCTGACCTTATGCGCCTTGCCCGTGTCATGAGCGGGCGCTCGGTTGGCCTCGTCCTGTCTGGAGGCGGGGCACGGGCATTTTCCCATATCGGTGTCATCCGCGCCCTGCGTGAGCGCGGTATTCCGATCGACTTTGTTGGCGGAACAAGCATGGGCGCGGTCGTCGCCGCCTGTGTTGCCATGGGATGGGACGATGCAGAGATTGAAGCCCGCATTCGCAAAAGCTTTGTCGAGACCAACCCTCTTGGCGACTATACGATGCCTATCGTGGGGCTCGTTCGCGGCCGACGGGTGGATAAGCGCCTGAAAGAACATTTCGGAGACGCCACGATCGGCGACCTCGACATTCCCTTCTACTGCGTTTCAACCAATCTGACGGATGGGGATTCACGTATACACAGACGCGGCTTCGTCCGGCATGCCTTGAGGTCATCCATCGCGCTGCCGGGCATCCTGCCGCCCATTGTCGATGATGGCGATGTCCTCGTTGATGGCGGCGTCCTCAACAATTTCCCCGTCGATGTGATGCAAGGTCTGCATAGGGGCGTTATTATCGGGTCGGATGTGACCCGCCAGCGGGACGGGTTCCCGGCCGACGAATTTATCGAGCCGCCCGGCTTCTTCGGCTGGGCCGCAAGAAACGGTCTACGCCGCACGCCGCCCATCGCCTCACTGCTCATGCGTGCCGCTACTGTCGGGGTAAATCCGAAAGCCAATCGCGAACACGCCCATATCTGCGTTATTCCTGAAATTTCAAAACTGGAATTGCGTGACTGGGATGCTTATGAAGCTGCGGTCGAGGCCGGTTATCAATCGGCTATCGAAACCCTCGATGCCTCAGAACGGGTTCTATCGGACAATGCCCTCAAGCGCGTGACAGTCACAAGCTAGTCGCTCTAATGATTGTACAGAAAATTGTCCGTTTAGACTTTGCTGCGATGCCGGTACGCTTTGAATAGGAAATACACGGACAGAAGTACAAGCAGGCTACCCAATAAGGTCAGTCCGATATATCCGAATCTACCCAGACCATTATTGGTAACACTCGCCTCCAGGTTTGGCCCGACAAAACCAACGCCCGCAAAAACAACACCAATAAGCCCCAGCAAGACATAAATCAGCCAACTCAGGCGTGCGGTGTTGCTGGTGCTTGCTTGAGCCGGAATATTGGCACCGACCATCGCGGCCGGTCCCAGCGTGGCTGGATCGATCACTGGTTCCAGATCGTCAATAAAAATGCGCTTCTGGGCGGGCGGTGTTTCAACCTGCTCTTCTTCCTCTTCGCCCGCGAGTGCAATCGAATCGGGCAAGGGCGGAAGATCGTCATCCGATTGCTGCGGCCCATCCGCCAATTCGGAAATGGCGCGTGTGATTTCATCAGCTGTTGGCCCGTCATCGACCATTGGCGCAGCGTCCTGTGGTTCCGCGCCATCCTGGTCAGGATCGCCAAGGATACGTGTCAGACGTGCGACCAAAGCACCAGCGGCAATTTCAGGCGCAGTCTGATCTGCAACACCCGTTGTCTCGGGCTCATCGCTTAAGGGCGGCAAATCACGAAGCGCCGAAACCGGGACAAGATCCTCAGCAACATCTTCGGACGGGCTATCATCTTTCGGGGAAACAAAATGGGGCGCTGGGTCCGCATCCGGAACAATAAACTGTTTTCGGTCGGCTTGCGTGCCCGCCTCTTCGGTCTCCGCTTCAACGGGGTTCGCTGCAGATTGGCGCTCGCGCGTTGCCACAACGGGCGGCTCTGTCGGCACAAACCGCGCCGCATCGACATCAAGTTGAGGGCGAATGAACACGCTTGGCGCAATCGGGGTTCCGCCCGGATGACGCAGGAACAAGGCTTTTTCAGCAGCTCGCCGACGGATCAGGGCGTCAACAATAATCAACCGATCATTTAGACGGGCTTTGCGCCAAGCGGTAATGGATTCAGCTGCGGAGAGTTTTTCACCGGAATTGAGATAGGCAAGCACATCAGATGACAGAAACGCCTTGCTCCCGATGTTGAAAACCAGAGATACAAGCGCATCAAACTCGTTCTGATGCAGCGGCGCCATGACCGCCTCATCAATCAATTTCTCAATCGGCGGCAAGTCAAATTCGCGTAAAATCCCAATGGCTTCAGCCCGCGTCACCCGAACACCTTCGCGCGCGCCCTTGGTATGACCATAGCCAATCACCCAGCCGCCATTTCCAAGCGCTGTCGCAGCAGGTCGGAACCCCTCAAAATTCATGAGCAGTTTCAATCCAAATTTAGACGTGCGCATTCTACGCATTCAAATATGTCCCATACTGAAACGGTTCAAAGTCCATAGCGAGTTCCTGCAATAACCGCGCCCAAATGACGTCCTACATCACAACAGAACAAGTGTGGCCAAACCAAGGAAACTGAAAAATGCAACAATATCAGTCAGGGTCAACACGAACACAGAAGAGGCAACAGCTGGATCAACGCCTAGTCGCTGCAATGCCAGTGGCACCATAATTCCTGCAAAACCGCCCCAGACAAACGTTGCCAGAATTGCGCATCCGATCGTCATGGCAAGAGTACCATTGCCAAACCAGAACAAAGTCACCGTTCCAACGCCAATGGCGAAAATCAACCCATTGGCCAGCCCCGTCAGCATTTCGCGCCGGACGGCCCGTTTTGCTGCTGCGCCTTCCATCTCACGCTCGGCAATCGCCCGCACGGTCACCGTCAAGGCCTGACTGCCTGCATTGCCGCCCAATGCCGCCACAACAGGCATCAAGATCGCCAGCGCCACATAGGCAGACAGGACCGGCTCGAATAGTGAAATAATGCCCGAGGCCAGAAACGCCGTAAACAAGTTGATCCCGAGCCACGGCGCGCGGGCTTTGACAGAATCCCAGACCGTATCCGAGCCATCCGCAGACCGGACCCCCGACAAGGCCAGCAAATCTTCGGTATTTTCTTCCTGAATGACATCGACCATATCATCGACCGTGATCATGCCGGTAATCCTGCGCGCTTCATCGACGACCGGAGCTGAGGCCAGCGAATATTTCTGGAACAGGTAAGCGGCCTCTTCCTGATCCATCTCGGTCGAGATCTCCGCCTGTATCTCGCTCATAATCTCCGCCAGTCTGACCTCTCGCGGTGTCCGCAAAAGCAGGGCGAGCGACACAGCCCCCAACACTTTAAACCCCGGATCAACAACATAAATTTCAAAGAACTGATCGGGTAAAGCATCCCCCGTGGCGCGGGCGTGATCAATCGTATGGCCGACGGTCCAGAATTCCGGCGCAGCCACAAATTCACGCTGCATCAACCGGCCAGCGGTTTCCTCGTCAAAGTCGAGCGCCTGCTCCAGCGATGTCCTGTCTTGCGGTTCCAACTCCTCAAGGATGCGTTCGCGGCGGTCTTCCTCAACATCCTCAAGCACAGCCGTCGCATCATCTGACTCCAGATCTGGCAAAACCGCAGTCACCGCCTTGTCAGACAAGGCCTCTAGCGCATCCGCCCGGTACTCATCGCGCAATTCAATCAGAACATCGGCGGGAAAATCATCCCCCAATTGCTTGATAATCGCGATGAAATCGTCATTGGAAAGCTGCTCTAGCACATCTGAAGCATCGGCTGGGTGGATGTCTACCAAAGCCTGTTTGAGAACGAGCGTGTCACCCGTCTCCAGCCCCGTCACAAGAGCGGCGAGAACGTCTTTTTCGGCCTCGGTGGCCTCATCGCGTTTTTCTGGCAGATCGGTCATGGCCCGGCCTCCCGCGCCAGTTATACCCCGCGTCTTACTAAGCGGTCCCTAAGACCAAAGCCAGCCCGAAATTGGTCTGCCAGAGCGCTTTCTAGAACCTGAAGCCGCCATCAAGCACCGTATTGTACAGCTCTTGGGTCAGCAGCACATATTCCCGTTTATCCGGATGGGCGAACCAGACAGGGTCCGGACACTCGTCCGGATTGAACCCTTCGCGCACAAGATCGACTTTACGATACTTGAAAGTACCCGTCGTTTCGGCCTCCTTCTGGACCCGAAGGAATACCGGCACCGCATAGGCCGGCAGCCGCGCCGATAATGACTCCAGCAAATGCTCGAAATCGACATCGCCATTGAGCGTAATCGCCCCCATGCCTGCTTTGCCATCCATACCGCGGATGGGCACCCCGTAAACATTGGCGAGCGCAATCCCGTCAATGCCGGTGAGCGCTTCGCCGACTTCATTGGTCGAGACATTCTCGCCTTTCCAGCGGAACGTGTCGCCGATCCGGTCCACAAAATAGATATAACCATCGGCATCCTTGCGCATCAGGTCGCCTGTGCGGAACCATAAATCCCCTTCTTCGAACACATCGTGCAGCAGCTTCTTCTTGGTCGCTTCAGGATCATTATACCCCTCAAACCGTTGCCGCGCATCTTCGCCAACCCGTCCAAGCACTTCGGCCGGTTCATCAGCATCCGCGATCTGACAGAACCCGTCAGCGCCGCGCACAGGTATCTCTTCTTCAATATCGAACTTTGCAAATGCGATATGATCGAACTTCTTTTCGAGAATCTTCGGAATACGTCCGACAGCGCCGACCTTGCCGTCAAAATTCAAAAAAGAGACATTGCCCTCGGTTGAGCCGTAAAACTCCACCAGACTTGGCACATTGAAACGATCAAGAAACTCCTGCCAGATTTCGGGGCGCAGGCCATTGCCAAATCCGGTACGCAATTTGTGCGCCTTCTCTTTCGGATGCGGCGGCTGGTTCAACAAATAGCGACACAATTCCCCGATATAAACGAATACAGTTGCCCCCTGATCAGCAACATCATCCCAGAACGTCGACGCGGAGAATTTGCGCCGCAAAATAATGCTCGCGCCCGAATAAAGCGCGACCCCGACAGCACAAAGCCCGCCCGTGCCATGATAGAGCGGGAGCGTAATATAGACCCGGTCGCGCGCTGTGGTGGCGGTCGGCGTCACGAATGTCCGCATCATGCCTTGCGTGCGGCCCTGCACCAGCTTGGCCGCTTTCGGCAAGCCTGTGGTTCCGGATGTGTAGACATAAAGCGCCAGATCCGCGCCCTTGAGGTTCTCCCGATGGCTACGGTCCGGCCGCTTATCAGACACATCTGTCAGCGCTGCCTGTAAATCCGCGCTGTCATTTGCCGCGCCATAGCACCAGAAAGACAGATCACCGTTCAAATGTGGACGGGCACTGTCGAGCAATTCCGCCCGCTCCGGATCGAAGATGATCGCCTTTGCATCGGCAATGTTCACACAATGCGCCAATCCTTCATCACCCAGATTGTGATTGATAAGACCAGTAACCACGCCGATTTTCGCCAAACCAAACCAAATGGCGATGTATTCAGGGCAATTCCCCATGAACAGGGCAACCGCGTCACCGGATTTGAACCCTTGGCCAAGCGCCCAATTGGCAACCTTGTTCGCAAGCCTGTCCAGCTCGCTATAGGTCGTCAGCGTGCCTTCAAATCGGACTGCAACATTGGAAGGATACCGGTCGACGCTGGCCTCCAGATCATCTGCCAGCAAAATCTTGCTCTCGGGACCAATATAGCTCGTAGATTTAAGCAGTTTCCGGATACCGGAAATTGTGACCCAGTCTCGTTGCAGGTTGGCGATCAATCCCATTGGTAGCGCTTTCTTTTTCGTTTGGTCTGAATTCCATGAATAGTGTCCCACACTCGGGAAGAAAAACAAAATAAGCACCTAAAAAACAATTCAGTCCGGCAAGACCATTTTCAAGCGGCTGCGCATCATGCTAGCCAATCATTTTACCAGCTCATAAGGACTCTCCGATATGTCTGAACCAGATGCACTGGATATTGTACTCGACCTTCTCAAGCTCGAGCGTCTGGAAACCGACCTGTTTCGCGGCGTGTCTCCAGACGAGACCTCCCAACGCGTGTTTGGCGGGCAAGTGATCGGGCAAGCCATGATGGCCGCCTACCAGACCGTCGAAGAGCGCGTTTGCCATTCCATGCACGCCTATTTCATTCGTCCGGGCGACCCGACAGTGCCAATTATCTATCAGGTCGACCATTCGCGCGATGGCCGCTCCTTTACCACGCGCCGCGTCGTTGCCATTCAACACGGCAAGCAGATCTTCAATCTCGCAGCTTCATTCCAGATTCAGGAAGATGGCTGGTTTCACGAAGCCCCGATGCCGGACGTGCCAGGCCCTGATGGTCTCAAATCCCGCCGCCAATTGCGCGAAGAAGCCCTGCACATGTTCCCCGAGGCCCTGCACGACCAGTTGACGCGGGCGCGCGCAATCGAAATGCGTCCGGTCAATCCGCAGAGTTTCACCGACCCGAAGCCGCTGCCGGCCGAACATCATGTCTGGTTCCGCGCCAATCGCTGCTTTGAAGACGATCCGGCCATCCACCAATGCTTGATGGCGTATGCGTCCGATATGTCCCTGCTCGACAGCGGCACGCGGCCCCATGCCGTCTCGTGGCACACTGGCAAAGCGATGATGGCGAGCCTTGATCATGCCATGTGGTTCCACGCTCCGGCCCGCGCCGATGAATGGTTACTTTATTCGCAAGACAGTCCCCATGCTGGCGGTGCCCGCAGCTTCAATCGCGGCTGTATTTTCAAACAGGATGGCACGCTCGTCGCCTCGGTTGCACAAGAAGGTCTGATGCGACCGAGACGACCAAAGCCGGCAGAATAGTACGCACAACAGCAAACAATCCCGAATTCACGCTCTGGAGCCTTGACTTAACCGAGCAGTCTGGTCATTAAGCGTTCCAGTTCAATATCCATATGCAAGAGAGCCCGTCATGGCCAAGACCCCAACCATCAAGATTCGCCTGAACTCAACCGCAGGCACGGGTTTCTATTATGTCACCAAAAAGAACCCGCGCAATCTGACGGAAAAGATGGTCATGAAGAAGTATGATCCGATTGCCCGCAAGCATGTCGAGTTCAAAGAGGGTAAGATCAAATAGATCTGCAAACCTGCATTTTGCTACCATTTATGCAATTTTAGCCGTAGTTTTCCGAAGGAACCGACCTACTCGGACGCTTCCTTACGGCTGTTTGGTTTTACGGGTTTTGCCGCAGTGGTCACTGCAAGCCTGAATTAGGCTGCCAAAGACATTACGCGATTACGGCCGGATTTTTTGGCTGCATAGAGTGCTGCATCTGCCTGCCGCAAAAGTTCTAGCGGATCATTGAGACCACCTTCATTGGTCGATACACCGGCGCTCACAGTAATATCCAATGCAAGTTGATCAGTGACGGTAAAGGCCTGCCCCGCCACAGCGCAGCGAATACGCTCGGCAGCCATACAGCCCGAATCGCCAGTTATTCCCGGCATAATGACCAGAAACTCTTCTCCACCCTGACGACAAACGATGTCCATCGGACGGACATTCTCGCTCAGACGATCAGCGAACTGGCGCAAGATCTCGTCACCGGCATCGTGACCGTGCGTGTCATTGACCGATTTAAAGTGGTCAATATCAAAAGCAGCAACCGAAACCGGGGTCTGGTCTATCGCATTCCGGCTCATCAGCTGGCTTAGCTGATTCATCATATAGCGGCGATTATAAAGTCCGGTCAGCGGGTCAATAATCGAAAGCTCGATGCCACGGTCCACGCGACGTCTCAAAATCTCGATATAGCGGGTTCGGCGCGTCTGGGTCGCAACCCTTGCAAGCAACTCCTCACGATCAATCGGGGCTTTGATAATGTCACTGGCGCCCAGTTCAAGCGCCTTCAGAGCTAGCGGTTCGTTCGTCTCGTCGCAGATAAGAAGGATCGCTGCGGCTCGGGTCCGATCGCCCATCTTGAACTGAGCGCAAAGACGCAATGGGTCGAACCCCTTCTGGTCCAGAGCCAGAATCATAACATCAATCCCACGATTATGCGTCTGCTCCCCCATATCCTGCAAAGACGCAGTCAGATGGCCAGCCCTGCGCAAATGATCGAGCACCCGCCGAGACCGGCGTTCGTTCTCGTCAACCACGACAATGCGCGATGGGCGATCCATGCTCTCCAGTTCTGCTTCCATTTCCAGCCCGATCTGGGCCCCGCTAGACTCACGTTGACGCAGTTCACTCGCCACAGCATGGTAACGCAAAAGCGCCCCAATCCGTGTCATCAATCCGAAATCATCAAACGGTTTGGTCATGAAATCGTCAGCGCCAGCCTTCAGCCCTTCAAGGCGGCTTTCTTGCTGATTGAGCGCTGTCACCATCACAACCGGAATGTGAGCGGTTTTCGGATCAGCTTTCAGCCGGCGGCAAACTTCGTACCCATCCATGCCGGGCATCATAACATCCAGCAAAATCACATCCGGCAAATGCTCAGACGCCATTTCAAGAGCATCTGCCCCGTTCGCAGCTAGAATAACCTCGAAATACCGCGCTTCCAGCTTGGCCTGCAAGAGTCGGCGGTTGGCCAAAATATCGTCAACAACAAGGATACGTCCACTCATCCGACTGCCGCTCCATTTACCAGCTCGTCAACGGCCCGCATGAAACTCGTCATCTGGATTGGTTTGGACAAATACGCTTCGCATCCGGCAGCTCGCACGCGCTGTTCATCAGCGCGCATCGCAAAAGCTGTTACAGCCAGCACCGGAATATGAGCTATTTCCTGATCGTCTTTAATCCAACGCGTAATATCGAGTCCCGACACTTCTGGCAGCTGGATGTCCATAATGATCAGGTCTGGCTGCTCTGCACGCGCAATTTCGACCGCACGGGCGCCGTCGCGGCTCGTAAACGTGTCATAGCCGAAAGCGTCTAGAAGATCGCAAAAAAGCCGCATATTCAGCTCATTATCCTCGACCACTAGTACAGATTTGCGTGGCTCATTTGCCATAGGGCTCACTAGATTCGATTCGGGACGATCCCGCAATTACGCGGAAACCCTATCCCCAGTTCGTTAATCTTTGTTTACACCAAACGCCAATCGCAGTTGATTTGGTAATGGGCCGGAGACCGTAAATATGGACACGCTTTGCCGCGATTGCATGCATACTCCCCCTTTGGGTGCGGCAAACTGTAATGAATGCAACAGTCGGCGACTGATCACCCATTCTGCACTCGAAACTCTTAATATCGCCCATGTCGATTGTGACGCGTTCTATGCCGCCATCACAAAGCGTGATCACCCCGAGCTGAAAGACAAGCCAGTCCTCATTGGCGGCGGTCATCGCGGTGTCGTGTCGACTGCATGCTATATTGCAAGGCTCTACGGCGCCCGCTCGGCCATGCCCATGTTCAAGGCGCTGAAACTCTGCCCCGACGCCGTTGTGATGCCGCCCGAATACGAAAAATACCAGATCGCTGCCTCACAAATCCGTGAGAAAATGCGCGCCCTCACCCCGCTTGTGCAGATCGTCTCCATTGATGAGGCCTATCTCGACCTTTCGGGCACCACCAAGATCAATGGCTGCCCGCCAGCCACGGCCCTTGCACGGCTTGCGCTCGACATTGAGCAGGATGTCGGCATCAGCGTTTCGATCGGCCTGTCCTCGAACAAATTCCTCGCCAAGACCGCCAGCGACCTCGACAAGCCGCGCGGCTTTGCCGTCCTCAGCGCCGATGAGGCCCCCGCTTTTCTCGCCCCACATACCCCCTCCTTCCTGCACGGTGTCGGACCAAAACATGCCGCAAAGCTTGTACGTGATGGCTACCGTACCATTGGCGACCTGCAAGCGGCCAATCAGAAACAGCTCATCGCCCAATATGGCGAAACCGGCCTTTGGCTGCATGAGCGTGCGTTTGGTCGCGACAACCGCCCTGTCCAGCCAGATAGCGTGCGCAAATCCGTCTCCGCCGAAACCACCTTCTTCGCCAATATTCACCAGTTAACCGAGCTTGAGGACGAGCTTTGGAAACTCAGTGTAAAAACGGCAGACCGTTCCAAAGCGGCAGGCGTCGAGGGCAGCGTTGTCACGCTCAAGCTCAAATCCGCCGACTTCCAGTCCATCACCCGCCGGGTGACCTTGCCTAATCCAACCCAATTGGCCCAGACTATTTTTCGCGCTGCCCGCGCTCTGCTTGCCCGCGAAGCCACAGGCCGCGAGTTCCGGCTCATCGGTGTTGGCATCTCCGGATTGGGGCCGGCCAAAAGCGATGCGGTTGACCTGCTTGATCCCAATGTCGAAAAGCGCGCCTCGGCCGAACGCGCTGCAGACATTGCCCGCGCCAAATTCGGTAAAGACGCCGTCAAAACCGGCCGCGCCGTCCGCCACGAACATGTCAAAGCTGCCCGCCAAGAGAAGACCAAACCCAAACCCACAAAGCGCTAAGTGGCATGGGCCGGGGCTCTATGCCATAACCCAAGAGAGGGAGATTTATCATGCGTACAGTCAACCGCCATTTTTCCGCCATCAGCCTTATAGCTCTGGGCCTTGCTGCCTGTTCGGATACGAGCGGCGCACCAGATGATGTCATCTTCAGCGAACCCGTGCGCATCTTCACTGCCGATACGATCTACACCGGCAATCCCGACGAGCCGCAGATCTCGGGACTAGCCGTCAACGCAGAAGGCCGCATCCTTGCCACTTTCCCGCTTGGCTCGGATGCAAATCCCGTCACGCCCGATGGCTCTGCCGAAGTCATCGACTTTGGCGCTGCAACGCTCTTTCCCGGCTTCGTCGATGGCCATGCTCACCTCTTGGGCATTGGTCAGCGCGAGCTTACCCTCGACCTGACAGGCACCGCCTCTATTGACGAGTTGGTCACCCATATTGAAGCGGTGGTCTATGGGTCGCCATCCGATCAAATCTTCTATGGCCGCGGCTGGATTGAAACCGGCTGGCCAAGTGGACGTATGCCAAATGCGGCCGATCTTGATGGCGCAGCGCCCGATAATCCCGTCATTCTCGGCCGCTCTGATGGTCATTCTCTGGTCGCCAATTCCGCCGCTATGGCCGCCGCTGGCATCACCAATGACACCCCCGATCCTGATGGCGGCACCATTGTCCGCGATGCAACGGGGGCTGCGACGGGGATCTTTATCGACAATGCGATGGGGCTGCTCACCTCTCTCATCGCTGTGCCAAGTGAAGCCGAGATTGCTATGGCGCTCGAAACAGGCGCCCAAGTCTATATCTCTCGAGGCTGGACCGGCATGCACAATATGTCCGTCGCTCCCGAGCAAGCTCCGATCATGCAAGCGCTCGACACTGACGGCAAACTTCCCCTCCGTCTCCACAATGCGTTTGACAGTGACGGCTTCGACATCGCCGCCGCCCGCGCTCACGAGACCGACACGATCCAGAACCGCGCCGTCAAAATCTATATGGATGGTGCCCTGGGGAGCCGTGGTGCCCATCTGCTTGCGCCCTATAGCGACCAACCCGATACCATCGGCCTCAGCCTGACCAGTCAGGGCGATTTGTCCGATACCGCCTCCCGCGCAGCAACCGACAATGTCCAGCTCGCCATGCATGCAATTGGCGATCTGGCCAATCGCCGCCTTATCGAAATGGCCGAACGCATGGGCCCCACAGTTGGCGGCATGTCCAAACTACGCTGGCGGATCGAACACACACAAATCCTCGACGCTGGAGACGTCAGCCGGATGGCCAATTCCGGTCTGATCGCCTCCATGCAACCCAGCCACGCCATTGGTGACTTGCACTTTGCCCCCGCCCGCCTGGGGCAAGACAGGCTCGTAGGGGCGTATGCCTGGCGGGGTCTGCTTGATGCTGGCGGGCTTGTTGTCGGCGGTTCGGATGCGCCCGTCGAAATCGGCTCCCCGCTGATCGAATTCTATGCCGCTGTTGCCCGCAAAGACCTTGAAGGCTTTTCCGGCGAAGGCTGGCATCCCGAACAAGCTGTGACCCGCAAGGAAGCCCTCGCCATGTTCACGTCCGCCCCAGCTTTTGCGAGCTTTCAGGAAGACAGTCTGGGCACAATCGAGATTGGCAAGATCGCGGACCTATCCGTCTTCAGCGCGGACCTCATGACCATCCCCGAAGCCGACATCCTCAAAGCCGAGGCCGTCGCCACCGTGGTCGCAGGGGACATTGTCTGGCAGGCGGAATAGTCCGCAAGCAGCCTAGCCCCGCAACATATCGCGCGAAATGATCACGCGCATAATCTCGTTCGTGCCCTCAAGTATCTGGTGCACCCGCAAATCGCGAACGCTCTGCTCGACACGGTAATCCTTGAGGTAGCCATAACCGCCATGGATTTGCAGCGCGTCATTGGCCACTTTGAAACCGGTATCGGTGACAAACCGTTTTGCCATAGCACACCAACGCGTGGCATCGGGCGCTTTGGCGTCGAGCCGCGTCGCCGCTTCGTAAAGCATTACGCGTGCAGCCTGAAGCTCGGTTTCCATATCCGCGAGCTTGAATTGCGTGGCTTGGAAGTCGGCAATCGCCTTGCCGAACTGTTTGCGCTCTTTGGCATATTCGACTGCGCGGTCCAGAGCGAATTGCGCCCCTCCTAGCGAACACGCGGCAATGTTCAGCCGTCCACCATCGAGCCCTGCCATAGCAAAACGGAACCCATGCCCCTCTTCGCCAATCCGGTTGGCAGCGGGCACGCGCACCCCATCGAAAATCACCTGTTTTGTTGGCTGGGAATTCCAACCCATTTTCTTCTCATTGGCCCCGAATGACAACCCATCCATGCCTTTCTCGACAATAAAGGCCGACACGCCCTTCGCGCCATCGTCCGAGGTACGCGCCATCACGACATAAACGTCGGAAACACCAGCGCCGGAGATAAATTGCTTGCCGCCCGTGATGACATAATCATCGCCATCTTTAACCGCCCGCGTGGTCATAGACGCCGCATCCGAGCCAGCGCCCGGCTCGGTCAAACAATAAGAAGCGACCAATTCCATACTCGTCAGGCGGGGCACCCATGCTTGACGCAATTCGTCACTGCCAAACCTGTCGATCATCCAGGTCGCCATATTATGGATCGAGATAAACGCTGCCGTTGACACATCCCCTTGAGAGAGTTGTTCAAAGATCAGCACGGCATCATGCCTGGACAGGGCTGACCCGCCGACATCTTCCTGCGTGTAAATTCCGGCAAACCCCAATTCGGCCGTCGATTTTATGACATCAATCGGGAAGTGTTTTTCCTCATCCCAGCGTTCAGAATGGGGGGCCAGCTGGTCAGCGGCAAATTTGCGCGCCATGTCCTGAATCATGACCTGTTCTTCGGTTAGTGAGTTTGCCATTAGCGGCTCCCGTCGGAATTCGTTATATGTCTGCCAGACACATGTCATAAGGAAATGAAGCGTCAATGGTCAAATTGCCAGCAGGGTACAAAATAAGACACGCTACCCCCCGCGACATCCCCCAGCTTGTGGTTATCGAACTGGCTGGAAACGAGCTGTTCGCGCCGACAAATCTCATTCCCGAAGAGCACATGGACGACCATGTCTCAATCGAGTGGCATCAAGACGCGATTAATGCCGAGATGAGCATTGTTGTTGCAAATGCAGATGATTCCCCGGTTGGTTTCATCCTGATCAGTCATCGCGAGCCGGACCTCTATCTCGACGAGATTGCCGTGCACCCCGATCATGGCCGAAAAGGCCTTGGCAGCGCCCTGCTCACCCATTTGCTCGACCTTGCAAAAGTGGGCAATTTCCGGTCCGTCTCCCTATCCACGTTCCGCAAAGTCCCGTGGAACGCACCCTTCTATGCCAAACACGGCTTCAAGGAATTGTCGTCAAAGCACTGGACCGACTGGATGCACGAGATCAACGCGGTTCAGGCCGAAACGCTCGACGTTTCACAGCGTTGCTTCATGCGTCGCCAGATCAAGCGCCGCCTTTTCAGTTAGCCGATTGGCTTGCAGCACCTCGCGCCGGAGCCTAGAACACTGCCATGACCAATCCATCTTATCCCCAGCGATTTCCCGCCACCCGCCTGCGCCGCCTGCGCCAAGCCGGATGGATCCGCAATCTGACAGCCGAAAACACGCTGACGCCGGCCGATCTGATCTGGAGCCTGATCGTCCATGATGGCGACGCGCCCCGCATCCCGATTGACAGCATGCCGGGCATAGATCGGCTCAATGTCGAAGAAGCCGCCACAGCCGCGCGAAAAGCTGCATCCCTCGGCATCCCGGCCATCGCCATCTTTCCGCATATCAATCCTGCCCACAAAGACGATGCAGGTAGCGAGAGCCTCAATCCTGACGGTCTCATTCCGCGCTGTATCAAAGCCATGAAAGCCGCCGCGCCGGATGTCGGCATCATTTGTGACGTCGCACTCGATCCGTTCACCACGCATGGCCATGACGGGCTGATCGACACGGACGGCTATGTCCTGAATGATGAAACTGTCGCCGTGCTCGTCAAACAGGCCCTCGTCCAAGCCGACGCAGGTGCAGACATTGTCGCCCCGTCCGACATGATGGATGGCCGGATCGGAGCCATCCGGTCCGCTCTGGAAACGGCCGGCCACACGAACACTATGATCCTGTCCTATGCCGCCAAATATGCCAGCGGCTTTTATGGTCCCTACCGCGATGCCATCGGCTCGGCCCAAGCCCTCAAAGGCGACAAACAAACCTATCAGCAGACGCCGGCCAATACCGAGGAAGCCATGCGCGAAGTGGCTATGGATATCGCCGAAGGCGCAGATATGGTGATGGTCAAACCGGGCCTGCCCTATCTCGACATCGTCCAACGCGTCTCTACCGAATTTGGCGTGCCGACCTTCGCGTTTCAGGTGTCCGGAGAATACGCTCAGATCATGGCCGCCCATGAGCGCGGCTGGATTGATGGCGAACGGGTGATGATGGAAGCCCTGCTTGCCTTCAAACGTGCGGGCGCATCAGGGATCATTACCTATTACGCAGATCTTGCCGCCGAACGCCTCAAAAACTGATCGGAAGAGCATTATTTTCCGTTAAGCCAATCCTTTCAGGTCGTATCTTCCTGAACCGGTAGCCCTGTGTCTGCCGGCGGCATAGCACCAGATACGGTTTAATCGAAAAACGACGATATTTTTGCGACCATGGGCTAGCCATCGCAAAATGAGGACACTAAAGATTAATTAATAGATTTTCTGCCCCGCCCCTCAGGGCTCTCATGAAAGGCGTTCCAATGCGTAAATCTCTTCTCCTATCCGCCAGTCTCGCACTCATGCTATCGGCATGTGAAAGCTTCCAATTGCCGGAGATCCTTTCTCCCGCGACGGCGACAGAGCCCGCCGTCGAAGTCGCAGACGCCACCGCCGCCGCCGTAGAAGCAGAAACAGAAGCCACACTCCCGGGCGGCATAGTTCTTCTGGAAACCGTCGAGCGCACCGGAGACGAGATTGTTATCCCTTACAAAAAGTACCGTTTGCCAAACGGTCTGACGGTTGTTTTGCACGAAGATAATTCCGATCCCATCGCCCATGTCGATGTCACCTATCATGTCGGCTCCGGTCGTGAAGAGGTCGGCAAATCCGGCTTCGCCCACTTCTTCGAACATATGATGTTCCAGGGGTCCGAGAACGTCGCAGACGAAGAGCACTTTAAAATCATCTCCGAATCGGGCGGCACGCTAAACGGCACAACCAACACCGATCGCACCAACTATTTCGAAACAGCGCCCGCCAACCAGCTTGAGAAAATGCTCTGGCTCGAAGCTGACCGCATGGGCTTCCTGCTTGATGCTGTGACCCAGGAGAAGTTCGAAGTTCAGCGCGAAACCGTCAAGAACGAGCGCGGCCAGCGGGTCGACAATGCCCCTTATGGCCTGCTCGGCGAGCGCGTTGGCGAAGCGCTTTATCCTGAAGGCCACCCCTATTCATGGAGCGTCATCGGTTATCTGGTAGATCTCGACCGGGCCGACCTTGATGATCTAAAGCGTTTCTTCCTGCGCTGGTACGGACCAAACAATGCCGTTCTGACCGTGGGCGGACGTCTTGACGAAACCGAGACGCTCGAAATGATCGCCAAGTATTTCGGCTCCATCCCTGCAGGCCCCGAAGTTGCCGATCCTGTGCCAACACCGGTCACGCTAGATGCCGACCGTTACATCTCGCTCGAAGACAATGTCGCCCTGCCGCTTGCTTATATGAGTTGGCCGACCGTCTATGCACGCCACGAAGATGAAGCGCCACTTGATGTGCTCAACTCCATTCTCGGCGAAGGCCGCACATCCCTGCTGTACAAGAACCTTGTGCGTGACGGAAAAGCCGTGCAGGCGCAAGCAAATCATCGCTGTCAGGAGCTGGCGTGCCAGTTCACTCTGCTTGCTCTACCAAATCCGGCCAGCGGCACAAGCCTGACAGAGGTTGAAGAGGTCATGCGGGCGTCTCTCGAAGAGTTCGAGACACGTGGCGTTGAAGATGACGATCTCGAGCGCGTCAAAGCCGGCATCATTTCCGGCATGGTCTTCGGGCTAGAAAGCGTCTCCGGCAAAGTCAGCCAGCTCGCCTTCTACGAAACCTTCGCCAACAATCCGAACTATATCCAGGATGATCTTGCACGCTATGAAGCCGTCACCAAAGAAGATGTCCTGCGCGTCTATGACGAATACATCAAAGGCAAGCCGGCCGTCATCATGTCGATTGTCCCCAAAGGACAGATCGATGGCATCGCCGGACCGGATACGTGGGAGCGCTATGAGCGGACCATTCCTGAATCGCCAAGTGCAGACGGCCTCGCTCTTCGCATTGCCGAAGATGATTTCGACCGCTCTATCCAGCCCTCGGCATCCGATGTTGATCTCTCGCTGACAGTACCCGAGCTTTGGCGTGCAGAGCTAGACAATGGCATCGACATTCTCGGCGCGGTCAATGATGAGACCCCAACCACTGCGATCCAGATCCAGCTGGCTGTCGGTCAGAAAAGTGAACCGCTCGAAAAGCTCGGCCTTGCGTCTCTTACGGCCTCAATGCTCGGAGAAGCCACACAGAACGCAAGCAATGAAGAGCTGTCCAACCGGCTCGCAAAACTGGGATCTGTCATCAATATCGGCTCAGGGGATGACACGACGACCATCACGGTCCGGTCGCTAACCTCCAAGTTGGACGAGACCCTCGATCTGGTCACAGAGCGCCTGTTTACGCCAGCCTTCAATGAAGATGACTTTGCCCGTCTTCAAGGCCAGACCCTGCAAGGCATCGCCAATTCCAAAACCCAACCTGCCGTCACCGCCACGGCCGTCTACAACCAGCTCCTCTTCGGCCGGGACAATGCGATGGCCTATCCGAACAATGGCACAGAAGCCACGGTTGCAGCGATCACGCTTGATGATGTGAAAGCCTTCTACAAGGCGAACTATTCTGCCAGCGTGGCCTCGATCATCGCCGTCAGTGATTTGCCAAGCGCCGAGCTGACAGAAAAACTGTCCGTGCTTGCAAACTGGGAAGCCACAGAGGTCGAAGTTCCTGACTTCAACCCTTTCCCGGAACTGCAAACCGGCACGCTCTATCTCGTCGACAAGGAAGGCGCTGCTCAATCGGAAATCCGCATTGGTCGCCGGGCTCTGCCATTTGATGCCACCGGCGAGTTCTACCGTGCAGGCTTGATGAACTTCGTCCTTGGCGGCGCCTTCAATAGCCGCATCAATCTGAACCTGCGTGAAGACAAGGGCTACTCTTATGGCGCCCGCTCCTTCTTCCGCGGTGAAGACGGCTACGGCGCCTACACCGCGCAGGCCGGTGTCCGGACGGACTCAACGGCGGCCTCCATCACTGAATTCCTGAACGAGATCACGCTCTACAATGATTCAGGGATCACCGCCGACGAGCTCGACTTTACGAAGAGCGCGATCGGACAATCCGATGCACGTCGGTACGAAACGCCATTCCAGAAGCTCCGCTTCCTCGACAATATCCAGACCTACAATCTGCCGGATGGATTTATCGATGAGCAAAAGGACATTCTCAACGGCTTCACCATCGACAATGTCAACGAGCTTGCCACCAAGTACCTCAATCCCGAAGAAATGATCATGGTGGTTGTCGGTGACAAGGCGACAATCCTGCCAAATCTCACCGGGCTTGGTTTCGACATTGTCGAGCTTGATGCAGACGGAAACCCCATAGAGGAATAGGGTCCCGATAAGCAGTTAAAACAAAACCCCCGTCCGGATCATCCTGGCGGGGGTTT
This sequence comes from uncultured Hyphomonas sp., assembly GCA_964644755.1. GTDB lineage: Bacteria > Pseudomonadota > Alphaproteobacteria > Caulobacterales > Hyphomonadaceae > CALLCD01. The sequence goes on along the minus strand of CAZXXY010000031.1, from coordinate 2,887 downwards.
TCTTGTAAATGGGAAAGAGCGGCGTCTTTAAAACCCGATCTCAAGCCCGCTCAATTCCGGCAACCGCATCATGATAAACAAATCCCTCAACTCCTGACGGGCTGCAACATGGCTCATCGTAAAGCTGACGCTCGATTGACGCTCGGTCAGGTCCAGCAGTGTCAGTCCAGTCGGAAACAGTTCACGGTAGATCACACGCTCGGACAGACCTGTCGCCATCCGGAACCCGATCCGCTTGGCCAAATTTCCGAGCGCCTCGCCAACCTTAACCTTGTTACGCGCTTCGAGCGGCGACATCCGGTTGCGCATGACAACCCAGTCAATGGGACGCCGGCTCGATTGTGCTTTTTGCTTGCGGCAATTCCAAACCATCTCCGAATAGAAGCTGGGCCGGATCACTTCAAGCGTCTGTGGATTGACATCGCCTAGAAGATCGAAATCCACGAAACTGTCATTCAGAGGCGTAATCAATGTGTCGGCATAAGTGTGCGCGTGGCGGGACAGGAAGGTGTTTCCGCCCGGCGCATCAATGATCACAATATCGCAGCTTGCAGACAGCCGTTTGAAACTGCTTTCGAACCGCTCACGCTCCTCGGCCTCGGCAGTATCGAGATTGCGTTCCTCGCTGGCATCGACCCGAATGATCTCCGGCATAGGAAGCTGCGCGCCAGTAGACCGGATCCAGCGCATACGGTTTTCCATATAGCGGGTAAAGCTGCGCTGGCGGACATCAAGGTCAATCGCCCCGACTTTCAAGCCAGAGCGCAAAAGCCCAATGCATAGATGTACCGAAACGGTGGACTTGCCTGCGCCACCTTTTTCATTGCCAACAACAATAACACGCGCCTGTTTGGGCGCGGCTTCGGTGAGCTCAATTACAGCCCCGTGGGGCGAGAATCCATCTGCCATTAATCTACTAGTCCCAGAAATTACGTGTACTCTTAAGACGCCAGCGCGGGTACGTAGCCGTATCCACCAAACAACTCATCAGCCATCAAATTGTCGGTGATCGCTTCCGTATCATCAAACAAATACTCAATATCGCCATCGACCAGCTCGTCACCCCAGACCGCGATCAGGGCCGGTTCGCCATCAAACAAAAGCGTGTCAGACCACACCGCGCCAGATCCGGCTTCAGAATAATCATGGGCAGCAACGGAAATGGGAGCTGTTGGCGAAATACGGCTCAACAGTGCGCGCACATTGGACAACTGCTGGGAAAGCCGCGTCGTTGCCTGCCCGTAACTTGCTTTGCACGCCACTAATTCACGCGGCGCATCGAACATCCAGGCATCGTTTTCAGGCCGTAAACTGCGCCGGTTTGGTTCCGGATCAGCAATGACTGCGGGCTTCGGCGAAGATGAGCGCAGTACAGCGCTCAGCAAAAATTGGCGAAAGACGGTAAAGATAGGCTTGCTCATGCCTGAAAATTGCGCTCAATCCCTTAACAGATCGTTTACAAAGCATGGCAATTGGAAAATTGTAATGAAATCTTCCCCCTTTCAACGGGTTCAATCACGCGTCGAATTACGAAAAATAGTCACTGAATGGCGTCTGGCCGGACAGCGGATTGGCTTTGTGCCAACTATGGGCGCGCTCCATGCTGGCCATCTATCGCTCGTCGGGTGTGCGCTTGAGCGTTGCGACAAAGTGGTTGCCAGCATCTTTGTAAACCCGACCCAATTTGCCCCCGGCGAAGACCTCGACACCTATCCGCGCATGCTCGAAAAAGACTGCGCCAAATTGCAGGAGGTTGGCTGCCATCTGGTTTATTCTCCCACCAATGAGGAGATGTATCCCGACGGCTCGCTGACCAATATCCGCGTCGAAACCCTGTCCGACCTGCTCGATGGCGGCCCGCGCCCGCATTTCTTCTATGGCGTTGCCACCGTGGTTGCACGCCTGTTTGTGCATGTCCGTCCCGATGTCGCCGTGTTTGGCCAGAAAGACTATCAGCAGCTCCAGATCATCAAGCGCATGACCCGTGACCTCGGCTTCGAGATCGAGATTGTCGGCGCCGACACGGTGCGCGCCGAGGACGGCCTGGCCCAATCCTCGCGCAATCTCTACCTCACCCCTGACGAGCGCCGCGCGGCCAGCGGCCTGTTTGCCAGCCTCCATCGCGCCCGCGCCCGTATCGAAGCAGGAACGCCGATCGAAACCGCCCTCACAGAAGCAAACCAATATCTTGCCGCCTGCGGTTTCTCGAAAATCGACTATGTCACAGCCACCCATCCCGAAACCCTCGAAACCCTGGCCGAAGGCCCCGCTGCCAAAGGCGTAGAGGGCCGCCTGCTCGGCGCTGGCTGGCTCGGCAAAACCCGCCTGATCGACAATATCCCGTTCGAGCGCCCCTAAGCCCACGCCAAGGCCGCCTGGCGGGCTGATGGCGCAGCGCCAAAAGCCGGACAGGGTTGCCCCTTCCGGATACATGCAAAGCAGGACGGCGCACAGAACACACCGATAGGAACTGCCGCTCTTGCGAACGGCGACAGGGCGCATTTTGAGCGCCGCCCCGGGTCTTTATGCGATCGGGTGACGACTGACACGCCACATCGTAGCCCCTTCGACATCGCCGCGACCAATCGGGGCCGCTAGCAAAAGGGTTATCACCGGCACCGCTGGCGCGCGCTTTGGTCCGTTATACCGCCGCGCCCACCAGAAACCCGTCCCCATCCCAACAAACGGTCGGTCCGATTGCCGCTTTGCCTGAGTGAGGAGGTGGGGAGTATGGGATGGGGGCGCTGGGTGTGGGATAGGGTTTTGGTAAGGGGGCGGAAGCGGACGAAACGTCAGCGGCTTAAGTCGCCCAAAGAAGGACTCTGGTGCTCCGAAAAATCCACCTCTGTTGCGTTAACAGAGAGACCGAATTACGCTTTGTTTTGAG
>CAZXXY010000030.1:0-23938 GCA_964644755.1 uncultured Hyphomonas sp. | reverse complement strand
CAGGAATGGCAGCGTGACGAGGATGGTATCCACCACATAAGCGCCAACCCGCCGGAAGAAGCCTGCATACTCTTCAGTTGCAGCTCCCATGCTGGAGCTTGGCGGCGTAAAATCATTAGCGCGTCTAGAGGGCCTTCCGCCCGATTGGCGCAACTCGCTGGCAAACGCCTCAGCCTGCGCAGACAAGGCAGGTTGTGGGCGTGTCGCCCGTTGGGCCTGTCGTTTGTGTACCGGCTGCTTTTTCCCGAATTGTGCCATTTAATCCTCCCTCTAACGGGGCTGAGCATAGAGCAAAATCTTGAAGATTAACCGAGGACCCCGAGTTGATTTGGCTGGAATAATGTAAGCTTCTATTAGGCTTGATCTTACAGACCCCCCCTTTCGCTTTGCGCCGAACCCAATTAATTACAAAAGATCACGAATCTCCAGGAGGGCTCTATGGCCGAGATATTTGCAGAAGTCTTTTCAACATCGGGCTTTTTCACGCTGCTTATGCTGCTATTGCTGCAAGCGGTTCTGGGCTTTGACAATCTTCTCTATATTTCGATCGAATCCAAACGGGTTGGCGAGGCGGACGCTTCTAAAGTCCGCAAATGGGGCATCGGGCTGGCGGTCGTGTTCCGCGTCGTGCTGCTCGTCATCATCGTCAACCTGTTCGGCGCCTTGGCCGAACCATTGTTTGGCATTCACCTGAAGAATATCTTCGAGGGTGACTTTACCCTGCAAGCCCTGGTGACGCTGTTCGGCGGCGGCTTTATCATCTACACAGCGGTCAAAGAAATTACGCACCTTCTAACAGTCGAACACATCGAACATTCCGAAGGTGGCAAATCCAAATCGGTCATGCAGGCGATTACGATGATTGTGGCCATGAACCTCGTCTTCTCGTTTGATTCAATCCTCTCGGCCATGGCGATTGCCAACACCAAAGACCCGGTTTCCGGCGCGGTAGAGTATCAAGTCTGGATCATGGCCATCGCGATCATAACGTCAGGCATTCTGATGATAATGATGGCGGACTATGTTGCCGACTTCCTGAAAAAGAACCGGATGTATGAAGTCCTGGGCCTGTTCATCCTGTTCCTCGTTGGGGTCCTGCTGGTTACAGAAGGCGCGCATCTGGCCCATATGAAGATCTTTACCTACTCGATCGACGCCATGAGCAAGTCGAGCTTCTATCTGGTGATCGGCGTGTTGGTGATCACCGACATTATATCGACCAATTACCAGAAACGGCTCTGGGCCCAGAAAGAAGCTGAAATCCTTGGCAGCGATCCTGAAGCCGATGGCCTTGCAGCCGTCGAAAAGCATATGGAGTCGCATTAGCGACTCCTCACTGCCCAGGGGCGGTTTGAAACTAACCCTTTAGCGCGGGAGTGCATTTGCTGACACGTACAGCAATGCGGTCCCCTTTGCGGCCAACATCGCCCTCGGCAATCAATTGGCCATCGCGTCCGCCCGAAAGAAGCTCGACAGGCTGATCTGCAGGCAAGCCCAGTCGCAACACGGCACCGGGCTTCAAATTGGACAAATGCGAGATCGGGACATTGATGCGCGCAATACGCGCGGTCACAACCGCAGACACAGGCATCGGCAATGCATGTGGGTCGTCACGGGTCAAAGCGGGCGTGTCTTGCACGCGGGCAAAAATCAAACGCCCCTGCACATTGCCCAACCCGCAGGACATATCCGCGAGCATCGCCTTGCCTGGCGGCAGCATGGCAAAGGCAGCACTGCGATCGGTTTCAACGCAGACAATCTGGAAAGACGGATCAATCGCCTGAGCCAGGGGCGCAAGCATGTGTTCGAGAATGCGGCCATCAAGCGCGCTCAGAGGCCGCGCGGAAGCCGCATCGGCTTGGCCGCCACAGGCAACCGCAACAAATGCCGAGGCCAGACCCGCATCGAGTGTCAAACCGGCATTTTGCAAGCCAGATCGGTCACGAAACAGGATCAAGACTGACGGGCGCTCGTGCGCAGCCACAATCTGTGACAAGGGCGCATACTCAGCTGATTCCAGCCCGAGCACCGCATCAATGGCGCAGTGCTTGCGCAACGCGACAGTCATCTCGGCAGCCAGTATCGCAGCATCTCCGGCGAGGAGCGATCCTTCCGAACCGGTTTCGAAGTCAAACACAGGGCGGGCCGAGACGGTTTTCGGCTCTTCAAAGGCATTCTCGGGGATATCCGGCCTCAGCAATGCCTCGATTTCGGCAGCACTGAGCACACCCCGACTGGTCGGAAGACGGAAATTGTCTCCGGCATCACGCCCGGCTTTGTTGGCATCGGGCATAAGGGCTTGTCGTTTCAGTTCCATGCACGGCTCACTCTGGTCAGCGCCGATAGTGGGATGAACCGGTTAACACAACGTTAGGGTTTTGCCTCCGCCGCAGCGATTCTCTACAAAAAGCCCCCCAGCGTTAAACAGATTTCCGCATTTGTAGAGACCTTGGTAAGGCCTCGGTAAGCCTACATTATCTTCGCTATGGGATAGTGTCCTCAATGCACTGACGAATATACGCCAGGCGTTGGATGATAAAACAACGGCGATCCTTTCGGGTCGCCGTTTTTAGTTTGCAGATGGGACGCTTTATCAGTCGTCGCGCAGGGTCCGCTCTTTTCGCTCGTGGCGTTCCTGGGCTTCCAGACTAAGTGTTGCCGTAGGACGGGCTTGTAGCCGCTTGAGCGAAATCGGCTCGCCGGTCTCATCGCAATAGCCGTAAGTGCCTTCATCAATTCGCCGGAGCGCCGCTTCAATCTTCGAGATCAATTTGCGCTGACGGTCCCGGGTGCGCAATTCCAGCGCTTTCGCACTTTCAGCAGAGGCACGGTCAACAACATCAGGCAGTGACGAACTTTCCTGCTGCAGGTGATGTATGGTTGTCTTGGACCCTTCCAGAATTTCGTCTTTCCAATCCTCGAGCTTCCGGCGGAAGAATTCGAGCTGGCGATCATTCATGAACTCTTCTTTCTTGGAAGGCTCATATGGCTTGCTCTTTGATTTAACCATGACCCAATACCTCCAACTTGCAAACGGTCTATAGCTTGCATTATCCAACCCGACAATCTTCAGAACAACACTTAAGCCTCATCAGAAATCAAACTAAAGTGAGGTCACGGGAGCCAAATCAGCCGGATATTTTTTTTTCAAGTCTATTTGTTTGCATTTTTCGCGCCAAACGCTGTTTTGGCCCCTTGATTTTCAGGTGTTAATAATGCGTTAATGTGACCTCAGGGAACCTTTAAATTAGCGTGGATTAAATTATGGTAGAAACCCGGAAACCGTCCGGTAGTTCCGCTGGCTGGATGCCGGCATTTGTATTTAACAGCCTCCTCCTCCTCATTCCTTTACTTGCAGTCAAAGCACTTGCGGCAACCACGCCGGGCGAGGCTTATCTGGAAGATCGGTCTGCGGCGGTTCTGGCCGAAGCCCGTCGAGGTATGGATCAGACTTTTTCCGATCTTTACGATGATAAGAGTGCGACCCAGCGAGAGCATTGGGCCAATCTGGTCAACACCCAATTGAAAGCCAGAAATATATCGGCTGCACGAGGCTTCTTGCTCGCAGCCCCCCAAATGCTAAGCAGCGATGATGCCCGCGCAATCGAAGCCGCTGCAAAAGCAGACCCTTCAGGGACAGAAGACCAACGCCTGTTGCGCGCCTCGCTCCTGTTTCTACCCAGCTATGTCCGCGTCGGATACGAGAGCTCCCTACATCCACGCGGTCAGGAATTGCTGACCAATCCCGAAGTGACCGAGGCCAACGAGGAAACCACACAGACAGCCGGCAATACCCGGAGCAAAACCGCCACCCGCATCAGCGTGGCAACCTTGACGTACCAACCCACTTTTTCGGTTCTCGGACAGGTCGAAGATCTCGTACAAAACAGTCGCTCATGGCTGCGCGGCAACATGCAGAATGATTTTTCCGTCAAGCTCACCGGCTTGGCAATGGCGTCGCCGCCGTCGGCAACAGGTCTGTCAAACAACCGGCTGCATACCGCCGCATCGGTTCTCAAGACCGCTTGGAAATCGAACAGGCTAAATGCCGACTACGCCGCCACTTGGGCAGAGAATCTGCAACGCACCCTGCCTCAGGACACTTTGCGGGAGAATCTCGAAAAAGCGATGGCAGACGTTGCGCCTCTGAATGTCAGAACCGTTCGGGTGCAAGACGCTTTCGCACAAAGCGTCGATCCCTATGCAGCCGCAAAGATCGGCATTGATCTCGAAGAGCTTGCGGTCATTGCGGAAGCCACAAGCATACCGGGCGCAGTGCACCTGCTTGAGCACACCAGCAATCTGTCGGAACTGCGACATGCACGTATCATCGCTGAAGCAGGTGGTGATCGAGCGGTGGCACTGGTCTCTCACCTTGGACCCGAAGTTCTCGCAATGAATGTCAGCACGGTCCGCTGGAGCCAGTCGGCTATCCTGCAAATCATGGCATTGGCTGGCGCGATTATCGCACTCTTTCTATCTGTCTTGGCCAGCTTGCAACATATGTCCCGCGAACGCCAAACCCAGCGGGCAAAGAAGCAAATGCAAACATCGGTCGCCGCTGCCGCCGCTTAAGACCAAGCAATCACCGGCTGCCAAATAGAGAGAGCTTTGGCTGGATTTTAAGGGAGAGGGGCAGGACAAAGCGTTCGGCCCCCTCTTCTCTTTTGGCTCGAACAGTGTCCCCAATATCGGATCTATTAAATATTGAAGGCGCCCTTGATGCCGTCGATCAACAACTGGATCGATAGCGCTGCGAGAATGACCCCAAGGATTCGGGTCAAGGCCGCAACAAAGCTGTCGCCAAGCGCCCGAACAATCGGTCCCGCAGCGAGGAAAATGATCAGGCACAAAAGCAAGTTCGCAGCCAAAGCCGCGATCACAACGGCGCTTTCCATGATGCCCGTTGAGTTCGACATATAGAGCATCGCCATAGCGATTGTGCCAGGACCGGCCAGCATAGGAATACCAATCGGGAACACAGCAACGTCCTCGGCAGGCTGGTTTGAAGCCAACACATCTTCGGCTCTATTCTCGCGCCGTTCTGTCCGTTTTTCGAAAACCATGTCCACTGCAATGATGAATAGCAAAATCCCGCCCGCAGCACGGAAGGCATCAATCGTGATGTGCATGCTCTCAAGCAACCAAGAGCCGCCAAAGGCAAACCCGTAAATGATGATGCTGGCCACAAGAATCGATTTTACGGCCATCCGCCGCCGATACGCAGCATCCCCCTTCGACGTCAGCGACGCAAAGATAGGGGCCACACCGATCGCATCAATCAGAACGAAAAAGGTGACAAAATGTGCGGCAAAGAGAGAGACGAGAACAGGATCCATATCGCCGCCTTAGTCCGGCGATCGCGCCAAGTCCAGTAGAAGGGCAATATCCGGATCAACTTCAAGCTTGCGCTCTGGCAATTCGACATTTTCACAAGCGGGGTCGGTGGCCAATGCGGCGAGCAATCGATGCCCCATAAGCCTCTGCAACAATCCGGCCTGTCCCAAATGTCCGTTCGCTCGCGCTATGTTTCCATGCCCGACATCTACCATTAAGCCGGGTCTGGGACCGCCCTGCTCAAGCTGCTTGATCCCTGCCTTCAAATCAACAGGCTCAATCAATTCCGGCGTGACCAGCTTTAACGACGACATCAGCTCGCCTCCAGTTTCAGCGCATCATCATTGCGGACGAACTTCCGGCATTTGGTCAGCCCCTTATAGAGGTTCCCTGCTGCGATAAATTCCGAAACTTCGGTCAAACTCTTCCGGTCGTCGGGGAGTTGCGTCACGGCCAGAAGATCGGCCAAGGCCCGCATGGTCCGATCATAGGCAGGCCCGTCGCTCTCGCCCGAAAGATACATTTGCATGATCGCAAAATAGGCGCGGCGCGCAGGCGTATTCGCCTCCTCCGCCTGCATGATGTCTTTCTCGCGCAGAATCCGAGCCTGATTTTCAAGCAGCAAAACGCCTCGACGATCTCCATTTCGCACAACTGCCCCATTCAAAATGAATGTTTCACCGGGCTTGAGAGACAATTTCAAGGGCATCGTTCTGCTCCGAAGTGCGTTGCAATTACGTCTAATATTTATTTAAAATTACAACAAACGGGTTAACGCTTACTTTCAACAAAGCACCTTTTGACTTTTGCGGTCGTTATAAGGCTTCACAAGACAAGTAAAAAACCGGACAATAGCCAGATGACAGATCATCATGACACCGCACCCCATATTCACGCTTATGGTCCCTGCTCGCCGCAAGAAATCGCGGAGGCTCTCGAACAGGCCGAAGAGATTGTGAGCAAGCGCGGTCAGAAGCTGACGCGGATCAGACGCAAAGTCCTCCAGCTCCTGCTCGAATCAAAGGAGCCGTCAAAGGCCTATGACCTGTTGAACAATCTCGACGGCGAAGGCGCCGCAAAACCGCCCACAATTTACCGGGCGCTGGATTTTTTGCAGGAGGTCGGCCTCGCCCACAAGATCGAAAGTCTTAACGCCTATGTCGCTTGCGGCCATGCCAGCCATAGCCATTTGGCCGTCTTCCTGATTTGCGATAATTGCGGAAATGCTGAAGAATTACATGCCGTTACAATGAAAACTGCAATTGATGCTGAAACACTTGCAGCAGGCTTTCAAACCAAACGGGCAATGATCGAAGCCCATGGTCTGTGTCGCAACTGCGCCTAGACCTGAACGACATGCTTAATTGACGATTTGGATTAGTCAGGGGACCGGTTTGGAAACGCTTTGGCAGGGATCTGCAAACACTTGGGACTGCGACGAGATGGGGCATATGAATGTCCGCATCTATGTCGAGAAGATGATGGAAGGGCTTGGCAATTTTGCGCATTTGATCGAGATGCCGCATACGTTCAAACCCCACTCGCCTTCAACGCTTATCCCTCTCGACCAGCACATCCGGTTTCTGCGGGAAGTCCACCCCGGTCGCCCCCTCAGAATGATTGGCGGTGTGCTCGAGATTGGCACATCAGATGCGCTCATCTATCAGGAAATCCAGCATGGCGATGGCACACCCGCCGCAGCCTTTCGCACGCGAATCCAACATATCAGCTCGCACACCGGATTGGCATTCGGCTGGAGCGAGCGGACCCGAAGAGCCCTGAACGCCCGTCTCATTGATCCGCCAACACATACCATGCCGCGCTCTATCGATCCCCGGAGCACTGTTTTGGCCGATCCGGCAATCACGCTTGACAGAGTGGCGGAAACCGGTGCCCCGCGCATTGGCGTTGGCCATGTCGCCCATAATCATTGCGACGCCTTCGAACGGATGCGCACGGAATGGTTCATGGGGCGGATGTCCGACAGCGTGCCGAACCTTCTTTATGACTGGCGCAAACAGGTTGCCGATGCCGCCGGAGACAGGAAGATGGGCGCGGCCGTACTCGAATACCGGCTGGTTTATCGACGCTGGCCAAAGGCTGGCGACCGGTTTGAGGTCTATGCCTCATTCGCCGAAGCGGCAGAAAAGGTTCACTCTATCATTTACTGGATGATGGACCCTGACGGCCAGACCCCTTGGATGACATGTGAAGCGGTTGCCGTCACCTTTGATCTGGAGACGCGCAAAATTCTGCCGACCAATACCGATCACATCGCCAAGCTGGAATCCCTCGCCCCCGCCGGCCTTCAGCTTTGAGTGACAATGCCCGGCGTCTGTTGAAGCGTCCGCTGCACCGGCCCGTCATCGCCAATGTCAAAGCCTTCAACCAAACGCGCAATAAAGGCCGACAAATCGTCCCTGAGCGCATAGGGGGCTTCCATTGGCAGAAAGTGGGACGTTCCGCGTACGGTTTTAATAATCGCCTGCGGATGGCGTTTGAGGATCAGCTGATCAACTGCCGGCCGCATCACCGAGCCGCGCTCCGCCTTCAGAATGGTCAAGGGAATGCCCGCCTTGTGCACGCGTTTTAGCGCCGACCATGGCCGGTTGCGCTGGGCGGCAAAGGTCGCAGCTTCACTGGCTGGAGTGCACGTCAGACGCCACTTGCCGTCCGCCGCCGCACCCTTGTCCGTCTTGTCCTGTTCCAGTCCATCAAGCAAATAGTCATCTAGAAACGGCTCACGCCAACTGGCAAAAGCCCCTCGCCCTTTATAGGAGTCCCGCGCTTCAGCAACATTGGCAAATTCCGAACGGCGGCGCCTGGCACCGCGCGCAAGTGCGTTTCTCGCCCACAGCAACCGGCTAAATGGCACGAGATGGTTGAACCGGTAAATCCGTGGCGGCAGAATCACCGGATCTGCCAGAACCAGTCCTTTGACCAGATCGGGACGCTTTCCGGCCACCATCAGCGCAACACAGCCGCCCATTGAATGCCCGCTCAGAACCACACCGCGCGGCGCGCTTGCCTCAATCCAGCTGATCACATCATCCCGATGGATGCGCCAGGAGGCATAATTCGGTTTAAGAGCCAGCTTGGTCACGCCATGCCCACGTAGATCCAGCCCCGCCAGACGGGCCCGCAACCCTAATGGCGCCAGGATCGACTGATAGGTCATGGCGTTAAAGCCCGTCGCATGCAGGAAAACGGCCGAAATATCGCGAACAGGGTCTCCAAATTCGAGCCCCGCAATACTTCCCCCATTTACAGAGTGCTGGAACCGCCTGAGCACTAATTGCTCCCGAAGACTTTTCGAAGCAGGTCAGTTGTGCGGGCCACAGGGTTTTCGCGAATCTCGCGTTCCTGCTCGGCGACATAGAGGAACATCCCGTCCAGCCCGAAGTTTACGGCATGGTCGGTCATATCCGACCGCAAATCATTGGAAACAGCCGACAGGCCATACCGGGAGGCAACCGAGTCGAGGCTCTGGACCGCACCGGTCTGCGAAAGAGCGGTTTGAATATGAGGGGTGAACGCATCGCGCAGGCTGGCTTCGGTTTTACCGCGCAGGAAATTGGTCGCGGCCGTATCTCCCCCTCGCAGAATGCCGACAGCATCTTCAAGCGTGATCGACTGGACCGCAGACACAACCAGTTTGCGGGCCTCAGGCATGGCGGCTTCGGCCGCGCGGTTCATTTGCAGTTGAAGCCCGTCCAGCGGAGCCGAAAGTCCGACTTTGCTAAGTCCGTCCTGAATATCTGCGAGCCGGCCGGGAAGCGGAATTTTGATCCGGCTGTCGCCAAAAAAACCGTCCGTCGCACCAAGTTGTGAGGATACATTCGTCGCGCCAATTTCAAGCGCCTGACGAAGGCCAGCGTCAATTTCGAGATTGGTAAGACCGCTTTGCGAGCTTGCAATCGTCCCCAGGCCACCAAGAACATCCCCCAAACCGCCAGCAGGAACGGCCTCACAGGCACTCAGGCCAAGGGCGGCAATAGCTGATAACATTATACGCATAGCGATCTCTCCTTCAATTATCAGAGAGTAGACCGCATTTGTCGGCGAACGCCAAGGGAAAGCCAGATTTTTGGCGCAGCCAACGGCTTGGCCGTGCCAGATTTAGAGAGCTGTTTTTCAGTAAAAAGAAAGCCTAGTTCATCAGGCTGAGCCACTCACGCGCCGCTTTCTGGGCCAGAGCAATCTCTTCAGAACTCATCGCATCGGACAAATCCTTGCGGTAAATTTTCGCATCATCGCTGCCGCGCAACGCAGCAAGATTGAACCATTTGTGAGCTGCGACATAATCTTCGGCCACACCGAGCCCTGTCGAATAGATCAGCCCCATCTGGCAGAGATCTTCGGCACTTGCCTCTTGGGTCAGTCCGGTACATGGGAGCTCAAGCGAGCTATCTGAATAAGCCATTTTATATCCTCTTTATACACCCGCTCTCCCCTTGGATCTTTTGATCTCTATAGGGTGAAAGCTTCATCCAATTCATCCGCCTCGGCGACGTGATCAGAATCGCTTGAAACATTTTCCTTATGGTTAACAATGCAACCGCCAAACAGGCAGTGTGTTAACCGCACGCAGGGACGCCATTAACTCCAAGGCCCATTTCGCCCCTTCAGAGCACCAGCCATGGTTAAGTGGGTCGCTTTTTCCCGCGCAGATGCCAGCCTGCCGCCCCTTCCCAATTGCTGGCTCGCTGCTATACCAAACCCTATCCCCAGCCCTCGCCTCTTCCGGAGCCGGCCCCATGAGCACCTATTTCGACCCCATCTCCATGCGCACCAGCAAAACCGCGCCCGCAGAGTTTTCTGCTGCTCTTGGGCGATCCTTCCGCGAGACGGGATTTGCCGTCCTGACCGATCACGGCCTTGATCAGGCGCTGATCGACGAGACCGTCGCCAAGACCAAAGCCTTCTTTGCGCTGCCCGAAGAGGCCAAACGCAAATACCATATCGCCGAGGCGGGCGGACAGCGCGGCTATACCCCCTTCGGCACAGAGAACGCCAAAGGCAACGCCCATGCCGACTTGAAAGAGTTCTGGCACACCGGACGCGCCGGTATGGAAACAACGCCTCTCGCCGACATCATGCCGCCCACCCCGACAGTTGCCGAAATTGCCGGATTTGACGCCCGCACATATGACCTGTTCGAAGCTCTCGATGCGATGGGGGCGATTGTCCTCGAAGCGATTGCGAGGGATCTGGATCTGCCCGAAGACTGGTTCACCCCGCGCATTGCCCAAGGCAATTCGATTTTGCGGCTATTGCACTATCCGGCCCAGACCACCCCGCCCCCTGCCGGATCGGTCCGCGCGGCCGCTCATGAAGATATCAATGTGATCACGCTCCTGCTCGGCGCCGAGGAAGCAGGTCTGGAAGTCAAACACAGATCGGGCAAATGGCTCGGCGTCAATCCGCCCGCAGGTGCGCTCGTCGTCAATATCGGCGATATGCTGTCACGCCTGACACAGGGGGTTCTGCCGTCCACCAGCCACCGCGTCGTCAATCCTGAACAGGCCCGCTCTGGACATGCACGCTATTCAACGCCTTTCTTTTTGCATTTCACCCCTGACGTCATGATCGATCCGCTGGAAAGCTGCGATCAGGCAGGCAAGCCGCGCCCCGATGCCATTACCGCGCACGACTTTCTGATGGAGCGATTGGTCGAAATCGGTCTGAAACCGGCTTAATCGTCGAGTTTTGGGCGTCCACGCGCGCTTTTGATCTCGCTACGCTGCTTTTTCGCATTTATCCGCCGCTCAATCGCCCCGCGGCCCGGACGGGTCGGAATCCTGCGTTTTTTCACAACCAAAGCTGCGCGCACCATCTCGACCAGCCGCTTGCGCGCCTCTTCACGGTTCATAGCCTGCCGCCGATGCTTGCTGGCATTGATCAACAGGTCCCCCTCGCCGTTTATCCGCGCCCTCCAATGACGCTCGATACGGGCTTTCGCCTCGGCCGGAAGGCTCGACCGGCCAACATTCCAGCGCAGCAAAACCGCCGTGGACACCTTGTTGACATTCTGCCCTCCGGGCCCTGAAGCCCGGATAAAGCTCTCCTCCAATTCCCAGGCAGGTATTGAAATATCAGGCTTAATGTGAAGCGCGTTGTCAAATTCGTGATCACTCATTGATCGGCCCATTCAGTTTCAATTCACGCCTCGACGCTATATTTGTGGTATAGGCGTAGAATAGCCTATCGGCATCGACAAGGGACCCCCTCCCCATGATCGTTATGCCAAATATAGAAAGGAGTTTGCATATGAGCATCCTCGACAAACTTTCAAAGTTCGGCGCTGCTGCGCTGCTGGCCACATCTATGATGACACTGCCAGCCGTTGCGCAACCTGCCAGCCAACTTGCCCAGTCGGTTGCAAGTGCCAGCGTAACGAAAGTCAACTTCCAGAACCGCTCGAATTTCCGTCGTGGAAATCGCGGAAATTTTCGTGGGAATCGACGCGGCAATTTCCGTGGAAACAGTCGCAGTAACTTCCGCGGCAATAGTCGTAGCGGTTTCCGTGGGACCAGCCGCAGCAGCTTCCGCGGGACCAGCCGCAGCGGTTTCCGTGGAACCAGCCGCAGCAATTTCCGTGGCAACAGACGCGGCAGTTTTCGCGGGACGAGCCGCAGAGGCTTCCGCGGCAATAGCTTCCGACGCAGCGGGTTTGGTTTCAATAACCGCTTTGGCAGTCGTGGCTTCTTTGGCAGCTCGTTCGGCACGAAGGTCGTTGTTGCCAGCCCGCTCTATGCGGTCGGCGGTTTTTACGGCGTCACCAACAACACCATCTTCATCAGTGACTTTGGTGCCCACGGATTGTACGCCCCGCCACGCGGCCACCACTGGGTTTGCGATAAAGGCTCCAATGATGCCGTCCTTGTTGCAATTGCAACCGGCGCGATTGTGGCCGTAGCGGTAAATTCGCTGCTCACGCCTTACTAGGCGGCAGCCGGACGAAGACCGGAACGATCATACTATGATCCAAATATCAGGGCGCGGCTTATGTCGCGCCCTTTTCTATACGGCGTCCCCTCAACCGGACCCGAGATTTCCCATCAAGATCGGTTCCCCTTTTCAAGACAGGAATCTTTGCTAAGGTGACATCGCGCGATCCGATAGATCTGCGCTTTTTTTAACAACCGAAAGGAGGTGATCCAATGTCAAGTGAGAAACCAGATAGGGCAATGGGGTCCGTATCTAGAGGTCGTCACGTGGAGCAACCTTCGCCTGTGACCTAGAGATACAATGATGCAGGCCAAAACCTGTATCAGGAACCAGAGCTTTATCATTATAGCTCACGGAAGGCCGCTTTGATTTTTCGAAGTGGCCTTTTTTGCAAGCCAGCCTTGAAGACCGCTACTCCGAAACGCCAGACTGGTCCGACGCCCCTTCGGCAACTAGTCCGGTTTCCGCCATCACATCAATCTCGTCAAACTCGTATGATACGATGCCGCGTCTTGTCCGCGCCGACGTGTTGAACGCAATCTGGGTGTTCACACCAACCGGCGGAGCCTGCTGGTCAAGCGCCCTCTCCTCGAGAGCAATAAAGGCAGCCTCAACCAGTTCCTTCACATGCTTGTTGCGACTGCGCGATGATTTCCCGCCCAGCATGATCGCGACAATCCGCTGATCGCCGCGCTGCGCGGATGCCATCAGATTGAAACCCGAAGCCCGTGTGTATCCGGTTTTAATCCCATCAACCCCGTCGACTTCACCAAGCAGCCGATTGTGGTTGCGATAGGTCACTCCATCCCAGCGGAAAAGCCGGTTTTCAAAATAGTGATAATAGTCACCATGATTGTCGAGCATCGCTTCGGCCAGGATCGCCATGTCTCTGGCGGTTGTAACCTGACGTTCGTCCGGCAATCCTGATGCATTGTAAAAGCGTGTGTCTTCAAGTCCCAGAAAGCGGGCTTTAACCGTCATCAAGGCGGCAAACCGTTCTTCACTGCCAGCAATCCGTTCCGCGACAACAACGGCAATGTCATTGGCCGACTTGGTCACCAGCGCATAGATGGCGTCTTCAACCGAAATGAACCCACCCTCGTCAATCCCGAGATCCGAAGCCGGCTGTTCATCCGCTGCACCAGACACATACAGCTCATCGTGAAGTCCAACATTGCCAGCCTTCATCGCGTCAAACAGCATATAAAGCGTCATCACCTTGGTCAGAGAGGCCGGATACCGCTGGGCATCGGCAAATCTCGAATGCAACACTTCGCCCGTCTCTGTCTCGATCACGAAAGACGCATATTTTTTACTTTGGGCATGTGCAGAAATTGAAGATGCCATCAGCATCGCCGCAGCCATGCAGAGCCCGCCAATATATCGAAACCAAGATCGCATTGGGAACCATCCTCTGCTTCACGAAACGGGCACAACTCCCATCTGCAAAGTCCAGTTTGCCCCAAGGCTCTTGATGTTCGGTTAACGCCAGCCGATCCAAAATTAACTCTCACGAATTGCTGCGGCGCAACAAAATTCTTGCGCTTGCGAAATAAACCTCTATATGACCTAAGGTAAACAGATCGACATTACAGAACGCAACAAAGGAGTCATCATGGCCAAGAGTAAAGCAAACGGAAAAGCAGACACGTTTGAAGCATTCGCTGCAAACCCTGCAGACGCGATGAGCCAGACACTGCAGAAAGCCATGGCCTTTTCCGGCCAGTTCGGCGAGATCGGCCAGAACAATCTCGAAGCCGTTGGACAAAGCGTCAAGGCCGCCGCCGCTGGCATGGAAGCCATCAATTCGCGCGCATTTGCCTTCATGAAATCATCTATGGAACGCAATCTCGAAGCGATGAGTGCGCTGACCAGCGTGAAGTCGGTTGAAGATTTCACCTCCAAACAGTCCGATTTTGCGTCCGAGAGCATGAAATCAATGATGACTGAATTTCAGGAGCTTTCGAGCCTTTTCTCGAACACTGTGCGCGACGCCTCTGCGCCCCTGAATGCACAGGCTGGCAACATTGCCGAGAAAATCCAGTCCGCTGGCTAGGCCTGCCACCGGCCCCATATGATCAAAACGGCAAAGCCGGCCCCGCACGCTCAGCGAGGTCGGCTTTGTTATTTTTCGGGGTGACCAGTCAAGTCCGGCAATGTTAAGCTAGGACATGACTGATTTTATTGACTTCAAGACGCTTGAACGTCCCAAATCGCCCAACACATGTTTGCTGGCGCCTGCGGGACTGTGCGAAAACGCCGAGCCGGATCGCGGATCGGTGCGTTTTTCTGCCTCGTCAGACACCCTGTTCGCAGCCTGCATGACCGTGATCGAAGCGCAAAAGAACTGGGCATTGACCGGCGCGGACAAGACGGGTGGACGCCTGCAGTTCATATCGACCAGTGCGCTGATGCGCTATAAGGATGATGTGGATATCCTGCTTGTCCCCAGCCCGGGCGACCCCGACAGTATCGAGCTGGCCATCTATTCCCGCTCCCGCGTCGGTTATTCCGATCTGGGCGCAAACGCAAAACGTGTTGGAACGCTGCTCGATGCCTTAAGCCAGCAAGGACTTTCAACGTAATCCATCAATTTAACCAGGTGTTACCCAAATTTTACCTTACATTCTGCCGAGAGTATCTTATGTCCAATAGTGTGATGACTTTGACAGCAACGAACATATCCCGCCCCCCGGCTATGACGGGCGCTGCAAATCCGCCAGATAATGGTGACGATAACGGGACCGGTCTGAGCACCCAGACCAAAGTCAAAACCAAGAAACCTTCGCTGTATAGAGTGGTCATTCTGAATGATGACTACACCCCTATGGAATTTGTCGTTTTCATCCTCGAACGCATTTTCAACAAGGCCAATGAGGAAGCCTACAAAATCATGCTCCACGTCCATAATCATGGCGTAGGTGTTTGCGGTGTCTTTACATACGAAGTCGCTGAGACCAAAGTCGCACAAGTACTCGAACTCGCACGCCGGAATGAACACCCGCTGCAATGCGATATGGAAAGGGAAGACTAGTTTTGCCGTCACTGACCCCCAGCCTCGAAACCGCTATTGAATCGGCTCTGAGCCTCGCTGCCGAGCTTGATCAGGAGTACGCCACGCTCGAACATTTGCTGTTCGCCCTCATCGATGATCCGGACGCCGCAGAAGTGATGGAAGCGTGTAAAGTCGATTTGCAGAAGCTCCGCCTCGACCTGACCAAATACGTCAATGAAGACCTCTCCTCTCTGGTCAACACCGACGCCAATGGCCGCGTCCAACCGACAGCCGGCTTCCAACGCGTTGTCCAGCGCGCCATCCAGCATGTCGATATTTCGGGCCGCGACGAAGTCACGGGTGCCAACATACTGATCTCGATCTTTTCCGAGCGCGAGAGTCACGCCGCCTACTTCCTGCAAGAACAGGACATGACCCGCTATGATGCCGTAAACTTTATCTCTCATGGCGTGGCGAAGAAGCCCGGCATGTCCAAGGATCAACCCCCGCGAGGTGTTGCACAGGACGGAACCGAACCGCCAGGGAGCGCTGGTCCCGACGCGCTGACCTCTTATTGCGTCAACCTCAACGAAAAAGCCCTTGCCGGCAAAGTCGACCCGTTGATCGGACGCGATCTCGAAATCAATCGCTGTATCGAAGTCCTGTGTCGGCGCCAAAAGAACAATCCGATCCTCGTCGGAGATCCTGGCGTTGGCAAAACTGCCATTGCCGAGGGCCTTGCCAAGAAGATCGTTGATGGCGAAGCACCGGAAATTCTCAATGATGCGGTTATCTGGTCGCTTGATATGGGCTCGCTGCTCGCCGGCACGCGCTATCGCGGCGACTTCGAAGAGCGCCTCAA
Organism: uncultured Hyphomonas sp.; assembly: GCA_964644755.1. Taxonomy (GTDB): domain Bacteria; phylum Pseudomonadota; class Alphaproteobacteria; order Caulobacterales; family Hyphomonadaceae; genus CALLCD01. The sequence continues at coordinate 7,793 of CAZXXY010000030.1, read as the reverse complement.
ATCAGTTATGAAAGAACTTGAAGAGCAGGAAAAAGGCATCCTGTTCATTGACGAGATCCACACGGTCATTGGCGCAGGCGCAACCTCTGGCGGCGCAATGGATGCCTCCAACCTGCTTAAACCCGCCCTGCAAAATGGCGGTCTGCGCTGCATGGGGTCGACGACCTTCAAAGAGTATAAGCAACACTTCGAGAAGGACCGTGCCCTCGCCCGCCGCTTCCGCAAAATTGATGTGGTCGAACCATCGGTGCCCGACACGATCAAGATTTTGCTCGGCCTGAAAGCGAAGTTCGAAGAGTTTCATGCGCTGCGCTATACCAATGACGCGATCAAAACCGCCGTGGAACTCTCCCAGCGCTACATCACCGACCGCAAATTGCCCGACAAGGCGATTGATGTCATCGATGAGGCTGGCGCGACCCAATGGCTCAAGCCGCCGTCCAAGCGCCGCAAGACTGTGGGCGTAACCGACATTGAGGCGATTGTGGCGAAGATTGCCCGCATCCCGCCCAAGCAGGTCACCAAGGATGATGCCAGCCAGCTCAAAGCCCTTGAGCGCGACCTCAAACGGGTTGTCTTCGGACAGGATCCGGCCATCGAGGCGCTGTCTTCGGCCATCAAGCTTGCCCGCGCAGGCCTACGCGAACCAAACAAGCCAATCGGCTCCTACCTCTTCAGCGGACCAACCGGTGTCGGCAAAACCGAGGTTGCCCGCCAGCTGTCGTCTATTCTTGGCGTTGAACTGCTGCGCTTTGACATGTCCGAATATATGGAACGGCACACGGTTAGCCGCCTGCTCGGTGCGCCTCCGGGATATGTCGGATTTGATCAGGGGGGACTGCTCACCGATGGCGTCGACCAGCACCCTCATTGTGTCCTGCTGCTCGATGAGATCGAGAAAGCCCATCCGGAACTGTTCAACATTCTCCTGCAAGTCATGGACAATGGCACGCTGACCGATTCCAATGGCCGCAAAGTCGATTTCCGCAATGTGATCCTGATTATGACCACCAATGCCGGGGCATCGGATGCAGCGAAAAATTCGATCGGCTTTGGCCGTGGACGCAAAGATGACGAACAGGAAGAAGCACTCAAACGCTTGTTCACGCCAGAATTCCGCAACCGTCTGGACAGCGTCATTGCCTTTGGCGGTCTGACGCCCGAAATCATCGAACGCGTTGTCGAGAAATTCGTTCTGCAACTCGAAGCCCAGCTTGATGATCGCAATGTCACCATCGAGATGACCGACAGCGCACGCAGCTGGCTTGCCCGCAAAGGCTTTGATCCCGATTATGGCGCACGGCCTCTCTCGCGCACCATTCAGGAACATGTCAAAAAGCCGATGGCCGAAGAGCTTCTGTTTGGCAAACTGGCCAAAGGCGGCGCGGTCAAGATCGACACCGATCCGGAGGATAAGTCGAAACTCGCCTTTACCTATATCGAGAACAAGCCGAAGAAGACGCCGTCAAAAGCGGCTGACGATACGCCAGAGCCTGTATAAGGCTTTGGCGACTAGTCCGGTTTAGGCGCAATAGCAGATCCACGCTCGATCAGCTCGGAACTGAAATGACGGGACTGGCTCGCCTCGTCGCTGCCCTCGGCTTTGCTATCGGCTTTTATCGCATCGATCAGAAGATCCACCGCGCCGCGAGCCATATCGTCGATTGGTTGGCGAACCGTCGTCAGGGACGGGAAAACCACGCTGGCAATCTCGGAATCGTCAAAGCCGACAATCGACAGGTCTTCGGGCACGCCAAGCCCTCGCTCACGCGCATATTTCAAAGCGCCCGCCGCCATATCATCATTGGCAGCAAAAATAGCCGTTGGCGGATCGGGATTGTCGAGCAGCTGCTGCGCTGCCGCCTCGCCAGACTCAATCGAAAACGTCCCCTCTACAATCAGAGCCGTATCCGGCTTTCGCCCCGCCGCCCGGAGTGCCGCACAAAATCCCTGAAAGCGCTGAACCGAAGCCCCATGTGACGGATGCCCCTTGATGTGCGCGATCCGCCTGTGCCCCTGCTTTAACAGATAAGTCGTCAGTTCGAATGCAGCGCTTGCATCATCCATGTCCACATAGTGTTTCGCTTTGCTTGCATCCGCCGGAACGATCTGCACAAAAGGAATACCGCTCAGATCAAGCTGGCTCAAAACATCTATCTGATTGGATAATGGCGGCAACAAGAGAACCCCATCAACACGCAAACGTGCCGCGACATCGGCCACCCGCTTGCCCGCTTTCGGAGCGTTGACTTGGCAGCGCTCGACAATCAGATGGTAGCCATATTCGCCGCATTGCGCCAACGCGCCTGCTTGAAACCCGGCCAGATAGCCTTGCGACGCCGTGTCATAAAACATGGCAATCAAATAGGATTTCTGCCCCGCCAGGCTACGGGCGGAAAAGTCCGGCGTATAATTCAGCGTCTCGGCAGCATCCTTGACCCGCGCGCGGGTTGCATCGCGCACATTCGGTTCATTGTTCAAAACACGCGAAACCGTCTTGGTCGACACCCCGGCCAAACGGGCAACATCGTCAATCTTGGCACGTGGGAGCTGCTCATCCATCTTTCCTATATGCTTGGCAAATCACATAGAGGCAAGCATGGGTCACATTCGTGCCGGACCGGACCCGCACGCCCTGCCCGCAAATGTCATCGACAGCATTTCAACTCGCCATTTTCCGCTTTCGGTTCTATGGAAAGGTCATAATTGAAACCGAAACCCGCTACACCACGCAAACTTATGCCTGACGCTTATAGATTTTCAGTCGCCCCCATGATGGATTGGACAGACCGGCATTGCCGGATGTTTCATCGTGCACTGTCGGCGCGGGCGCGGCTTTACACAGAGATGGTCACCGCCAATGCGGTCATTCACGGAGATCGTGACCGCTTGATCGGCTTTGATGCGCGTGAGCATCCGCTGGCTTTGCAGCTAGGCGGATCTGATCCTGATGCGATGGCCAAAGCGGCCACCATTGCGCAAGACTTCGGCTATGCAGAAGTGAACATCAATTGCGGATGCCCATCCGACCGCGTGCAATCGGGCTTCTTTGGCGCCTGCCTGATGCGCGAGCCTGCCCTTGTCGCCAAATGCTACAAGGCAATGGCTGCCGCCGTCGATATTCCTGTCACGGTAAAATGCCGCATCGGCGTCGACGATGATGATGCCCGCACCAGCCTGTTCACATTTGTGGATACGATTGCCGAGGCCGGTTGCACCATGTTCTGCGTCCACGCCCGCAAAGCCTGGCTCAAAGGACTTAGCCCGAAAGAGAACCGCGATGTGCCCCCGCTCGACTATGCCCTCGTGGCCGAGCTTAAAGCCGCTCGCCCCAATCTGACCATCACGCTCAATGGCGGTTTGGCCACACTCGCAGACTGCCAGCGCGAACTGCCCCGGTTTGATGGCGTCATGCTCGGTCGGGCCGCTTACCAGACACCTGCCCTTCTTGGCGACGTGGACCACGCCTTGTTCGGCGAAGGCGCGCCTGTTGATGTGTTCAGCGCGTTGGCGGCGTATCGCCCCTATATGCAGGACCAACTCGCCGCTGGCACATCGCTACATGCCATGACGCGCCACATGCTCGGACTTTTTGCCGGACGACCGGGCGCTAGGCTCTACCGGCGACACATCTCCGAAAACGCCACGCGAGCTGGTGCGGGGCTTGCTGTGCTTGATGATGCCGTCGGCTGCGTCCGCGACGCCGAAGCCCGCATATCTGTCTAAAACTCCATCGAAATTTGTGCATCGCAGCATTTAGTATGCGTTTTCTAAAAATGGGTCGTAAAAGGGTTTCATCAGCCAAGGGCATCCCCGCTTCTGGCGCACAAATTACAGGAGCCCTCCCATGGCTAAAGCGAAAGACACAAGCAAAACCCTCAAGCAGCGCAGTGCTGAACTTGAAGCTCAAACCCGCGAAGTTGCACAGAAAATCTGGTTCGCCGGACTTGGCGCCTATGGCCGCGCTTACACAGAAGCCGCAAACAATGCGAAAAAAATGAACGCCGGAACAACTGAACTTTTCGAAGATCTCGTCAAGCGCGGCACCGAAATCGACGGCGAAATGAAGAGCCGTCTTGCTGCCAATGAGACCGTCTCGAAAGCAACTGAGAATGTTGCCAAAATGACCGAAACGGCAATGCGCGTCCAACGCGAGCAGCGTGAAGCCCTCGAAGCCCGTATGCAGCGTATGCGTGCAGTTCTAGGGTTCGGCGGTAAAGGCGACCAGGCAGACGACATTGCCAGCAAAGTTGACCAGCTCGAAAATGAAATTGCCGATCTGGTTGCGAAAGCAAAGCCCGCCAAAGGCAAAAAAACCAAAGTCAACAAGGATGTTGCAACACGGCTTGCCCGCCTCAGCTCCGAGATTGACGCGATTGCGAAAGTGAACGCGCCAGCCAGGAAGCGTAAGGCCGCTGCGAAAAAGCCTGCGACCGCAAAGAAAGCACCGGCAAAACGCCGGACAGCGGCCAAGAAGGTCAAAGCGTAGAGTATGAATGAAGCCGGAGCAACGGACACGCATCCTGAACGCTCCGGCTGATTTCACCAGCAATGGTCAACGCGTTTTAATTGGCCACGGCTTGCTCATAATGGGCGATCATACGCGCAAGCATGTCGGCGCCATCATTGCCCATATAGGGCACGATCAATGCCATCATCTGGAACACCGTCCGGTGGATCAAATGGGCAGCGGGCAGGCTGGCACCTTCGATCTGATCAAGGCTAAGCCAACAGGTCAGCGTCGCAAGGATTTGATCGGTCAGAACATCTCGCAAGACAGGGTCGATATGAATGGTCCCCGTCTCGGAAAGATGATCGAGCAGGCGCGAAATAGTACGGCGTTTTTCGCTCAGTAAGCTGCGAAACCGCGGCGCAAGCTCGGGATAACGGGCCAGAAGAACGCCAAGGTCACGATAGAAAAACCGGAAGTCATAAATCTCTTCAAGGAGGATATACGTAAAGACCCATTGATCTTCCATATTGGAAACAGCCCCGTCTGATCCGTTCAGGATCATTCGCAACTCGGTCTCGAAACTTTCAAACAAGACATGGATAATTGCATCTTTGCCCTTGAAATGATAGTATAAATTACCGGGGCTGATATCGAGCACATTGGCAAGATCGACAGCCGTTTGATCCGCCTCCCCCTCTTCATTGAAGAGTGTGAGCGCAGTTTTAAGGATACGGTCACGGGTTTTCATCTGGATCACTCGACTATGCTGAATTCACGGGTCACGCGTACCAGTTTGACAGATAAATATCACTATGGAACGAATTTTAACCAAGTAATTTCAAATGCCTGAAACTTTTGCGAGGTAGCAAGGCCAGAAATAGGAGACGGACAATGCCAAATCGGATTGAAGATATTGCTGCCAAAGCAGCCGAAACCACAACCGCATTAAACCCCCTTATGGGCGGCATAAACCGCGAGGAGTTGATCGGTGCCGTCGCAATGATGCTGCGCCAGACCACGACAAACCCTAAAGCGTCAATGAAATTTGCAGGTCGCATGACCAAAGAAAACGTCGAGATCCTGCTCGGCAAATCCAAGCGCGCACCAGAACCAAAAGACAGGCGCTTCAAAGACCCGGCCTGGGCCCACAACCCTTTCTATAAGCGCGGGCTGCAGACTTACCTTGCCATGCAGGACAACCTCACTGAGTGGGTCGGCGACCTTGCCATGGGTGAACTCGAACATGCCCGCGCCCAGTTTGTTATGGGCATGATCAATGACGCCCTCGCCCCGACCAATAGTTTCATAGGCAATCCGGCCGCCCGCAAGCGCGCCATCGATTCCGGCGGCATGTCGATCGTGAACGGATTAAAGAACGCCTATAATGACCTCACCAAAAATGGCGGCATGCCGTCACAAGTGGATAAGCGGCCGTTCGAAGTCGGCAAGAACCTTGCCACCACACCCGGTCAGGTGGTCTGGCGCAACGAGATTATCGAGCTGATCCAATACGCTCCGATGACGGAAAAAGTGCACCGTATTCCTTTCCTCATCATCCCGCCGCAAATCAACAAATTCTACGCCAATGATCTGACACCAATGACGTCGATCATCCAGTTCCTGCTGGCCCATAACTTCCAGCCATTTGTTGTCAGCTGGCGCAACCCGACCAAGGAACATGCCCATTGGGGCCTCGCCGATTATGTCGACGCGCTGGTGCAAGCCACGGACGTCATTCGCCACATTACCGGTTCAGCCAAGATCAACGTTTCAGGCGCCTGCTCCGGCGGGATCACCACCGCAACGCTTGCCAGCCTGCTCGCGAGCGCTGGCGACAAGCGCATCAATGCGCTGAGCCTGTTTGTTTGCGTCCTTGATCCGCAGAGAGATGACAGTGATCTCGGGCAAATTGTCTCCGAGCGCAGCCTCGAAATTGCCCGTCGCTATTCCAAACGTAAAGGCGTTCTCGAAGGCGACAGCCTCGCCCGCATGTTTGCATGGATGCGCCCGAACGATCTTGTCTGGAACTATGTCGTCAACAATTACCTGCTCGGACAGGACCCGCCGCCATATGATGTGCTCTATTGGAACAATGATACGACCAACCTGCCGGCGCAGCTCCACTCCGATTATCTGGATATGGGCCTCTCCCAGCCCTTCTCCAATCCGGGCGAAGTTGAAATCGCTGGCCACACCGCAGACCTGACAGCCGTCAAGTCAGACGCATTTATCGTCGCCGGTGTCACCGATCACATCACACCGTGGAAAGCCTGCTACCGGACAACCAAGCTGCTTGGCTCGGAGAACATCGAATTTGTGCTTTCCAATAGCGGTCACTTGCAGTCCCTGCTCAATCCGCCAATGAACCCGAAGGCGCAATACTTCAAAAATCCCGACCTGTCCGGCACTGCCGAGGAATGGGCCGAGGCGGCCGAAGAAGTCAAAGGGTCATGGTGGCCACGTTGGGCAGAATGGCTCGGCGAACGGTCAGGCACCCTCAAAGCCGCGCCCAAAGAGCTTGGCAGCGAAGCCTTTCCGCCCATTTGCCCATCACCGGGTACATATGTGCATGAATAGGCCGGGCGGAGCCGCGCACCCCCTGTAGACGTACGAAAAGATTGACTATGAAGAACACAGCCAGAAACCAGCCGGACATCACCACTGAATTGGTAAGCGGATATGAGCTACGTGTTGCCCACTGGTCCGGGCAGACGGCGTCTGGCAAGCGTCCACTTCTCTTCTTCAACGGTATCGGTGCCAATCTCGAACTCGCCCTCGGGCTTGGCGAACTGATTACCGATCGGGAAATCCTGACATTCGACATGCCCGGCATCGGAAAATCCAAGCCGCCCCTCTTTCCCTATCTGCCATGGCAAATGGCGCGTGTCGCCCGCATCCTGTGTGACCGGTTTGGCTTTGGCGATATCGACGTTATGGGCGTGTCATGGGGCGGGGCCATGGCCCAGCAATTCGCTTTCCAATACCGAAAGCGCGTCAAACGCCTCGTCCTGTGCGCGACCACAGCTGGCATCACCATGATCCCGGGCCGCTTCGACGCTCTGATCAAGATGCGCGACACAAGACGCTATTCCGATCCCTCCTATATGCGCGAAAATTTCTCGACCCTTTATGGCGATGATGATGCGGAAGGGGCCAGCTCGCACGCAATGGCGCTCGAAGCCCCCCACCCGCGCGGCTACATCTACCAAATGCTGGCCATGGCCAGCTGGACCAGCCTGCCATTTATCCGCTTTCTGAAAATGCCGACATTGGTGATGATGGGCGACCGCGACCGGATCGTTCCCCTTGCCAATGGCCACATCCTCAACACGGCTCTGCC
>CAZXXY010000029.1:8383-24373 GCA_964644755.1 uncultured Hyphomonas sp. | reverse complement strand
CGATTTTAACGGCTTCTATGAGCGCATCATCCATGCCGACATCGCGGCCAATCTTTTCGTGCTGGGCGGTTTCATAGCTGGCATTGGAGAGATAACCGACGCGCAATATGGCGATCTCGCGATCAATGGGATCGAGCAACCCATCCGTCAAGAAGACGCTGGCCAGACCGACAACGGGCTTTAGCGTATGCGGCGCATTGGCCAACATTCTGAAGATATTTAGCTGCCCGAGTGCAGACAGCAGGCCTTGTGTTTCAGCTGATTGCGTCTCAGCGGTGGGATAAGGAATGCGGGACATTATGGGTCTTTCTTTCAGGGCAAGGAGTTGTCAGTATCATTGCTGATACCTGACAATCTGAAAATGACCGAATCGTTCCGCCTGGCAGGGGCACCAGGATTTGAACCCGGGACCCTCGGTTTTGGAGACCGATGCTCTACCAGCTGAGCTATACCCCTTCAGGCGGAAGCGGTGTTTTGCCTTAAACTTGCCCAGCGTGCAATCCTTAGATCGCTCTGAACCGCACAAAATCCCGAAATTAGTTCATCGTCGGGATAATGAAGGCCTGATCGCCGACATCGCCTTCGGGCCAGCGCTGGGTGACGGTTTTGGTTTTGGTCCAGAACCGCGCGCCTTCTGTTCCGTACTGGTTGGTATCGCCAAAGCCAGAGCGTTTCCAGCCGCCAAAGGAATGGTAGCTGACCGGAACCGGAATTGGCACGTTGACGCCAACCATGCCGACATTGACCGAGGCTGCAAAGTCGCGCGCGGCGCGGCCATTGCGGGTGAAGATGGCAACGCCATTGCCATACTGGTGATCTGATGGGAGTTTGGCAGCTTCCTCGAGGGTTTCAGCGCGTACGACCTGCAGGACTGGTCCGAAGATTTCTTCGTCATAGGTCTTCATGCCTGGTTTGACATTGTCGAACAGGCTCGGCCCGACGAAAAAGCCATTTTCGTATCCCTGCAGAGAGAAGTTGCGGCCATCGATAAGCAGGTCTGCGCCTTCTTCGACGCCGATGCGGATATAGTCTTCGACCTTGGCTTTGTGGGCAGCGGAGACGACAGGGCCATAATGGGCGTCTTTGTCTGTCGATGTTCCGACTTTCAGCTTGCCGACCTCGTCTGTAATCCGTTCGATGAATTCGTCGGCGGTTTTCTGGCCAACAGGAACGACGACGGGAAGGGCCATGCAGCGTTCGCCAGCCGAGCCATAAGCGGCGCCAACAATATCTTTGACGGTCTGGTCCATATTGGCGTCCGGCAAGATGATGCCGTGGTTTTTCGCGCCGCCCATGGCTTGAACACGCTTCCCATTGGCTGTCCCGCGCGAATAGATATATTGGGCGATGTCCGACGATCCGACAAAGCTGACGGCTTTTACGCTTGGATGGTCAAGGATGGCATCGACCGCTGTCTTGTCGCCATTGACGACATTAAGGACACCTGCCGGGGCACCGGCTTCGAGGAAGAGTTCGCCCAGACGCATGGGGACGGAGGGGTCCTTTTCCGATGGTTTGAGGATGAATGTATTGCCGGTGGCGATGGCCATGGCGAACATCCACATCGGGATCATGGCTGGAAAGTTGAAGGGCGTGATGCCTGCGCATACGCCGAGAGGCTGACGCATTGAGTAGACGTCAATGCCGGGGCCAGCGGCGTTGGTGTATTCGCCCTTCTGGACATGCGGGATGCCGCAGGCGAATTCGACAACTTCGAGCCCGCGCTGGACATCACCGCGGCTGTCAGCGAGGACTTTGCCGTGCTCTAGCGAGAGCAGCTCGGCCAGCTCATCCATGTGTTTTTCGAGCAGGCGTTTGAATTCGAACATGACCCGTGCACGGCGCTGAGGGTTGATCGCGCTCCATGCCGGAAAGGCGGCTTCGGCTGCTGCAATGGCTTTGTCCATTTCTGATTGGGAGGCAAGGGCGACTTTGGCCTGGACCTCGCCCGTATTCGGGTTGAAGATGTCAGCGGTATTTCCAGATGTTCCGGTGACTGACGCCCCATTAATCAGATGGTGAATCTCGCGCATAAGTGGCTCCAAAATTATGGGGGGCGCACAAGCGCCCCGTCTGGAGCGCAAGGGCGCGCTCCGTTTTGCGGTTTTTTAGCCTAGATGATGTGATTTGCCCACTGTCATTTGTTCTAGAAGGAGAGTTTCTTGGGCAAATTGGCGCGTCTTGCCGACCTTGTGGTGGTTTTGGATCTGGCTGGACTTGCGCATGGCTCTTTGACAGCGAATCTAATAGGCATTTTCTATTGATTAACCAAATATCGGTTTCTGTTTAGAAGAACGGAATTGAGTCGGATGCGCGCAGGAGGCGCTCTTATGTCGGATATTGAAGACCCTCAGTCGAATATTATCAATGAGCCAATGAGCGAAGCGCTGTCCAAGCGCTATCTGGCTTATGCACTGTCTACAATTACTTCGCGGGCATTGCCTGATGTGCGCGACGGGCTGAAGCCTGTGCAGCGGCGTATTCTCTACGGCATGCGGGTGCTGAAACTTGATCCGAATGGCGGCTATCGCAAATGCGCCAAAATCGTTGGCGATGTGATGGGTAATTTCCACCCTCATGGCGATGCCTCGATCTATGACACGATGGTACGGCTCGCGCAGGACTTCTCGGTCCGCTACCGGCTCGTCGATGGGCAAGGGAATTTCGGCAATATTGATGGCGATAGCGCTGCGGCCTATCGTTATACGGAAGCGCGGATGACAGAAGCGGCTGAACTGCTTCTTGATGGTCTGAACGAGAATGCTGTCGATTTCCGGGACAATTATTCTGAAACTGATACCGAGCCGGTTGTGCTACCAGCAGGATATCCAAATCTGCTTGCCAATGGCGCGACGGGGATTGCAGTGGGGATGGCCACGAGTATTCCACCCCATAATGCGGCCGAGGTGATTGATGCGGCTTTGTTGCTGATCAACAATCCCAAGACGCCGACCGCTGATCTGCTGCGAGTGATGCCTGGACCGGATTTTCCGACCGGCGGTGTGATCGTGGAAGATAGTGCGTCTATTCTTGAGGCCTACGAGACAGGGCGCGGCGGATTCCGGATGCGTGCGCGCTGGACGTCTGAAGACCTCGGGCGTGGCCAGTATCAGATTATCGTTAGCGAAATTCCGTTTCAGGTGCAGAAATCGCGGCTGATCGAGCGGTTGGCAGAATTGATCGAGGCGAAGAAGGTTCCGCTTCTGGCAGATGTGCGCGATGAAAGCGCCGAGGATGTACGGATTGTTCTGGAGCCACGGTCCCGGACGATCGAGCCTGCAGTTCTGATGGAGAGCCTGTTTAAGCTGTGCGATCTGGAGACACGGTTCTCGCTGAATATGAATGTGCTGCACAAGGGTGCGCCTCAAGTTATGGGGCTGAAAGGTGTGCTGCAGGCCTATCTTGACCACCGTAAGGAAGTTGTGGTGCGGAGGGCAGAGTTCCGGCTCGACAAGATCGAGAAGCGGCTGCATTTGCTCGACGGGTATCTGGTTGCCTTCCTCAATATCGACGAAGTGATCCGCATCATCCGCTATGAGGACCACCCAAAAGACGAGTTGATGAAGACATTTGGTCTTTCGGATATTCAGGCCGAAGCGATTCTGAATTTGCGTTTGCGGGCTTTGCGTAAACTCGAAGAGATGGAATTGCGCGGGGAGCATTCGAAGCTTCTTGAAGAGCGTGAGGAAATCCAGAAACTGCTCGGTTCGACGCGGCGTCAATGGAAAGCGGTTGCAGGGCTTCTGAAAGATGCGCGTAAAGTGTTCGATCCGGGCACCGAGCTTGGACGTCGCCGTGCCGGTTTTGAAGATATGCCGGAAATTGACCTGACCGCTGCGCTGGAGGCGTCTACGCCGAAAGAGCCGGTGACGGTTGTGCTCTCGCGCCAAGGCTGGATACGGACGCTGAAAGGGCATGGGCTCGATCTCGAGACAACGAAGTTCAAGGATGGGGACGAGCTCTTCCTTGGTCAGGAGATGCATTCGACAGACAAGTTGATCCTGATGGCCAGTGATGGGCGGGCCTTTACTTTGCCGGCGGACAAATTACCGGGTGGACGCGGGCATGGGGAGCCGATCCGCTTATCGATCGAGCTTGAAGACAGCGTTGATATTGTCACCATGTTCAAGTTTACACCGGACCGGAAGCGGCTGGTCGCTTCGGATGCGGGATATGGATTTATTCTGCCTGAGAAGGAACTTGAAAGCACGCGCAAGGCAGGCAAGCAGTCGGTCAATTGTTCCGGTGGCGCGCAACTGCTTTTGTGCAGCGTTGTCACAGGCGACCATATAGGCGTGATCGGGACGAATAAGAAGATGCTGATCTTCCCGCTTGCTGACCTGCCGGAGATGAACCGCGGCAAGGGCGTTAAATTGCAAAAATACAAAGGTAAGGACAAGCTTGCCGATGTAACGGTTTTTGCGGCTGAAGACGGTCTTGTGGCGCTTGCTGGTGGACGTCAACGCAGCTTCCCCGAGTGGCGCGAGTGGATCGGAAAACGTGCGCAGGCCGGTAAGGTTGTGCCGAAAGGATTCCCACGCTCAGGCAAGTTTAACGGATAGATTTTGCGCTTTTTGGTGCAATAGCCTATGATTGGGGCTGATTTGAGGGAGCTGGATTATGAGTGCACTTTATGGTTTGTTTGGGGTGTTGGCGTTTGTAGCGCTGGTGCTTGTTGTTATCTACAACGGCCTTGTGTCCAAGCGGCAGACTTGTAATCAGGCGTTTGCGGACATTGATGTTCAGCTCAAGCAGCGTCAGAACCTGATCCCGAATTTGATCGAAACGGTCAAAGGCTATGCCTCGCATGAGAAAGAAACGCTCGATGCGGTCGTCAATGCGCGCAATTCGGCGGTGAATGCGAAGTCGGTGGGTGATGTGGCTGCGGCCGAAGGCATGCTGAGCGGAGCCTTGGGCAAATTGTTTGCCCTCGCGGAGGCGTATCCTGACCTCAAGGCGAATACGAACTTCCTGGATTTACAGGACGAGTTATCGACGATTGAAGACAAGCTTGCGGCGGCGCGGCGGTTCTTTAACTCCGCAGTGCAGGATTATAATACGGCGACCGAGCAGTTCCCCGGCGTGCTTGTGGCCAATTCGTTCGGCTTCGAGCAACGTGAGTTTTTTGACGTCGGTGCCGACCGTGATGATCTTTCGCAGGTGCCTGAAGTCAAGTTTTAGGAGCGTTTCTCTTGCGTGAGAAGCTCGAGACACCTTTTGCGATCTACACGCTGATTGTCGCTGTTCCGTATTTTCTTGGCGAGACGTATCATTACTTTGCCTTTGTCGGATTTGGTAATGGTGTGCTGAATTATGCCGTCGATCTGATCGCAATTTTTCTGATGTTGCTCGGGGGCGTTGCATCGCTCAGGTCTAAGCCTGTTTCAGCAAGCGGCTGGCTGGCAGCTGCTTGGGGATTTGTCGCGTGTCTAAATTATCGCGCTTTTGCTTGGCGCTATGAGGAGGTCGCCGCAGGCGCCGTGATCGAAACTGAGCCATCGAGCGTTTTGACCATATTGAGTGTGACGCTTGTGACGAGCTTTATTGCTTTGTTTGTCGCGCTCTTTTTGGCACGCCCCCGACCGCAGACGGACTAACCCGCCCCGAGGCCCGGCAGCCATGTCGCTAGTGCGGGGATTGCAGCGACGGCGATGATCATGACAATTTGCAAGCCGATGAATGGCAGCGCTCCGCGCCATATGTCGAGGGTCTGTACGCTGTCGGGCGCTGCGCCGCGCAAGTAGAATAGGGCGAAGCCGAAGGGCGGGGTCAGGAAACTGGTTTGCAGGTTGAGCGCCATCAGGATTGCCAGCCAGATCGGGTCGACGCCAAGGACAATGAGTGGCGGAGCGACAAGCGGCACGATGATGAAAATGATCTCGATGAAGTCGAGGAAAAAGCCCAGCACGAACATAACCAGCATGGTTATGGCCAACGCACCCCACATGCCGCCGGGCATGGCGGTGAGGACGCCTTCAATCATCTCGTCGCCGCGGAAGCCGCCAGTAAATACGAGTGAAAACAGCGATGCGCCGATGAGGATCACGAAGACCATGCTTGTGATATGTGAGGCACTCATAAATGCGGATTTGAGGTGACGAGCGCTTCTGAGGATGAACAGGCCTGCACCAAGTCCTGCCAATAAGCCAATGACGAGCACGAAGGCGAGAAGCTGTGCGGCTTTGTCGACGCTGGTCAGTGTGGGCAGCTTGACGGAAAGTTCGAAATTGGCGTTCAGGACGAGTAGCAAGAGCGCACTTGCCAGGCCGATGAATAAGAGCGGTCGCAGGCGGGTCTGTTGGCCTTCGGAGAGACGGAAGCCGGCAAGGAGCACTGCGCCACCAGCGCCAATAGCCGCCGCTTCTGTGGGCGGCGTGATGCCGAGGAGGATTGAACCGAGGACGGCAAAGATGAGTGCGAGTGGCGCGCCAAGGCCCATGATGACCTGTCGTGCGGTTAGCGGCGGTAAATCACTGATATCAGCGGGCGGGCAGCGTTCCGGCTTTGTCAGGGCATTAAACGCGATCCAGCACAGATAAAGGCCTACCAGCAAAAGGCCCGGGATAAGGGCGCCAGAGAACAGGTCCTGGACGGAGATGGAGACGGCACGACCGCCAAGGCTGTTGGACGCCTGAGCGCTGGCATTGGCGATGGCATCAGCGAGCAAAATTAACACGATGGAGGGCGGAATGATCTGGCCGAGCGTGCCTGAGGAGGCGATGATGCCGGTTGCCAGCTTTGGATCATAGCCCTGTTTGAGCATGGTTGGCAGCGCGATCAGGGTCATGGTGATGACGGTAGCGCCGACTATGCCTGTCGAGGCGGCAAGCAATGCGCCGACAAGGACAACGGCATAGCCAAGGCCGCCGCGTATTTGGCCGAGCAATCTGCTGGCAATGCCGAGCAGGTCTTCGGCTACACGGCTGCGTTCAAGGACAACGCCCATAATCACAAAGAAGGGTACGGCAACGAGAACGCTGTTGCGCATCACACCGTCTATGCGGGAGGGCAGGTTCTTAAGATCATTGACCGACATGACATCGAGCGAAATACCAATGATGGCGAAGATCAGGGCAACCCCGCCAAGGGTGAAGGCGACAGGGTAGCCCGCGAGCAGGGCGCCAATGGCGACAAGGAACATGCAGATGGCGAGGATGACTTCAATTTCCATTGGAAGCCTCCGCTGCGCTTTTGGGCGCATCTTGTGTATTGCTCTCGCCGCGTAAAATCAGCGCGGCGCGGAGGGCTTCTGACAAGCCTTGCAAGGTGAGCAGGACACCAAATAGTGGAACCAGTGTTTTGAAAACATAGGTGAGCTGTAAGCCATCCGATTCGACCGAGCCTTCGAAGTTGGCCCAACTCCGGACGAAAGACGGTGTGATGGATGACCAGACGATGAGCAGGCAGATCGGGAACAGGAAGAGGTACAGTCCTGCCAGATCGACTGTGGCGCGGCGTTTGGCCGACATTTTCTCACGTAAGATGTCCACGCGGACATGCGCGTCATGCTTTAGAGCTGATCCTGCGGCGAGCAGGAACATGCCGGCAAAACTGTATGTGATCAGATCATTGGCCCATGAGGCTGACCAATCAAACATGTAGCGGCCGATGATGACCAAGAGCTGGACGGCAACCATGAAGATTGCAAGTGACATCGAGATGCCGAGCGCTGCCGAGCTGATCACGTCGAGTTTTGCGCGCAGCCAGTGTGCCGGTCTGGCGAGTTTTGAAGGGATAGCCAGCGTCAGCAAGGGCAAAAGGAGCAAAGGCAGCGCACCAATGCCGATCCAGCGTAGCCCAAGGCCAAGGTTTAGGAAAAACTCACTCATGCTCGCCCCTGCGCCGCTTCCCGATTAGTTAGCGGCTGACTTCTCGCGCTGCATAATATGGGCCTTCGGAAATTTTGGCCCAGCCACGCATGGATTTGAGGGCTTGTTCGAAGCTTTCATAGATGCGCTTCTCGATGCCATCCTTACCGCTGTCGGAGCGTACATCGCGTGCGGCTTCTTCCATGGCTGCGACGACATCAGCGGGGAATTGGCGCAGCTGTGTACCATGTTCCTGAGTGAGAATGTCGAGATGGCGGGCATTTTCATAGGTGAATTCACCAAGGCTGAGATGGTTTACGCTGTTGCAGACACTGCGGACAATCGCTTGTTCAGTTGGGGTCAGGCTTTCCCATGTTTTAAGGTTCATGCCGACGGCAAGCGATGCGCCGGGCTCATGGAAACCTGGCCCGTAATAATACGGGGCATCACGATAGAAACCGAGATAGAAATCATTCCATGGACCAACCCATTCGGTCGCATCAATTACGCCGGTCTGTAGTGATTGTGAAATTTCGCCGCCAGAAAGTGCGACTGCCGAACCGCCAAGTGCTCGCAAAACGTCGCCGCCTTGGCCCGGAATGCGCATTTTCAAGCCGTTCAGATCAGTGAGCGAATTGATTTCGCGTTTGAACCAGCCACCCATCTGATGGCCGGTATTGGCGGCCTGAAAGGCAACAATGCCGAACTGCTTCGATAGCTCATCCCAAAGCTGCTGGCCGCCGCCAAAGTCAATCCAGCCCATAATTTCCTGAGCGGTCATGCCAAAGGGCACGGCGGTGAAGAATGGATATGCGGATGATTTGGCTCGCCAGTAATACTCAGCGCCGTGATACATATCGGCCGCGCCATCAGCGACTGCATCGAAGGCTTCAAAGGCGGGCACCTGTTCGCCGGCTGCCCGGACGCGGACTTCGATCTGTCCGTCGGTCTGTAGAGTGATTTGTTCTGCGACGCGTTCGGCGGCCATGCCAAGGCCGGGCAGGCCTTTGGGCCAAGTTGTGACCATTGTCAGACGCTTACGTTTTTTCGAGATGGCGGGCGCGCTCGGGCCGCTTTCAGTGGTTTCGCTGGTCCCGCCGCAAGCGGCAACCCCCAATCCCAAAGCGGCGGCGCCGATCAGTTTCCGTCTGTTGATATTTTGCATGATGTTTCTTTCTGATGCCCGCTTGATCGATTCGCACCGTGTCGGTGATGCAAGTGTAGAGCGGCTATGGTTGCTGGTCGAGGGGCGGTATTTTGCGATCCGGCTCGGTTGAAGACGGATCTGGTTGTTCGGATAAGTCCAGCAGTTCCCACTGGTCACCATTGAGGACTTCCAATGGAGAAAACTGACGCTTATATGCCATTTTCGGACTGTTTTCGACCCAATAGCCAAGATAGACATGCGGTAAGCCAAGCTCGGCCGTGCGCCTGATATGGTCCAGAATCATGTAAGTCCCTAGCGAACGGCTGGGGTCATCCGGATCGAAAAAACTATACACCATGGACAGTCCGTCACGCATGATGTCGGTGATCGCAGCAGCTATCAAAGGGGCCTCCGGGTCGCTGCCCAGCCGATACTCGATGACCATGCCCTGGACTGGGCTGTCGGTGACCATGCTGAAATAATCCCGCGAGCTCATGTCAGACATGCCGCCTTTAGGGTGTCTGGTGGTGAGGTATTTCTTGAGGAGACGGTATTGTTCCCGGCTGGCCTCTGCCTTCACGGGGCGCGCTGTGATATCTGCGTTTCGCTTTAAAACTCTTTGTTTTCCCTTGCTAAATTCGAAATCACGTACCGGTACACGCACGGAGCGGCAGGCATTGCAACTCGGGCAGGTTGGCCGGTACGCAATGCTCTGTGAGCGACGGAAGCCTGATTGGCTCAGCGCGTTATGGACCGCATCCGCATCGTCGATTGCGAGGGAGGTGAAGGCTTTGCGCTCGCGCTGCCCCTTAAGATACGGGCAGGGCGATGTCGCCGTCATGTAGAACTTCAATGTCCTCCGGAAACCGCTTGGTTCATTATGCCCATCGCTGAAATTCATAATTGCCTAAACCGAAGCCTATAGATCAAAATACCAAGGGGCGAGCATTGTAAAAGCCGCCCAGATGAAAAGCACCAAAGGTCCACCATAGCGCAAATAGTCCTGAAAACGATAGTGACCCGGTGCCATTACCAGCAGATTCGTCTGATAGGCGATTGGCGTCGCGAAACAACAATTTGCGGCATATATGACGGCAAGAACAAAGGGCATGGCATCGACTCCGAGCTCATTGGCCGTGGAAATCGCCACAGGGGTAAACAGAACAGCGGTTGCGGCATTGCTCAGTATATTGGTGAGAATGGCCACAATAAGGAAGATTGCCGACAGCACCGCATAGGGGCCATAGGGAGCGGCAAGATCGACCATAGTTGTCGCAAACAGATCGACGGCACCGGTCTGTTCGAGGGCCATGCCCATGGCGAGTGCCGCGCCAATTAGCATGAAAATTTTCAAATCGAGAGACCGGCCAGCCTGACGGACATTCAAGCACCCGAACATGATCATCAAAACGGCTGCAGCGACGGAGGCATGCAGGATTGGCAGAAGACCGGTCGCCGCCGACAAGACGAGCATGGCCGCAATGATCCGTGAGGTCATAGCGCGCGCGGTTAGTGGAATTTCGGTGCTTGACCATTCGAGGAGGATAATATCGCGGCTCTGCCTGAGTTCTGTGAACGCGTCGGGCTGGGCGCATAAAAGAAGCGTGTCACCGGCTTCGAGGCGGATTTCTCCCAATTTGGAGCGGATCATACGCGAGCGGCGCTGAATGCCGAGCACCACGGCGCGGGTCAGGCGGCGAAAGCCGAGAAGCTCGACGGTGCGGCCTGCCATGCGTGACCCGGGGGCTATGACGGCCTCGGCGAGCAGGAGTGCGCCCTTGGGCTCGGTGCTCATGCTTTCGTCATCGCCGCTGCTCAGCATTTGTTTGAGCAAGTCCGGCTTGGAGGATATCGCATCGGACAAGACCGACCGGGTGGCGGCGACTATGACCAGATCGCCAGCCCGTAGCCGGACCTCTTCAAACGGCGGGAGAAAGGCCTGTTCGCCACGTTGGATCATGCGCACCGTCATGCCGGGCAAATCAGTGAACATGCCTGCCACGGGCGCTTTGCCTTTGAGGAAGTGATCCTCGCTGACTTCAAGCTGGGCAACATATTGTTTGCCGGAGGCTGTGGCCAGTTTGCCGGACATGGCTTCGCGGTCCGGGAGTAAAATGCGTGCGGTCAGAAGAAGATAAATCATTCCAACAGCGGCAAGCAGAAGGCCGAGAAACGTCATATCGAAGAAGCCGAGCGAAACATCTTCGATGCGATGATAGGCTTCGGCGGCGAGGAGGTTTGTCGATGTGCCGATGAGTGTCGTCATACCGGCAAACACGCTGACAAAGCTCAGAGGCATCATAATTTTTGAAGGGGATGCGCCCATGCGAGCGGCCATGGCGCTCATTGCCGGGAGGAACATGATCACGACAGGCGTGTTGTTTATGAAGGCACTGGTGACGAAGACGGCGGCAAAGGCTCCCACGAGCGTGAGCATTGGCCGTCGGTCATAAGCCTTGAGCAGTGATTTTGTCGGTCCTTCGAGGGCTCCGGTCTGGAACAGACCCTGACCGACAACGAGTAAAGCCATGATGGTAATCAGCGCCGGGTTGCCGAAGCCATTGAGCAGAATCGAGGATTCGATTTTTTCCCCATCGACATTCACCGCGCCGGGGAGAACAAACAGCAATAGCAGCGCAGCGATTGCGGCGATGGAGACAAGCTCCATCGACCAGCGATCGGACATGTATAGAACAATGGAGACCCCCACGATTGCGAGGGAGACCCACATTGGCCATTGCGCTAGAAATTCACTCAGCATCCTGTCTCCAGACTAATCTTATTATTGATTAGCGCTGGTTACTCGGAGAGTTCAAGGACAATACTGATACGTCGGTTAACGGGCGCATGTGGCCGGGTCGGGATGAGGGGGGCCGTGTCGGCCAATCCGGTCACAGATTTGAAGCGGTCAGATGCGACGCCAGCGTCGATCAGGAGGTTCAGAGCTGCGTTTGCGCGGGCTGAAGAAATGACCCAGTTATTATCTGTGCCTGCTGCAGTTTTAAAGGCATCAGTGTGTCCCTCGATCCGTAAAGGAGCGTTCATTTCCGAAAGGATCTCCCCCAATGCAAGGGTCAGGGCTTCGCCGTCTTCGTTGAACTTGCTTTCGCCGCTATTGAACAAAGACCTGCCGGGCTGGTCTGTTAAACTAATTCGCAAGCCGTCGTGGGTTGGTTTGATGTCAAAATGGGTTTTAAGGCCAGCAGTACCATTTGCGGCAAGCGTTTTGGCCAAGAGCCGATCAAGCGCAAGAACACTGTTTTCGTTCGGATTGGCCGTTTCCACAGCGGAATCGGTCCCGAAATAGGCCGCGATCGCTGACCGTTCGGCCATCGAGGCGCCTGTGGACAACCACATGAGCAAGAAGAACGCCATAAGAGCGGTGAGGAAGTCCGCATATGCGAGCTTCCACTGGCCGGAACGCCGGGATTCTCCTCGGCGATGGCCCCGGCCTCGCCCATGACGGACAGAGGAAAAGTTAGCCATAAGTGCAGTCTTTCTGATTGCAGGATTAGAGGTAACAGAACAGGGTGAATATAGATTTTGCGCGCGTTGGTGGATTTCGATCAAATTTGAACGAACTTTACGTATTCTGAACTCCGTTTGTTGCGGGCCGTGCACGGCAGAGCAAAACAGCTGCTTTTCCAATGCTGACGAATATGCAAAAGCTGATGGCAGAATGTACTGGCGGACGCGGTTTGAGGTCGCGATCAATCGTCGGGGCTTGGAACGTAATTCATCTTGAGGGGCCGTATCTGATGGCGAAATGTGCATTTTTGGGTTTGGGGGTTATGGGGTTTCCCATGGCAGGTCATTTGGCACGGGCTGGACACAAGGTGACGGTGTGGAACCGCACGTCGGCCAAGAGCGCGGACTGGACTGAAAAATTTAATGGGGATCAGGCTGATGATCCGGCCAGCGCCGTGTTTGGCAAAGAGTACGTGTTTCTTTGTCTGGGCGATGATCCTGATGTCGAGACCGTCTATGAAGCGATGGAGCCAAGCATTGGCGCAGGTATGATTATTGTCGATCATACCACGGCCAGCGCTGGACTGGCGCGACGGCTAAGCGCACGGGCGGCAGGTAAAGGCGCAAGCTTTATTGATGGTCCCATTTCGGGCGGTCAGGCAGGCGCGGAAAAAGGCCAGCTTGCGATCATGTGCGGAGGTGACAGTGGGGCCTTTGAGAAAGCCGAGAAGGTCATGGCTGCTTATGGCAAAGGCATGACTTTGATTGGCGAGAGTGGCGCGGGACAATTGTGCAAATCGGTCAACCAGATTTGTATCGCAGGCGTGGTTCAGGGGCTGGCAGAAGGGTTGGCCTTTGCTCAGAAGGCTGGGCTTGAGGCGTCGAAAGTAATCGACGCGATCTCCGGCGGCGCTGCGCAGAGCTGGCAAATGGTCAATCGCTGGGAGACGATGGTCGCCGGTGAATTCGAGCACGGGTTCGCGGTCGACTGGATGCGTAAGGATTTACGTATAGCACTTGAAACAGCCCGCGAGACAGGAGCCAGTTTGAGCGTCGCCGCGCTGGTCGATCAGTATTATGCAGAGGTTCAGGCTATGGGCGGCAATCGCTGGGATACGTCCAGCTTGATTGCCCGTCTGCCTACAGAGGATTAGTTGCCGGTGAACTTTGCGGGGCGTTTTTGCAAGAATGCGGTGACACCTTCGGCAAAGTCATTTGTTCGGCCTGCTTTGCGTTGGGCCAGACGTTCGGCGTGGACCTGCCCATCAAAGTTCCGATCTGCGCTGTCCCAGATCAGTTCACGTATCATGGCGAGGGCCTGGGTTGGTCCATTTGCGAGATGGGCGGCTTTTTCGCGCGCGGTGGTCATCAAGTCATCATCGCCTGTCACCTGATTAATGAGACCCCATTCGAGGGCTTTGGCGGCATGGATTTTGTCTCCCATCAGAGCCATTTCCATGGCCCGCGCACGACCGATCAGGCGCGGCAGCAGATAGGTCGATCCGCCATCGGGGACCAATCCGATACGGCGGAAGGCTTGTAGAAAGTAGGCGCTTTCACCCGCGATAATCAGATCCCCCATCAACGCGATCGAACAGCCAACCCCTGCGGCAGCGCCATTGACGGCTGTGATGATCGGGTGGGGGTGCTCCTTCATCGCCATGATCAGAGGGTGATAGTGGCTGTCGAGTGCTTTGCCGGCATCGAACTTTGTGGTTCCGGCACGGCTGTCCATTCCGCCAGCGGCGAGGTTGGCACCAGAACAAAACCCGCGTCCTGTTCCGGTGATAATGGTGCAGCGGGCTTCATCAGTGGCCGTTTCAAGCGCAGCTATGAGTTCGTCCACCGTGTCGAGACCGGCAGCATTCATGGTGGCCGTGTCAGCGAAGGTGATGGTCGCGATGTCATCGGTGACGTCGTAGGTGATTTTCTCATAGGCCATCGGGGCGTCTCCTGAGTGGTTTTGGACATGCTAGCCGCGCTCGCCAGATAAGGTAAACCATGACGCTGCGGAACCAAGCCCTATTTGATAAAACGTGTCTTCGAGCCTACACTACCTAAAAATGCAGGAGCGAAAAATGCCACTCGATCAAGTGCCACAAGCCTCGGATATGGGACGTATCCTCGACCAACAGAAGGCAGCGCATTTGCGTGACGGGATTGCGCCGCTCGATTTGCGTATTGAGCGGCTGAACCGTGCCATTGGCTTACTGGTTGATTTCCAGAGTGATATTGAAGAGGCGCTTGCAAAGGATTTCGGGCATCGTTCCAAGGATGCGAGCCGGTTTACGGATGTCAGTTCGTCAATCGGAGCGCTCAAACATGCACGCAAGCATGTGAAGACCTGGATGCGGTCAAGCAAGCGCAAGCCGGAATTTCCGTTCGGGTTCCAAGGTGCAAAGGCGGAGGTCCAATATCAGCCTAAAGGTGTGATCGGGATTATCAGCCCTTGGAATTTCCCTGTGAATTTGACGTTTGCGCCGCTCGCGGGCGTTCTGGCTGCAGGCAATCGGGCGATGATCAAGCCGTCAGAATTTACCGAACATACATCCGACTTGATGGCGAAAATGTTCAAGCAGGCGTTTTCGGAAGAGGAAGTGACGGTGATAACCGGCGGGCCGGAGGTGGGCGCGACTTTCACGAGTCTGGCGTTTGACCATATGGTGTTTACCGGCGCGACATCGATTGCCCATCATGTGATGCGGGCGGCGGCGGAGAACCTTGTGCCGCTCACGCTTGAGCTTGGCGGAAAGTCACCGGTGATTCTTGGCCGGTCTGCGGATATGGAGAAGGCGGCAGCACGGATCATGAACGGGAAGACGCTGAATGCCGGACAGATCTGTCTGGCACCGGACTATGCCTTTGTTCCGAAAGAGAAGACGCAGGAGTTCGTCAGTCATGCCCAGAGCAGTGTCGCGAAAATGTTCCCGACATTGAAGGATAATGAGGATTACACGTCAGTTGTGAACCAGCGCCACTATGATCGGTTGCAATCCTATCTGACCGATGCCCGCGAGAAAGGAGCGGAGCTGATCGAGATCAATCCAGCGGACGAGAATTTCACCCAGCAGCCGCATCATAAGATTCCGCCAACCCTGGTGCTTAATCCAACTGAAGATATGGCGGTGATGCAGGAGGAAATTTTCGGCCCGATTTTGCCTGTCATGGAATACACCGAAACGCGCGATGCGATTGCTTATGTCAACGCGCATGACCGGCCATTGGGCTTGTACTATTTCGGGGAAGATGCTGCTGAGAAAGAAACCGTGCTAAACAATACGACCTCGGGCGGTGTTACCGTGAATGATGTCGTGATGCATGTTGCCCAAGAGGACCTGCCGTTTGGCGGCGTTGGCCCGTCAGGGATGGGGTCATATCATGGCAAGGACGGGTTCATGGAATTCAGCCACAAGAAGGCTGTCTACACCCAGACGGGCTCCGAGCTTATCCTGAAAATGTTGCGCCCGCCCTTTGGTGAAAAATTCCGCAAGCAGGTTCAGGGCATGATCAAGCGCTAAAGCCGGATGGCTTGCCCGGCTACCTTTTCAGGAAGCCGGGGACTTCATC
>CAZXXY010000029.1:0-8283 GCA_964644755.1 uncultured Hyphomonas sp. | reverse complement strand
GGATCGAGGATCGGATCGTCATCCTTGCGTTTGAAGTCCCGCTTGGGACGGTCGCGCCGAGGCTTGTCTGATTTCGGCTTTTCAGCTCGTGATGTTTGCGTGTTCTCCTGGGGCGTATCCGATTGGGCGGCGCGTTCTTCACGGCGCTTGTTTTCCCGGTCGGGGTTTCGCTCGCCGCGCGGCTTGTCGCTTTTGGGCTTGTCTTCGCGCGGCTTGCGGTCACCGTCTTCAGGGTTGCGATTTCGGTTTCTGCCGCCGCGTCCGCCGCGATCACCACGGTCGCGTCCGCGTCCGCTGCGATTGCCGCCTCGGCCACCTGAGCGTCGGCGGTTGCCTTGATCGGGTGGCAAGTCGGCCAGTTCTTCGAGCAGGCCTTCAATTTCGGCTTCTTCAACATCGCGGCCAATCATTTTGAGAACAAAGCCCCATGATTTTTCGTCCTCAGGGCTTACGATGGTAAAGCTGTTGCCATGACGCCCTGCGCGGCCTGTCCGGCCAATACGGTGGACATAGTCTTCGTCTTTTGGGGGCGGCGCGAAGTTAAACACGTGCGAAACATCGGGAATGTCGAGGCCGCGCGCGGCAACATCCGACCCGATGAGAAGCTTCAAGTCGCCATTGCGGAAGCGTTCGAGTGTCTGGGTGCGATAGGCTTGCGGGAGGTCGCCATGAATGGCGGCCGCGTCGAAGCCGTGGACGCTTAGAGATTTGGCCACGATATCGACTTCGCGTTTGCGATTGCAAAACACAATGCCGCTTTCCACATCGCTCATTTCGATCAGCTTACGCAACGTGTATCGGCGCGCTTTGGCGTCATTTGTTGGAATTTTGACAACGCGTTGGGTGATTGTCTCAGCCGTTTGAGCAGGACGGGCCACTTCGATCCGGATCGGATTGTTCTGGAAAGTCTTGGCGAGCTTCTCGATTTCCTTGGCGAAGGTGGCCGAGAAGAGGAGCGTCTGGCGCTTTTTGGGAAGCAGCTTACAGATTAGCTCGATGTCGTCGATAAAGCCCATATCGAGCATACGATCGGCTTCATCAATGATGAGGGTTTCAACGCCGGTGAGGAGAATTTTGCCGCGTTCGAACTGGTCTTTGAGCCGGCCCGGTGTGGCAATGAGAACGTCGACGCCCTGCATGAGAAGGCGCTCTTGCTCTTTGAAGCTTACCCCGCCGATCAAGAGGGCCATGGAGAGTTTCAGATGCTTGCCATATTTGACGAAATTCTCGGCGACCTGATCGGCAAGCTCGCGGGTCGGTGCCAAAATCAAAGTGCGGGGCATGCGTGCGCGGGCACGGCCCTTGGCGAGACGGTGGATCATCGGTAGCACAAACGCGGCAGTTTTGCCGGTGCCCGTCTGGGCGATGCCTGTCACGTCGCCGCCGACTAAGATGTGCGGGATCGCTTGTTCCTGAATAGGCGTTGCGTGCGTATAACCTGCGTCTGCGACAGCCTGAAGAATCTTGGGGTTTAGCCCCAAATCTTCGAAGGTTACTTTTTCTTGTTCTTCGGCGGCCGACGCTGTTTCAGTCTCGGCTTGGTCATTTGTTTGTTCAGTCAAAATGGTTTCTTTCGGGATTAGTCTAAACTCAATGCTCGGGTCACGCTCATCGTGACAGCCGGGCAAGATCTACGCCCGGAAACATCTATTGCGATCCCTTAGACAGGAATCATCAAGAAACACAAGGTGTAGTGTAAGAAACCTGCATTTGTTTGAAGGGTATGGCTTTCATGTCGCAATTGACCGGTACAAAAAAGCCCGCCGGTTAGGGCGGGCTTTCGGTGTTTGTATGCGGGGCGATACTACCCAGCGTCGGACAGGTTTTGGTTGGCAAAATCCCAATTGACCAGCTCTGCGAGGAAGGCGGTCATATAATTTGGACGGGAGTTTTGATAATCGAGATAGTAAGCGTGCTCCCAGACATCCATGGTCAGGAGCGGCGTGACGTCCGATTCGGTAATCGGTGTTTCCGCATTTGGTGTCTTGGTGATTGCAAGCTTGCCGTCTTTGAGGACCAGCCATGCCCAGCCGGAGCCGAACTGAGTGCCGCCAGCGGCTTTGAACTGGGCGGCAAATTCATCATATGAACCGAAATCGCGATCGATCATCTCTGCGATTTTACCTGTTGGTGCGCCGCCGCCACCCGGCTTCATCGAGTGCCAGTAAAATGTATGGTTCCAAACTTGGGCAGCATTGTTGAACAGTCCTGCTTTGGCGGGGTCCGCTGCGGCTGCTTTGATAATGTCTTCAAGTGACTTGTCGGCCATATCGGTGCCGTCAATCAGCTTGTTAAGATTGGTGACATAGGCATTGTGATGCTTGCCATAGTGGAAGTTCAATGTCTCCTCGGATACGTGCGGTGCCAGATCACTGCGTCCATAAGGGAGGTCGGGAAGGTCAAATGCCATTTTTAGTCTCCGTAGAATATCGGTTTTGAGCTTAGTCTTTTATCGTATAGAGGACCGAAGCAGTCATGACAAAGTATAGTTTATCCCAGAATTGGAAACAGCTTGATCAGCGCGTGCGCCGCGAGGATGAAGATCGCTGGCTGTCGAGCCGCTATGCAGCTCTGCCAGAGCGCCGCCAGATGATTGCGCTTTATGCGCTGAATCTGGAGCTTGCCAAGGTGCGGCTTGTCGTCTCCGAACCCGGATTGGCGGCTATCAGGTTCCAGTGGTGGCGGGATGTCGCCGCAGAATGGGAGGCTGGCGAGCCTGCGCGTGCGCATGATGTGGTGCAAGCAATTTATGAGGCGGGGTTATCGCCCAAGATCCTTGCGGGGCTGGTTGATGGGCATGAAGCCGCGCTGGAGTCGAACGACAGGTCATTGGAACCGGAAGTGCTTTTGATGCGCGCTGCGGCCGGATTGTTGGTGAAAGTTCACGCCTGGGGACCGCACGTGCAGGACCTTGCTCCGGTTTATGCCGCTGCACGCCGTGGAGAGCCGGATGTTGCAGCACCTGTGGTACCTGTTGTTCCAGTGCAGATCCGGCCCGCTATCGCCCATGCTGCTTTGCGATTCCAATATACTGGCGAGAAAATGCCGGGGCCTGTGAAGAAGCGGATTGTCGTGATGAAGGCAATGATGAACGGCGTGGTTTAGGCAAGGTGATTAGTGGCTTATGTCGGCGCCTTGGCGGCTTGCCGAGGCAAAAAAAGTCCCGGTTCTTGGAGATTGGGTGGTCATCGCCTAGACAGGGATAAGCGTTGGTGATGCGCGTTGCGCGGGCTATTTTATGATGAGGGTGTTATGGCGGTAGGCGAAGTCCGGCTCGGGGTTGATATTGGCGGGACGTTTACCGATGTGGTGCTCGAAATGGCCGAAAATCAGTATTCGGTCAAAGTGCTCACGACCTATGCTGCTCCGGAAGATGCTATTGTCGAGGGCATGCATAAGGTGTGTGCGAAAGCGAATATTTCTCCGGCTCTTATTACGCAAATTATTCATGGCACCACGCTGGCGACCAATGCGCTGATTGAACGTCGCGGGGCGAAGACAGCATTGATCACGACAGAAGGGTTTCGGGATGTGATCGAGATGAGGACCGAGTCGCGCTTCGAGCAGTATGACCTCAATCTGAAACTGCCCGAGCCGCTCTTGCCGCGTTACCAACGGTATACTTTGCGCGAGCGGGTCAGTGCGCAGGGCGACGTGTTGATTGCCCCACAGGCGGAGAACATCGACACGCTCGCAAGAGCGATTGCCGAGGCCGAGTATGAGAGCGTTGCCATAGGGTTCCTGCATGCGTACGCAAATGGCCAGCATGAGCAGTTGATGCGCGAAGCTTTGCTGAGAGCCAACCCTGATATCATGGTGTCGATTTCGAGCGAGGTTTCGCCGCAAATGCGCGAATATGAGCGCTTCAATACCGTGGTGGCGAACGCTTACATCAAGCCGCAGATGAAGAGTTATCTGATGCGTCTCGAAGGGCGATTGCAAGAAGAAGGGGCAAACTGCCCCGTTTTTCTAATCCATTCGGGCGGCGGGATTATCTCACTGGAAAGCGCTGCTGAATTTCCTGTGAGACTTGTTGAGTCTGGCCCGGCCGGCGGGGCGGTGTTCGCGGCCAATATTGCGTCGCGGTACGGGCTCGACAAAGTGCTGTCGTTTGACATGGGCGGGACGACGGCGAAGATTTGCCTGATCCAGAACCAGACACCAAAGACGAGCCGAGTGTTTGAAGTGGCGCGGACTTACCGGTTCAAGAAGGGCTCGGGTATGCCGATTTCCATTCCGGTGATTGATATGGTGGAGATTGGGGCGGGCGGCGGTTCGCTCGCGCATGTTGACGGGCTCAGACAAATTCGCGTCGGGCCGGAGTCTGCCGGTTCGGAACCCGGGCCCGCCTGTTATGGACGCGGCGGAGAACGTCCTGCTGTGACGGATGCCGACCTTGTTTTAGGGAAGCTTGATCCGGACAATTTTGCTGGCGGGACGATCAAACTTGCAAAAAGTGCTTCGGCGCGTGCGCTCGAGACCGAAATTGGCAATGTGCTGGACATGGATGCTCAAACGGCAGCGTTCGGTGTGGCCGAGATGGTCGACGAGAATATGGCCAATGCTGCGCGCGTGCATGCGGTCGAAAATGGCGAAGAAATTTCTGATTATACGATGATTGCGTTTGGCGGGGCAGCGCCCTTGCATGCGGGACGGCTCAGCGAGAAGCTGGGGATTACGCGACTGCTTGTGCCGCCTGGCGCCGGTGTGGGATCGGCGATCGGATTTTTGCGCGCGCCCTTCAGCTTTGAGGCGACACGGAGCATCTATAGCCGGCTGTCCGATTTTGATGGCGGCATGGTGAAGTCTTTGCTGGCGGAATTGCAGGAGGAGGCGACGCGTTTTGTCGAACAATGCGCGGCGGGGGCTGAGCTGTTTGCCGAAGCGAAAGCGTATATGCGCTATACTGGTCAGGGTTGGGAAATTCCGATTGTGTTGACCGCGGCCCAAGCTGCGGCGCCTGATGCATCCGAATTCGCCGCCTTGTTTGAAGCGCAATATACGGCGATGTTTGGCCGGACGGTCGAGGGTATGGATATCGAGATCACGGTTTGGGCGGTGAATGTGACAACGGCGCCACCGACCGCGCTGCGGGTTGCCGAGTTCGGGTTCGGGGAGGCTGGAAAGGTTTCGGTTGAAACGTCCCGTGATGTGTTCGACGCGGCGACGGGAGACATGGTGAGTGCTGCGACTGTCGAGAGAGCGGGCTTGCAAGCTGGACAGGTCGTGGCGGGACCGGCGGTCATTACCGAAGATGAAACGACGATTATTGTGCCTGTTAGCGGCCGCGCGATTGCGCAGGCCGATGGCTGTATTGATATCCGGTTTGAGACGTGAGCAGGGATGGAGAGATGATGCGGGACTCGGTGCGTTACCAGATTATGTGGAACCGGATGATTTCGGTGGTCGAGGAACAGGCTCAGGCGCTTATTCGGACGGCGTTCTCGACATCGGTGCGTGAGGCAGGTGATCTGTCGGCGGGGATTTACGACTATCAGGGCAATATGCTGGCTCAGGCTGTGACGGGGACGCCCGGGCATGTGAATGCGATGGCGGCGGCGGTCGGGCACTTTATTCGGAAAATCGGCTATGAAGATATGGTCGAGGGGGATGTC
This sequence comes from uncultured Hyphomonas sp., assembly GCA_964644755.1. Classification (GTDB taxonomy): domain Bacteria; phylum Pseudomonadota; class Alphaproteobacteria; order Caulobacterales; family Hyphomonadaceae; genus CALLCD01. The sequence goes on along the minus strand of CAZXXY010000029.1, from coordinate 2,668 downwards.
TACATCACCAATGATCCGTGGGAGGGCACGGGGCATTTGCATGATATTACCGTCGTGACACCGGCTTTCTATCAAGGGGCATTGGTGGGCTTCTTTGCCTGCACGGCACATGTGGTGGACATTGGCGGGCTTGGTTTCGGGGCGGATGCCAACTCGGTCTATGAAGAAGGATTGTATATCCCGATCATGAAAATGATTTCGGCGGGCACGGTCAACGAGACACTGATGGCAATGGTGCGTGCGAATGTGCGGGAGCCGGATCAAGTGGTCGGGGATATTTACGCCTTGGCGACGTGCAATGAAGTTGGTCAGAGGCGGCTGTCGGCGATGATGGATGAGTTTGACCTCTCCGACCTAAGCGGCATTGCGGGCTTTATTCTCGGCAATTCGCGCGCTGCCACGTTAGAGCGGATCAATGAGCTGGCCCATGGCGTTGCAGATGGCGAGATGGTGGTTGATGGCTATCATGATCCAATCACGCTGAAAGTGCGCGTCGAGATTGCGACCGACAAAGTGCTTTGTGATTTTGCTGGGACATCGCCTGTCGACAATAAGGGCATCAATGTGCCGATGGTGTATACGCAAGCCTATGCCTGCTACGCGCTCAAATGCGCGATTGCGCCTGATATTCCGAACAATGCGGCTTCGCTCGCGCCGTTCGAGATTACCGCGCCGGAGGGCACGATTGTGAATGCAGTTCATCCCGCGCCGGTGACGCTGCGCCACATTATCGGACATATGCTGCCGGATACGGTTTATGATGCGCTCGATAAATTACTACCTGCGACCGTGCCGGCAGAAGGCGCAGGAACGCTTTGCAATTTTCAAGTGTCACTGAGGCCGCGCCGCGATGCGCCTGCGCCGGACCATGCGAGACGGGCCGAAGTGCTGACGTTTAATTCTGGCGGGGCGGGTGCCCGGCCAACGCTGGACGGGATGAATGCGACGGCGTTTCCGTCCGGTGTGATGACGATGCCGGTGGAAGCAACAGAACATGCGGGGCCGGTGATAATCTGGCGCAAGGAGCTGCGTCCGGATAGCGGTGGGGCGGGCAAGTATCGCGGCGGGCTTGGGCAATATATGGATGTCAGCGCGGCAGAGGGGCATGAGGCGGATTTCTCGGCGATGTTTGATCGGGTGAACTATCCTGCGCGGGGCCGGCAAGGCGGCGAGGATGGTGCGCCAACTGTGCTTGAGCTTGACGACGGCACCAGGTTTCGCGGCAAGGGCAAGCAGTTCGTGCCGCATGGCGCACGGGTGTCGCTGTCATTTCCGGGCGGAGCGGGCTATGGCAAGCCGTCCGAGCGGGCCGTTGCGGACGTCAAAGAGGATTTGCGGCGCGGCTATATCTCTGCGGAGGTTGCGCGCGAGACATATGGACTGGGCGAGGCCGAGATTGACGCTGTGCTCGCGGCGGCGAAACGGGGAGAGATAGCATGAAGCGGATTGTTCTAACCGGAGCTGGCGGACGGCTTGGCGGCTATTTGCGCAAATCATTGGCAGGGATGGCGGAGACGCTGGTGTCAACGGATTTGCATGAGGGGATTGGCGAGCTCTTGCCGAACGAGGTCTACAGCCGCGCTGATCTGGCGAGCCTTGAGGATGTTCTCGCCGTAACCGCCGAAGCCGACATGATTGTGCATTTCGGGGCGGTGGCGGACGAAGCGCCGTTTGACGAGATTTTGGGGCCGAACATTATTGGCGCTTACAATGTCTGGGAGGCGGCTTTCCGGCACGGGGTTCGCCGCGTTGTCTATGCGAGCTCGATCCATGCGGTCGGGATGCATGACAAGACGAACTTTATCGGCATCGACGCGCCGCACAGGCCGGACACGTTTTATGGTCTGGCCAAGTGCTTTGCCGAGGATCTGGCGCGGATGTATTGGGACAAGCGCAATGTCGAGGCGGTGTGCATGCGTATTCTCTCTTGTGCGCAGGTGACCAATCCACGCGCGGTCGGCTCATGGCTGTCAGAGGGCGATCTGGTGCATCTGGTCGAGCGGGCGATTACGACGCCTGTGACGGGTTTTTCAGTGGTCTATGGCGTCTCGAACAATGACCGTGCGCCTGTGGATAATTCCGGCGCGAGCCATCTGGGGTACAAACCGAAGGACAATGCCGAGCAATTTGCCGAAGCGGTCTATGCCGAGGCTGGCCCGCTCGACCCGACCGACAAAGCCAATGCGTGTCATGGCGGGCCATTTGCGACGGTGCCGCTGGGCGAGAGCGGGGTGGCGTTTTTGAATTTGAACGAAGAGTGAAACGCTTCGAGGGCGAACACTTTCACTCCCAGTCTGACACCCACACCAAACCCCGCCACGAGCCGGAGCACTGGCGAGATAAGCTCGGACGGCGCGAACATCACACCGATAGAACTGCCATTCTCTCGAATGGCGATGGATGCGCTGTGCGCGCCGTCCCGGAGATTTTTCGGCGTGGTGATGACTTACTCAACCTTACTGTAGCCTGCCCCACGTTTGCGTTGCCGCACTCTTTGAGCCGCCGACAGGATTGCACTCTGGCGCCGCTGAACTCGCGCCGGGACCGTTACCCCCGGCCCGCACATCCAGACCTCCGCCCCGACACAAACAACCGGCCCTGTCTAAACGGTCTGGCCAATTGCCGCTTTGCTTGTGTCAGGGACAGACAATATGGGATGGGGCGGTGG
>CAZXXY010000028.1:16507-24729 GCA_964644755.1 uncultured Hyphomonas sp. | reverse complement strand
CTGGTCGCCAGCCGAAGGCATCGACCTGTCGAGCTGCTCGATGGAACGGAGCAATATCATCTACCCCTTTGTGTTCTCGATTGACGCCCGATAGCTGGATCTTATCCCGATATTGAAATTTCGAGGATAGGGAAACGACCAGCAAAGCGTTGCAAAAAACCTTGCAATACTACTCAGAATAGAAAGGTTGATTGGTTCGCACCGATTTTCCTTGACGGATTGCCGCAGGTGTGACCCGTTAACTTATCGATACCGTTCGGTCGAGCTTCAGACTACCGCCAAGACCGGCGGCCTACAGTTTCTTCCCTACATTATCGACCTGTCTTGGAATGATCTTGCCGATCAGGTCAGGGGAGATTTTTGAACTATGAATTAGGAGCCGCAAATGGCGACGGGCACAGTAAAATGGTTTAATGACACCAAAGGTTTTGGCTTTATCAAGCCAGACGATGGCGGCGGCGATGTGTTTGTACACATTTCTGCTGTTGAAAAGTCAGGACTTCGCACACTCAAAGAAGAGCAAGCGATCGAATACGAACTTTACACAGACGAACGTCGCGGGAAAACTTCCGCAGTTGATCTCAAAGTCAGCTAGACCTGTTGCGGCACAAGCCGTGACTTTCTGGCAAAAGAACAGGTGACAGAGCCGACATTCGGCTCTATAGATGTTCGCAAGTCGAAAATATATCGGCGGCGGTTCTTCGAATAGAGGGGCCGCCGCTTTTTATTATCCAGAATCCGGTGTCCATACGGGGCCGGTTGTCCGCATCAAGGAAAGGCGCTTTTGCGTGATTGCTCAGTCGGAACAGGAAAAACGCATTCTCGGTCTGATCGATCCTATTGCTCAAGAGCAAGGGATGGAGATTGTCCGCGTGCGCGTGATGGGCGGACGCCAACCACTCCTGCAGATCATGACGGAGAAGGCTGGCGGGCTGCCGACCGATGTGGAGCATTGCAAGCGGTTGTCGAAGGCGGTGTCTGTGGTGATGGATGATGTCGACCCGATTACCGAGCGCTATACGCTGGAAGTGTCGACGCCCGGTATTGACCGCCCCCTCACCCGTCCTGGCGACTTTGGTCGCTGGATCGGTCAGGCAGCCAAGCTTGAACTGATCCGTCCGCTCGACAATCGGCGGCGATTTCAGGGCGTGATTACCGGCGAAGAAAATGGTAAGGTCACTTTGCAGCTCGATGATGAAACCGAACTGGAAGCGGAGATTGACGAGCTGTCAAAGGCCAGTCTGATCCTGACCGACAAATTGATTGAAGCGGCCCGCACAAGCGGAACGCTTCCCCCACAAGATGATGATCTCGAAGGTTTCGAGATTGATGAGCAAACCAGTCTTACAGACGAAGACGACCTTCAGGAGATATGAGATGAGCAATATCGGCGTATCAGCCAACCGGCTCGAAATTCTTCAAATTGCCCGCGCCGTGGCGGAAGAAAAAGGCATCGACAAAGCCATCGTGATTGAAGCGATGCAGGAAGCGATCGAGAAGGCGGCGAAATCCCGCTATGGTCAGGAACACGACATCCGCGCTGTCATTGACACCGAAAGCGGCGAGCAAAGCCTGTGGCGCGTGCAAACGGTTGTGCCCGATGACGAGGTCGAAGACGCAGTTCAGCAAATGAGCCTGACCGAAGCGTTGAAAATCGATGGTGAATTGGAGCCTGGCGACGAGATCAAGGAAGAATTGCCTCCGTTTGATTTTGGCCGTGTCGCGGCGCAATCCGCCAAGCAAGTCATCATGCAGAAAGTGCGCGACGCCGAGCGCGAGCGCCAGTTTGGCGAGTTTACCAATCGCGAAGGCGAAGTGCTCAATGGCATCGTCAAGCGCGTGGAATATGGTCATGTGATTGTTGATCTGGGCCGCGCCGAAGGCATTATTCGCCGCAATGACAGCATTCAGCGGGAAAATTTCCAGCCCGGTGATCGTGTTCGCGCCTATCTTTATAAAGTCAGCCGCGAGATCAAAGGGCCGCAGATTTTCCTCAGCCGCGCCCATCCCGACTTTATGAAGCAGCTCTTCTCTCAGGAAGTGCCGGAAGTCTATGATGGCGTGATCCAGATCAAAGCCTGTGCGCGTGATCCGGGCAGCCGCGCGAAAATCGGTGTGATTTCCAATGACAGCTCGATTGATCCGGTGGGCGCGTGTGTGGGTATGCGCGGGGCGCGTGTGCAGGCGGTTGTCGGCGAACTGGCTGGCGAGAAGATCGACATTATCCCGTGGTCATTTGACGATGCGACGTTCATCGTGAACGCGCTGCAACCTGCGGAAGTGAGCAAGGTTGTGCTTGATGAAGACGAGCGGCGTGTTGAAGTGGTTGTTGCGGATGACCAGTTCCCGCTGGCGATTGGACGCCGCGGACAGAATGTCCGTCTCGCTTCGCAGCTGACCGGCTGGCAGATTGATCTGGTCACCGAGAGCCAGGATTCAGAACGCTATCAGCGCGAATTTATCGAGCGCACAGCTCTGTTCATGAAGGCGCTGGACGCAGACGAAACCCTCGCCCAATTGCTCGCATCCGAAGGCTTTGAAACGGTCGAGGAGATCGCTTATGTCTCGCCTGAAGACTTCATGCAGATTGAAGGCTTTGACGAAGATGTCGCGACTGAAATCCAGGCGCGCGGGCAGGATTATCTCGAGAAACTGGCAGCAGAACAGAACAATCGCCGTCAGGAACTGGGCGTTGAAGACGCCGTGATGGACCTTGAGGGGATGACGCCGGGCTTTGCGGTGAAACTGGGCGAGAACGAGATCAAGACGGTTGATGATGTTGCTGGCCTTGTGCCGGATGACATTACAGGCTGGCGCGAGCCGGGCCCGGACGGCAAGCCTGTGTTCATTGAAGGCATTTTGAAGAAAGGCTCCATGCGCAAGGATGACGCCCAGATCTTCATTATGAAGGCGCGCATTCTGGCGGGCTGGATCGAACAGGACGTGCTTGACGAATTGCAGGCCAAAATGGCTGCAGACCAACTCACAGAAGAAATGGATCTGACTGAAGAAGAACGTGCTCTTATGGCGCTTGGGGCTCTTGGCACCACAGCCGCCCCTGAAACGGAAGGCGGAGACGATGCCGCACCCGAAACAGAATGATGACGCACCGGTACTAGACACATCCGGCACGCCGCTGCGCCAATGTGCAGCGACGCGTGAACGGTTGCCTCAGGCCCAGATGGTGCGCTTTGCCCGCGCGCCTGACGGGACTGTTGCGCCCGATATTGCCCAACGCCTGCCCGGCCGCGGCTTATGGATCGAAGCCCAGCGGTCGAGCGTTGATCAGGCAATCAAGACAGGAGCGTTTTCGCGCGGCTTCAAGCAACAGAGCCTGCCCTCTCCCGATTTGGCTGATCTGATCGAAACACTTCTGGTAAAACGCCTTCAAAGCACGCTGGGATTGGCTAAAAAGGCCGGAAAAGTGATTCTCGGATTCGATCAGGTCCGCGCCAGTTTACGCAAACAACGCCCCGGCACCCTGTTTGCGGCGAGTGATAGTGCGGATGACGGGCGGAATAAGGTATATTTTCTGGCGAAAGCTATATATAGCGATGTCTACTTGTCCGGCGGACTAACATCTGCGGAATTGGGCATGGCCTTTGGGCGCGACCATGTGATACATGGGCTGATCGAAGGTGGTCCGTTTTCCCGACAGTGGCGGATGGACTATAAAAGACTAACCGGTTTCCGGTCCGTGCCAGACACGGAATGGACATCGGGACGCAAATTGGAAGCATAATGGGTCACAAATGGTGTGATCCAAAGCAAATTGGTATTTGGTGGTAATGAGCGACAGCAACGATACAGGCAAAACTTCAGGCAGCGGCCGCAAACCGCTCACGGTCTCCCGTTCGGGTTCCGGCACAGTTCGCCAGAGCTTCAGCCATGGCCGATCCAAACAAGTTGTCGTGGAGAAGAAAAAACGCCGCATGGTCGGCGGTCCCGGCGGCGGAAGCGGAGCGGCGAAAGAAAAGCCTGCCATCTCCGAAGATGCAGCCCTTGCCCGCAAGCTTGGCATCACAGAGGCCGAGCTGGCCGCCCGTAAAGCTGCGCTTCAGGCTCAAAAGAGCCAACAGGAAAAGCGCGCTGCCGATTCCCAACGCACCCAGGAAGCGCAAAAGCGTTTGCAAGAAGAGCAACAGCGCAAGGTTCAGGTCGAAAAAGAGCGCGAAGAGGCCGAAGCCCGCCGTAAAGCTGCTGCTGAAGAAGAAGCCAAACTTGCCGCTGCTGCTGCCGCCGCCGCAAGCGCCAGCACCCGTTCGTCCAAATCCGAGCGCAGCAAGCCAGCCGCCGATAAGGCCCCGCCGGCTGATCCTTCCGCGCTCGAAGCGATGGGCGGACGTGTCAAACGTGACCGCGAGAAAGATAATTTCAGCAATCGCAATCAGGGCGGATCAAAACCCCGCGGCGAGCCGAAGCGTCGTCGCGGCAAGCTTACCATTGCCTCGGCTCTTGGGGATGATGGCGATCGGCAACGCTCGCTCGCCTCTCTCAAACGCGCTCGTGAGCGCGAACGCGAGCGCCGTATGTCTGGCGATGCCAGCGAGGCGGAGAAGGTCTCCCGCGAAGTTCAATTGCCCGAAACGATCACACTTCAGGAACTCGCTGTCCGGATGAAGGAACGCGTTGCCGATGTTGTAAAATACATGATGCAACAAGGCGAGATGATGCGGTCGAACGACATTGTTGATGCCGATACGGCTGAGGTGATTGCTTCTGAATTTGGCCACACGGTCAAACGTGTGTCCGAAGCCGATGTCGAGATTGGTCTCGAAGGCATTGAAGATGACGAAGCGGACATGACACCGCGCGCGCCGATTGTGACGGTTATGGGCCATGTTGATCACGGGAAAACATCCCTGCTTGATGCCTTGCGCAAGACGGATGTTGTTGCCGGCGAAGCGGGCGGCATTACCCAGCATATTGGTGCCTATCAGGTCCAGCTTGCGTCCAAGGACAAGATCACTGTGCTGGATACGCCCGGCCACGCAGCCTTCTCGGCAATGCGGGCACGCGGCGCGACTGTCACTGATATTGTGATCCTTGTTGTGGCTGCCGATGATGGTGTCATGCCGCAAACACAAGAAGCGATTGCCCATGCCAAGGCGGCAGAAGCGCCGATGATTGTCGCGGTCAACAAGATCGACAAGCCGGACGCCAAGCCGGACAATGTGCTGACACAGCTTCTGCAATATGATGTGCAGGTTGAATCCATGGGCGGCGACGTTCAGGCGGTGTCTGTCTCGGCGATTACCGGCGAAGGCCTCGACAAGCTGACAGAGGCCATCACGCTGCAAGCCGAGCTTATGGAATTGAAAGCCAATGCCGACCGCGCTGCCGATGGTAGTGTTGTTGAAAGCCAGCTCGACAAGGGCCGCGGTCCTGTTGCAACGGTTCTGGTCAAACGCGGAACGCTCAAGCGCGGTGATATTGTTGTCGCCGGTGCGCAGTGGGGCAAGGTTCGTGCGCTGTTCAATGAACGCGGCCAGCAGATGAAAGAAGCCACCCCGTCCCTTCCAGCCGAAGTGCTCGGGCTTGATGGTGCTCCGGATCCGGGCGAACAGTTCGTCGTGGTCGATACTGAAGCACGGGCGAGAGAGATTACCGAGTATCGTCAGCGTCAGAAACGTCAGGTTCAGGGGCGCGCAGGCGCTGCGGCACGGACATCGCTCGAGACCATTCTCAACCGCCTCAAAGATGGCGCGGTACAGACCTCAGAGATGCCAATTGTTGTCAAAGGCGATGTGCAAGGATCTGTCGAAGCGATTTCCCAGAGCATGGACAAAATTTCGACCGAAGAAGTCCGCGCCCATGTGATCCATGGTGCGGTCGGCGGTATTTCCGAAAGCGACGTGCTGCTTGCACAGTCTTCGGGCGCTCCCATTTTCGCGTTCAATGTGCGGGCCAATAAGCAGGCCCGCGATCTGGCCGAACAAGAAGGCGTCGAAATCCGGTATTATTCGGTGATTTATGACCTGATCGACGATGTGAAGAACACATTGTCGGGCATGCTGGCACCAGAAAAGCGCGAGACTTTCCTTGGTTATGCGGAAATTCTCGAAGTTTTCAACATCACCAAAACCGGCAAAGTCGCGGGTTGCCGTATGACCGAAGGCGTCGTCAAGCGCGGCTGCGGTGTGCGATTGCTTCGTGATGATGTGGTGATCCATGAAGGTGACCTGAAAACGCTCAAACGCTTCAAAGATGAAGTTGCGGAAGTGTCGAATGGACAAGAATGCGGCATGGCTTTTGAAAAATATGAAGATATCCGCGTTGGAGATCGCATTGAGTGCTTCCAAATTGAGGAAATCGAAAGACGTTTGGAGTAGATTGCCGCTGAATTGATGTTGTTGAGGAGCATCCAGTGAGCGAATCCAGAACGGTTACAGGACAACTCACCAAAAAAGACCTGAAACGGCTGACCGGCACAACGCGGTCAGGCACGGTCGGGCCGACGACGGTCTATTATGCCGGTCTTACAGCACCGATTATTTCGGCTGGTGTCACCGTCATCACCAGAGCGCAATTTGAAAATGCAGGGTTCTCGACCTATTGGATCTGGCTGTTATCCGCCTTTGTCGCCGCTTTTGCGGGCATTTCCTGGTATCTTATTTTCATGCGCTTGTCCTATCGCCAGAGCCATGGCCGCAGTGAAGAACTTACTCAGGGGACAACGGTAGACATCACGGATGACGCCTTAATCGTCCGGCGCGGTCATGTTGTCTCGCACATTGGCTGGGCTGCAATCTCGGAAATTCGTCGGGGCCGCACTTTCCTTACTTTGATTATTGATGGTAGTCCTACCCTCCTCATTCCTGATCGCTGGTTTGCAGAAGACGCTGCCGGACGTCAGGCTTTTCAGGATCTGATCGAGCTTAAAACCCGCTTATAAAGGGCCAACATTATGGGAAAGAAATCCCGCCAACCCCGCTCGCTCGAGCCAAGCCAGCGCCAGCTTCGGGCCGGTGAACTGGTCCGGCATGCGCTGGTTGATATTCTGGCGCGCGAAGAGTTTCGTGATCCGGCCCTCCAAGGCGTCTCTGTGACGATCGGCGAAGTGCGCTGTTCGCCGGATTTACGCCATGCCAATGTGTTCTGTATTCCGCTTGGGGACCAGTCTGCCGAGCGGTCCAAAGAGGTTGCCGAAGGGCTGAACCGTGCGGCTGCTTTTTTGCGCGGCAGACTCGGCCGTGAGATCGAAATGAAATTCACTCCGCAACTGCACTTTCTTGCCGATGTCAGCTATGATGCAGCGCTGGCGATGGACCAGCTTTTGGGTAGCGATCGCGTCAAACGTGATGTAGAGGCAGGACGAGAAGACGGCGAAAGCCCCCACGAAACATAGACTGGACGCCTTATGAAAACGTCACCCGAGACCCATGTTCCCCTCAGCAGCTGGCGCGAATATCCGCTAGACGAGATGCAAGCGCGCGCAACGGCGTTTCATGACGATATGGCCCGGCGGCGTTCGGTCCGCAGTTTTTCGGACAGACCTGTCGATCGCGCGATTATCGAAGCCTGTGTTGCCGCTGCCGGCACAGCGCCGTCGGGCGCCAATCATCAGCCATGGTTTTTTTCCTGTATTGGCTCGGCCGAGAAAAAATCCCAGATCCGCAAAGCGGCAGAAGCGGAAGAAGCGTCTTTCTATTCGGGCCGCGCCAGCGAAGAATGGCTCGATGCGCTTGCCCCGATCGGGACGGATGCGGATAAGCCCTATATGGAAATCGCGCCTTGGCTGATCGGTATTTTCGCCCAGCGGCGCGGCGGTGTCGAAATGGGGGACGACCGGAAGAATTACTATATTCACGAGAGCGTCGGCATTGCGACAGGGCTGCTGATTGCGGCCTGCCAGCAAGCGGGCCTTGCCACGCTGGTGCACACGCCCAATCCGATGAGTTTTCTCAACGAGCTATGCGACAGGCCAAAAACGGAAAAGCCGTTCCTCGTTCTTGTCGCCGGATACCCTGCCGACGACGCCATGGTGCCCAATCATGCGCTGAAGAAAAAGCCGCTCAGCGATATTGCCGCGTTTATCTAGAACGTCTGGAACACAGTTTCTATTGAGCTTTTCACCGACTGGTTATAGCCTTGCGTTTTGCTCGCGCAAATGACTGGCGCGGGTCATCTTCGCTGAAGGAAGCCATTATGGAACTCTCACAAGACCGCACCGTTAAGATTGTCGCTCTCCTGCTCTTGCTGGCGGCGATTTCGCAACCGAT
>CAZXXY010000028.1:0-16407 GCA_964644755.1 uncultured Hyphomonas sp. | reverse complement strand
GCACCGTTAAGATTGTCGCTCTCCTGCTCTTGCTGGCGGCGATTTCGCAACCGATTTATACAGTGTTGTTTCGGTATGCGCCTGATGTTGAGCGGCACATCATATGGGGGCTGGAAGGTCTGCTCTTCGTTCTGCTGAGCGCTTTTGCCGGCTCGGCTCTGGTCATGGCCAAACGCTACACTTTGGGCTTTGCTGCGATTGCCTTCAGCGCGGTGCTCAATGTGATGCAGGTGGGTGTGGGCCTGACGCAATTCGACCCTTTTTTTGAGGCGGCAACAGCCAATCCGGAGCTTAACGGTGTTGCGTTTTCAGTCCTCGCCTTCTCGTTCTTTGGATACAATGCTGCGAAAATCCTGCTTGGTTTGGCGGCGATCGTGTTCGGCATGGCCAAGATCGGCGAAGGCGGCAAACTTCTTGGCGGCTTGACTGCATTGGTCGGCGTGGTGGCTTTGGTCGCCAATGCGCTGGTTCTGATGTTCGGGCTGCAAGGCTTTGTGCCAAGCCCGCTCGGCGGAGGCTCCGGTGTGGCGGCGACTTTGCTTCTGGCGCTTTGCCTGTTTAGCGTCCGCAGCGGAGACTAGCTGGCGCCGCACAAGGACAAGACTATCGGTGTGTGCCGCTGGACCCTGTGTCTGGCGGCACACGCACATAGGGGCCTCTTGCACGCCTTTTTCTTCCGCCTCACCGGCCGAAAGCTTGACTCTTTTGCAAAAGAACAAAATAAGAACATATGGATGTTCTTACGGTTTTGCCTAAAGGGGTTTTCTATGCCTCCAAGCCGCCAGCCCCCCAGCAGGCGCGGTTTCCTTTTGGCTTGGGCGAGAGCGGTGTGCATGAGGTCTGCGAGCGGGCGCATGGCGACATGGCTGCGCTGACGGGGTTTGCGCTGACGGCTGCCCATAGACCAGAGGGGCCGGTCATCTGGGTGCGCCAGTCGGGGCTGGCCTATGATCATGGCTGCGTGATGCAAGCGGGCCTGTCGCAATTGCGGACACCGCTCAGGGCTCTGCTGACCGTGTCGGCCTATAAACGCAGCGAAGCTTTATGGGTGATCGAAGAAGCCATTCGCTCGGGCGCGGCCAGTCTTGTGATTGCGGAGCTGGACGGGGCGGACTTTACCGCAAGCCGGCGGCTGACACTGGCGTCCAGCCGTCATGGTGTGCCGGTCATTCTCCTGATGCCTTACACTCGCAATGGATCAACCGCCGCGACGGCGCGCTGGCGGGTGAGCCCTCGCCCGTCTGCGCCCAACCGGTTTGATCCGAACGCGCCCGGACCCCCGCGCTGGCAAGCTGTGCTCGAACGCACACGTCAAAGCCCACATCTGGCGGGGTCAGTTTACAATCTGGATTTCAACGATGAAACGCTATCTCTCAGTGTGGCTGCCGGAGTGGCCGCTCACACGCTTCAGCCGCGCCAGACAGGATAAGGGCGGGCTGACCTCCTGCCCCTTTGTTCTGGTCGAAAAGACTGCTCACGGGCTGCGTGTGGCGGCGGCCAACCAAGCTGCCTGCGCGCTGGGCGTCAGTGCGGGCTTGCGCTTTACCGATGCCAAGGCCCGCGCGCCGCAGCTTAGCTATGCCGAGATTGATCGCGCGGCTGATGCGGCCATGCTTGAGGCGCTGGCGGACTGGATGATCCGGTTTGCGCCGCTGGTGGCGCTTGAGGGGGCGGACGGGCTGATGCTGGAGGTGACAGGCTGCGCGCATCTTTATGGCGGGGAAGAGGCCATGCTTGGCCAAATCTCGGAGCATTTGGTCGGCAATGGTTTCCAGGCTGCGTTGGCTCTGGCGGGGACACAGGGCGCTGCGTGGGCTTTGGCGCGGCATCAGGCGGGCACGTGCCTTGCCAGCGGACAGGAACGCGCAGGGCTGGCTGCTTTGCCGGTGGCCGCTTTGCGCTTGTCGGATGAGGCTTTGACACTGCTCCGCCGGTTTGGCCTCACACATATTGGCCAGCTTTACGGGATTGACCGCAAGGCTCTGGCGCGGCGGTTCCAGTCGGCCCAGGCGGCGGGGGCGGTTCTGCTACGGCTGGATCAGGCGCTTGGCGGCAAGGTGGAGCCGCTTAGCCCGCTGCGGCCGGTTCCTGCCCGCACGGCAAGGCTGCACTGCCCTGACCCGATTGCCAGCACAGAGGCGGTTGAGATGGGGCTGAAACGGCTTGTTGTGATGTTGTGCGATGAGCTGGCCAAATTCGGACAGGGCGCGCGCGGCTTCTCGCTGCATGCTTTCCGTGTGGATGGCACCGTGTCGGCGATTGCGATCTCGACCGCGCAAGCCTTGCGGGCACCGCGCCATATCTTCAAGCTGTTCGGTGAAAAGCTTGACGGGATTGATCCGGGCTTTGGCATTGATCTGTTGATGCTTGAAGCGCACCGTTTGGGGCCGATGGATATGAGTGCGGCGGCGCTTTGTGGGGATCTGGCGGCGCGCTCGACAGATATGGTTGCCCTTTCTGCGCTGGTGGATCGTATTCGGGCCAAGCTCGGAGAGCATCGTGTGCAGATGCCCGCCCCTCTCGCCAGCCATGTGCCGGAACGGGCTGATACGCAGATCCGGTTTGAGCGTGCGGCTTTCGAGGCGCAAACCGAGGCGGCCAAGCTGCCGACGGGGCCGCGCCCTATTCGCCTGTTTGATCCGCCCGAGCGGGTGGAGGTTCTGGCGTCCGTACCGGATGGGCCTCCTGTGCGCTTTGTCTGGCGGCGGCTGACGCGGCGTGTGGTGCGTGCTGACGGGCCGGAACGTATCGCGCCGGAATGGTGGCGACATCAGGCTCCGGCACCAGCAGCCAAGCCCCAAGAAGGCGCAGATGCGAAATGGCTTAGCCCGAAGCTCGATCCGCGCGCAGATGCAAGCCTGATTGCCGATGCCCGCGCCGCGCTGCAAACGGCGCAACCGGATGCGCCAGCCCCGATCCGCACCCTGCCGCGTGCGCGCGACTATTACCGGATAGAAGACGAAGCGGGACGCCGCTACTGGGTCTTTCGCAAAGGGCTTTATGGAGATGATCGCGGCCAGGCACCGGACTGGTATGTTCAAGGACAGTTCGCATGACATATGCCGAACTTGCCGTCACCACGAACTTCTCTTTCCTGCACGGGGCGTCGCATGCTGAAGAACTGGTGCTTCGGGCCAAGGCGCTGGGGCTGGCGGCGATCGGTGTGGCGGACAGGAACACGCTGGCGGGCATTGTCCGTGCGCACACAGCGGCCAAGGCGCACGGGGTGCGGCTGCTGGTCGGTGCCCGGCTTGTGCCGCTCGATGGGCCGGAGCTGATCTGCTATCCGACGGATCGCGCTGCCTATGGCCGCCTGTCGGAATTGCTGTCGCTTGGCAAGATGCGCTCGGGCAAGGGCGACTGCGAGATCAGGCTTGCCGATATTCTCGCCCATGCCGAAGGGCAGATTTTTATTGTCATACCGCCGCCGGAGCTGACCGCTGCCTTTGAAACCGGCCTGACAGAGCTGGGCGCGCACTGGGCAGGCCGGATCTATCTTGGCGCACGGTTTACCTATCAGGGCCGCAACCGCGAAACGATTGCAAGGCTTGCCCAGCTTGGGGCCCGCGCGAACACGCCGATCATTGCCATCAATGATGTGCTCTACCACGCTCCCGAGCGCCGCCCGCTGCAAGATGTGCTCACGGCCACCCGCACGAATACCACTGTGGCGGACGCCGGACACAGGCTTGCCGCCAATGCCGAGCGGCATCTCAAGTCCCCTGCGGAGATGGCGCGGCTGTTTGCCGGCTTCGCGCCAGCCTTGCGGCGCACGCTCACACTGGCCGACCGGTGCACATTCAGCCTTGATGAGCTGGCCTATGAATATCCGGACGAGCCTGTGCCCGCAGGCACCAGTCCGCAAACGCATCTTGAGACGCTGACATGGCAAGGGGCAAAATGGCGCTATCCTGATGGTGTGCCGGACAAAGTTACCAAAGCGCTCGACAAAGAGCTGACGCTTATTCGGGGGCTGGACTATGCGCCGTATTTTCTCACCGTGCACGATATTGTCGCCTGGGCGCGCGACCAGGGCATTCTGTGTCAGGGACGCGGCTCGGCGGCCAATTCGGCGGTGTGTTACTGTCTTGGCATTACCAGTGTTGATCCGGACACAAGCAACCTTCTGTTTGAGCGCTTCCTCTCCAAAGAACGCCGCGAGCCGCCCGACATTGATGTCGATTTCGAACATGAGCGCCGCGAAGAAGTGATCCAGTATATTTATGCCCGCTATGGCCGCCACCGCGCAGCCCTGACCGCGACCGTGATCAGTTATCGGCCGCGCTCGGCGGTGCGGGATGTCTGCAAGGCGATGGGCCTGTCGGATGATATTGCTTCGGTGATGGCGGGCACGGTCTGGGGGAGTTGGGGCTCTGGCATCAAAGGCGAGCAGATCCGGCAGGCAGGGCTCGACCCGACCAGTCCGGCTTTGCGCCGCGCGATCAATCTGATCCGCCAGTTGATCGGTTTCCCGCGTCACCTCTCCCAGCATGTTGGCGGGTTCATTCTGACGCGCGGGCCGCTTACCCAAACCGTGCCGATTGGCAATGCGGCGATGCCCGACCGGACGTTTATCGAATGGGACAAGGATGACATCAACGCGCTCGGTATTCTCAAAATCGATGTGCTCGCGCTCGGCATGCTCACCTGCATCCGCAAAGCTTTTGATATGCTGGCTGTGCACAAGGACATCCATCACAGCCTTGCCAGTCTTCCAGCCGAAGACACGGCGACTTATGACATGCTGTGTGCAGGGGACAGCCTCGGCACGTTTCAGGTCGAAAGCCGTGCGCAGATGAATATGCTGCCGCGCCTGAGACCGCGCACATTTTATGATCTGGTGATACAGGTCGCCATTGTCCGGCCCGGTCCAATACAGGGCGATATGGTCCATCCCTATTTGCGCCGCCGCAAGGGCAATGAGACTGTCACCTATCCGGCCCCTGCCCCAGAGCACGGCCCGCCTGACGAACTTGAGCGTATTCTCAAGCGGACTTTGGGTGTGCCTCTGTTTCAGGAACAGGCGATGCAGATCTCGATTGATGCGGCGCGTTTCAGTCCTGAAGACGCCAATGGTCTGCGCCGCGCTATGGCGACGTTTCGCAAGGTCGGCACGATTTTGAACTATGAAGACAAGATGGTCCGCCAGATGGTTGCGCGCGGCTATGATCCGGTTTTTGCCAAACGCTGCTTTGACCAGATCAAAGGCTTTGGCGAATACGGGTTTCCCGAAAGCCATGCGGCGAGTTTTGCCTTGCTGGTTTATGTTTCAAGCTGGCTGAAATGCCATCATCCGGATGTGTTCTGCGCGGCTTTGCTCAATGCGCAGCCTTTGGGGTTTTATGCGCCCGCCCAGATCGTGCGGGATGCCAGCGAGCATGGGGTCGAGATCCGTCCTGTTGATGTCAATTTGTCGGACTGGGACAATACGCTGGAGCCGTGTGCCGGAGCGTTCCGCGCTGTCCGGCTTGGCTTCCGGCAGGTTGATGGTCTGGCCAAGGCCGATATGGAAAAACTGATGGCGGCGCGCGGGGGCGGCTATGAAACGCCCGACGCCTTGCGCAGACGGGCGGGGCTGAACCGGCGCACGCTCGAACGGCTTGCGGCGGCTGACGCGTTCAGCTCCATGCAGATGGATCGCCGTGCGGCGCTCTGGGCAGTGCGCGGTGAGGCCGCTGGCGCCAGCCTGCCGCTGTTTGCTGCGCTGGATGCCCCCGAGCAAGGCGCCGAGCGCATACAGGCTTTGCCGCCAATGCCCGCCTCCGAACATGTGCTGCAAGATTACCAGACCACGCGGCTCTCGCTCAAAGCGCATCCGCTATCGTTTCTTCGTGCGCGCTATCAGAGCTTTGGTCTGTCGACTTTGTCGGAGGCGACATCGGCCGGCAATGGCGCACGGGTGCGTAGCGCTGGCATTGTGCTTGTGCGGCAGAGACCCGGTTCGGCAAATGGCGTGTTCTTTGTCACGCTAGAAGACGAGACGGGAATTGCCAATCTTGTGGTCTGGCCGCGCATTGGTGAGATTTATCGCCCTGTGCTGATGGGCGCGCGGATCATGCTGGTCAATGGCCGCATCCAGACTGCCGACAATGTCACCCATATTGTGGCGGAGCAATTGATTGACCGGACCGATGATCTTGGCTTGCTGGCGGAAGCCAATGGGCAAGACCCGCTCGGAACGGTGCTGGCACCGGCAGATCACGGCAAGACCCCGCCACAAGACCGCCGCCAGCGCCAAGCCCGGCCAGCGGCTGCGCCCCTGCTTTTGCCAAGTCCGGCCCCTGCCCCCCGCCCTGCCGCGCAACCAAGACGGCGGGCGGCCGGAGGTCATCCCAGAAATGCGCGTATCATTCCCAAGAGCCGTGACTTTCACTAGAGGCCCTTGTGCCACTGGAGACCCATGTACGCGCACCAATGGCGGCTTCGGGTTCCTTTGCGGCAGGCTTGGCGGATTGGGCAACTCCCCCCTACACTCGCGCCAATCGTTACATTCAGAGGTCCTGTCCATGTCCAATCGTCCCCTGTCCGGCTTGCGCGTGCTCGATTTCTCGCGTGTCCTTGCCGGCCCTTATGCGACGCGCATGCTGTCTGATCTTGGCGCAGATGTGCTCAAGATCGAGCCGCCCGAAGGCGATGTCACCCGTCATTTCGGCAAGCTCCCAGAAGGCATGTCCGGCTATTACATGCAGAACAATCTGGGCAAACGGAATATCTGTATTGACCTGAAGGCCGAAGGCGCGCGGGCGCTGATCCTCGATCTTGTGGCCAAGGCTGATATGGTCGTCGAGAATTTCCGGCCGGGCGTGATGGAGAAGTTCGGCATTGGCTGGAAAGCGCTTAGTGCGGTCAATCCGAAACTTGTCATGGTGTCGATTTCCGGCTTTGGCCAGGATGGACCCGACCGCGCCCGCGCCGCTTATGCCCCGATCATTCATGCTGAGTCCGGTGTGCTGGCCCGACAAGCGCGCACCACAGGACATCCGCCCGCCGATATCATGTTCTCCATGGCCGACACGTTTAGCGCCCTGCATGGTCTGGTCGGTGCGTTCGCCGCGCTGACCATGGCCGAACGCACAGGCAAAGGCCAGCATGTCGACATTGCGATGATTTCCGCGATGCATGCGACGGATGATTTTGCGCCCTATATTCTCGACGGGGTCTGGCCGGTCGGCAATGAGAGCCTTGTCTGGCAAGCCCCTGAAGGCAAGCAGATCTTAGTGTCCGGTGAACTCAAATGGCTTTGGCATGTCTATTCCAATCAAGCAGGTCTCAAAGCAGACGTTCCGGCTGATGCGGATGTTCCCACCAAGATCGCCGCCCGCCGCGCCAAGCTTGCCGAACGCTTTGCCGGACATGATCGTTTTCAAGCGCTGACCGACGAGCTTGATGCGCTCAACCTGCCCTGGGGGCTTGTGCGTGATGTTGGCGAGGAGGCGTTTGACCAGCCTACCCTCAAAGCCGACAAGATGATTGTCGACCTGAAGGATGATGCCGGCAATCCTCGCCGCGCTGTGCAATCCCCCTACAAGTTTTCAGATGCGACGAGCGGCATTGACGAGAGCACACGGGCGCCGATGCGCGGGGAGCACAATGTCGAAGCGCTGCAAGACTGGCTTGGCTGGTCACACGATCAGGTCGCCACGCTTGCCGCTGAAGGTGTCCTGCGTTCGGAAGAGGACACTGCTGACGGCTAGGCCTGTCATTTGTGCGAATGACTCGCATATGCTGTTGACAATCATTCGCAATTGAGCGCAAATGCCCGTGATGATTATTTGTATTTGCAACCGGATCAATGAAAAGGCAGCCAAAGAGGCTGTTGATGCGGGTGCGCGCAGCGCGCGTGCGGTGCTGGCCCATCATGGGTGCCAATTTAATTGCGGCAAATGCAAATGCGCCATGGGCGAGTTCCTCGCCAGTGAATTGGACAAAAATCCAGAAAATTCAGCGCTTGTCGCCGCAGAATAATCGCGACTGAATTGCAGTTGCGCTGCGAGTGCTTCTCACTTTCATAATCAATTGATTTTATTGGTATTTTTATCGTGCTTTGCCGTTGCATTTGCGGCGAATACCCTTATCTCATGGCATCAATAGCAATCAGAATGAAAGTGATCCACGCGATGAAAGGTAATCCAGAGATTATCAAGCTGCTGAATGAAGCGCTCAAAAGCGAACTGACGGCGATCAACCAGTATTTCCTGCATTCACGCATGCTCAAAGACTGGGGCATCAATGTCCTCGCCGACAAGATGTACAAGGAATCGATCGAAGAGATGCAGCATGCCGACGCGCTGATCGACCGGATTCTGTTTCTTGAAGGTCTGCCCAATCTACAGGATCTGGGCAAACTGAACATTGGCGAAACGGTGGAAGAAATTCTCGCCGCCGACCTCGCTTCCGAACTGGAAGCGCAGCAAATGTATCGCGACAGTGTCGCCGCCGCAGAGACGGCGCATGACTATATCTCGCGCGATCTCTTCGCCAAGCATCTGGGCGACGAGGAAGAGCATATTGACTGGCTGGAAACCCAGCACGATATGATCAAGCAAATGGGCCTGCAAAACTACATCCAGACCCAATCAGGCCCGCCAGCGGCCTAAGCGCCCGCACGTCTTGAACAGATCAAAGCCCTGTGGGTTACCCCGCAGGGCTTTTTTTGATCTCTAGACGTGCAGCTGCACAGGCACATTCAAATAGCCCATGACGAAATTGGAGCCCGTCCGTTCTGGCGTGCCGACCACTTCAATGCGGCTGAACCGGGCCAGAATTTCTTCCCAAAGAATGCGGATCTGCATCTCGGCGACGCGATTGCCCATACAGCGATGAACCCCGAAGC
The DNA here is from genome assembly GCA_964644755.1 of uncultured Hyphomonas sp. Taxonomy (GTDB): domain Bacteria; phylum Pseudomonadota; class Alphaproteobacteria; order Caulobacterales; family Hyphomonadaceae; genus CALLCD01. Next base: position 7,574 of record CAZXXY010000028.1, on the reverse strand, counting down.
CAAAGGACAAATGCTGGCGGGCGCGGTCGCGATCAATTTTGAACGTGTCAGGATTTTCAATCACGGTCTCATCGCGATTGCCAGACACATACCACATCACGACCTTATCGCCCTTTTTGATGGCTTTGCCGCCAATTTCGATGTCTTCGAGCGCATTCCGGCGCATGTGACCCAGGGGCGTCTGATAGCGGATAATCTCGGAGACGGCGCCCGGGATCAGGCTGTGATCGGCGCGCAGCTTGGCCCACTCTTCGGGAAACTGGTCAAATGCGACAACTCCGCCCGACATGGAATTGCGGGTTGTGTCATTGCCGCCAACAATCAGCAGCATGAGATTGCCGAGAAGTTCCATCGGCTTGTTGATCATATCTCTGGTGTGTTCGCCATGTGCCAGAAGCGAGATGAAATCGAACTTTGGCTCCGCTGCGGCGCGTTGTGTCCATAATTCCGAGAAATAGCCGAGGCATTCACCAAGCTGGCGCTCGCGCTCGTCCATATCGACATCCATGCCCACAGTCGCAGAATTGGTGGTCACGTCTGACCAGAATGGCAATAAGTGGCGGTCTTCAAACGGGAAGTCGAACAAGGTTGCAAGCATCTGCGTCGTCAGTTCGATCGAGACTTTCTCGACCCAGTTGAAGGTCTCGCCAATAGGCAGCGTGTCCAGGAGTGACCCGACCCGCTGGCGGATGAGCGCTTCAATCTCGGACAATTGCTTTGGGGCGACAGCAGGCGAGACGGTCTTGCGCTGGGCGCGGTGTCTGCCCCCATCCATGGCGATAAACATCGGCGTCTGGAAACTTTCAGGCGCATCTCCGATGACGATGTCCCGGTGGGACGAAAACACTTCATGGTTGGAATCTACGGCGACGATGTCATTGAATTTGGTGATGGACCAGTAAGGGCCAAACTCGCTATCTGTGTGAAAATGCACAGGGTCTTCGCGTCGCAACCGGCGAAAATACTCGCCATGAAGATTGTGCTGGAACAAGGTGGCCTGCGCCACATCTATATCGTCAAGTGGCAAGGTCCAGGGGTCAGGAATATTGTGGGCGCCAGGCGCCCTTACGGTCTCTGGCATAGCTTCCTCCATTTGGCGGAAGCTCATTGTCTCCCGCTCGTATTCCAAACGGTCTCAGAGCGCAGAGGGTCTGTCAATATTTCCGGTGAGCGGACCTTGCCGCCGCCTGTCAGCTTTTCGGCGCGAAGCTTGCCGCTTGTGCCATCTCCCATTGCACTCTCAAATGGGTGGCTTCGGGACTGTCGAGCAGCACCCCCTTTTCGAGGAGACGATAGGCTTTTGTCGCGGTTGCAGAACGGTCTTCGGTGATCCTGTGCATGATGTGATCAGGGGTCAATTCAGAAGGATGTTCGCAACCGGCCGCGCCGACAACTTCCATGAGGGCTGCCACAGTGTTCTTGTGGAAGTGATAAACCCGATCGGCCTTATCAGGGACAACAAGGCCGCGTTGCAAGCTTGGGTTCGATGTCGCTATGCCGGTCGGGCACGTGTTCTTATGGCAGGACAGTGACTGGATGCAGCCGAGTGCAAACATGAAGCCGCGTGCCGTGTTCACCCAATCTGCTCCGAGCGCCATTGAACTTGCCAGGGCGAAGGCCGAGATCTGCTTGCCGCCAACAGCCAGTTTCACATCGTCTTTCAGTCCGCAGCCGACAAGCGCATTGCGGGTCAGCACCAAGCCTTGCCGCAAAGGTGTGCCGACATGGTCGAGAAACTCCGCTGGCGCAGCCCCTGTGCCGCCTTCGGCGCCATCAACGACCAGAAAGTCGGCGCGGATGCCGGTTTCGAGCATCGCCTTGCACAAAGCCAGGACTTCATGGGGACGGCCAACGCAAAATTTCAGCCCGACAGGCTTGCCGCCCGACAGCTCGCGCAACTGGGCGACGAATTCGAGCATCTCGACGGGCGTGGAAAACGCCGAGTGATAGGGTGGCGACAAACACGTCTCACCAATGGCAACGCCGCGCGCCTCGGCAATCTCTGCTGTGACCTTCGAGCCGGGCAAGACGCCGCCATGACCGGGCTTTGCGCCTTGAGACAGTTTGATCTCGATCATTTTCACCTGATCGAGCTTGGACGTTTCGGCAAACTGTACGGGATCAAAGCCGCCATCCTTGTTGCGGCAACCGAAATAGCCCGAGCCAAGTTCCCAAACGAGATCACCGCCGCCTGCTTTGTGATAGCGCGAGATGCCGCCCTCGCCTGTGTCATGGTAGAAGCCGCCTTTGGCCGCGCCCCGGTTGAGGCTTTCGGTTGCACGCGCACCAAGTGCGCCAAAACTCATTGCAGAGATGTTGAACACGCTTGTTGCGTAAGGCTTGGCCGTGCCCGGTGCGCCTACCAAGACGCGCGGGTCTGTCTCTTCGGGATGCTTGGCCGCCATTGAGTGCGCCAACCAGTCATAAGGCGGCTTGTCCATCTCGACATGGCTGCCAAATGGCTCGACAGAGGATACATTCTTTGCGCGGCGATAGATCATCGCCCGCTCTTCATGATTGAATGGCCGCCCCTCGGTTTCGCTCTCGACCATATAGGCGCGGAAGAAAGGACGCAGCTCTTCGGCAATCCACCGCACACGCGCAAGGATCGGAAAGTTGCGCCACAAAGTATGACGGGGTTGAAGAAAATCATACACGCCAAGAAGCAGCAAGCCGCCCAGAATGAATGCTGGCAACATCAGCCAAGGCAACAAGTCGAAGCCAAGAAAGCAGAGCCCGAGCGCCAATGCTACTAACAAGATTGGAATGTACCGTATCAAGACTATTCTCCTATGAATAAACTCCTTGCGACCATTGTGGACAAGGGCTAGAGAAAATCAACTCATCCTTTGCTGCAAGAAAGTACTTTTCATATTGCGTTCTAACTGCAACGGTCTGCATGAGTGATTCGAATTTGAGTATGTTTTTAACTGAAGTTGATGAGAGGAATTCTCCAAATGAGCAAACGTGACGATCTAATCGAAAAATACAAGAAGCAAATGACTGAGAAAATTGGTCTTAAGGTAGATGCTGCCCTATTGCTAGGTGTAACCAAAGCTTGCGGCCCAAGCATCTATAATGCTGACGCTTCAACTGTCGCTGCATCCGACCCTAAAGAACTTGAGCGCGTCAAGAAAAGCTTCCTGATCAAGAAGATGGGTCTTAAGGACACACCGAAGCTTGATGAAGGCATTGCCGCTGTCATCGCAACTTACGGCAAGTCCACACGTCCGAAGTACCGCGCTGTGTTCTACTACCTTCTCGCCAAGCACTTTAAAAAGAGCCCAATGTTCAAATAGTGCTTTGTGCGAATGAAGTAGCTAAAAAGGCCGGACAGAACGTCCGGCCTTTTTCTATGCGTAAGAGGATTGTTCCTGCCGTGCCTTGCTACCAGATTTTTACGCGGGCCTCTGGCGGCAGATACAGCTCATCTTCCGGACCAATATCAAACGCCTCATACCAGACATCCATATTGCGGATGATGCCATTCACTCTGAGCGACATCGGGCTGTGACTGTTTGACAGGATACGGCGTCTCGTATTCTGCTCTGTCCGTTTGTACCTGCGCGCCTGGGCACGTCCAAGAAAGAAACGCTGGGGTCCGGTATACCCATCAAGCAGTGGAGGGTCCTCTCCCTCCAGCGACAGAATATAGGCATCATAAGCCACCTGCATACCGGCCAGATCTCCAATGTTTTCGCCTAATGTCAGCCGACCGTTCACAAACAGTCCGGGCAAGGCTTCGTATTCATCGAACTGTTTTACGAGACGCTCGCCCTCACGTTCAAACGCTGCCCTGTCGGCATCACTCCACCAGTTCGACAACCGCCCATGCGCATCATAATGCGCGCCGCGATCATCGAAGCCGTGTCCGATCTCGTGCCCGATGATTGCGCCAATCGCACCATAGTTCACGGCCGGGTCCGCCGCCGGATCAAACAAGGGGGACTGGATATAGCCTGCCGGTACGAACACGGTGTTCCGGTTATGATTGTAGAAGGCGTTGACGGTTTGCGGCGAGCTGGTCCAATAGCGCCGGTCCAATCCGGTCTTCAAGCGGTCAATCTGCCATTGCCGCGCATTCGCTCTTAGCCGCCTGACATTGCCAAACAGGTCATAAGCATCAATCTCGACGCCGTCATAGGTCCGGCGCCGCTCTGGATAACCGATCTCGCCCTGCATCGCGGCGAGTTTTTCCAGCGCTGCCTGTCTGGTTGGCTCTGACATCCAGTCAAGTTGTTCGATGCGCGCTTTGTAGGCCGCTTTTATGTTGGCGAACAGATCGAGCATTTGCGTCCGTGCGTCTTCGGACACATAGCGGTCGACATAGATTTCACCGATCGCATGTTCCAGTCTCGTATTGACGAAGCTGATGCCGAGCGACTCACGCGGACCCGGTCTACGTTGACCCCGCATCTTGCGCCGGAAGAAGTCGAAGTGTGCCTCGCTGAAGGACCGCGGCATGTAGGTCGCGTTCTCATTGACATAGCGCAGCGCCAGATAGTCACGCCATGTCGACATTCGCACCTCGCCGCACAGTCTGGCCAGTTCGATAATAGCGTCGGCCTCTCTGACGATCAGCCGCTCGACATCGAGAAACCCTTTGGCGGTCAGATAGCTCGCCCAAGGGATGCCGGGGGCTTTTGTCTCAAGTTCCCGAAGCGACATCGGATTATAGGTCCGCGCGACATTCCGCGTGTCTGCCTTGCTCCAATGCAGCTTTGCAATGGCGGTTTCCAAAGCGAAAACATCTTGCGCCCGCTCGCTGGGATAGTCCTTTTCCAGAAGCTCGAACACGGTCGAGATATATTCAAGATACCCTGCCCTGAGCCGGTCGAGTGCGCGTGCCTTGCCGAGATAGAAAAGCCGGTCCGGCAAGCCTAGCCCCGACTGGCGCAAATGAACCATGGCCCGTTCAGGCTGTTTGGCGTCAAGGCTGACATAAGCGGTCACAAGGCCGCCAATACCCAGTTCGGCATCGGCCATGATCTGCATGACCTGTTCGGGGGTCTCGACATCGGCAATGCGATCAAGGTCGGCCTCGAACGGTGCCATGCCAGCGATCTCGATGCGGGCGACATCAAGATAGCTCAGATACAGGTCCTTGATCTTCTGGCCGTCCGAGCCAATCGGCGGATAGGATGTTTTAAACTCGTCGATGATGGCGGTGATCCGCTCTCGATTGCGCTCACGCATAATGACCGAGAAGCCGGTGCCGGTGCGGGTCGACGGAATGTCTGTCTCTTCCAGCCAGCGACCATTGGCGTAACGGAAAAAATCATCCCCCGGGGCAATGGAGGGATCCATGGTTTCGAGTGGAAAGCCCCAACTGCCAACTTCAGGCACAGCGACAGCAGACGCCTGCTCGACCGGATCATCTGCCTGATTGCCTTTCTCCGACGCTCCACACGCACTCAGAACAGCAGAGCAACAGCCAAGACAAACCCATGCAAAGACGCGACGCAACATTAAACCTCCAACCGGATCATTGTTCATGCCGATCAGTGTAATCGCATTTGTGCCGGTTTCTATAGGGAGATGCTGTAGACGGCGCCTAGAAGCCGTTCAGAGCGGCATAGCGATCCTTGTGGAAGGCGTCACCGCCATAGAGCGCCTCGGCGACACGCGCGCGCTTGAGGATCAATCCGGCATCATGCTCATCGGTCATGCCGATGCCGCCATGCATTTGCACGCATTCGTTCGAGACCAGATGCAATGTCTCCGAGGCGCGCGCTTTGGCAAGACTTGCCAGCTGGGCAATATCATCACGGCCAGCATCCACGGCCGACAAAGCGCCTGCGACCGACGAGCGGGTCAGTTCAAGTTCGGTGAACATAATCGCCGCGCGATGCTGCAAGCCCTGAAACGAGCCGATCAATTGTCCGAACTGTTTGCGTGTCTGCAGATATTCGAGCGTTATCTCGAAGGCCATGGTCGCGCTGCCGAGCATTTCAGCGGCCAAACCGATGCGGGCACGATCAAGCACTTGCTCAAGCAAGGCAAAGCCCTCGCCAGCTGTCCCAATCAAAGCCTCGGCTCCGACCCGTACGTCATCGAGCACGAGATCGGCGGCGCCATGGGAGTCGAGCGTCTTCAAAGACTGGACAGATAGACCGTCTGTCTCGCCGGGGACCAGAAACAGGCTTAGCCCTTCCTTGTCCCCTGCCTGTCCGGATGTTCGCGCGACAATGATCAACAGATCCGCAAATTGGCCATTGGGGACAAATCGTTTGCTGCCGGACAGGACATAAGCGTCGCCATCGGGTTTGGCGGTTGTGGCAATCGCGGTCGGGTTATGATGGGCGCCTTCGTCCAGCGCCAAGGCGGCGGCGGTCTCGCCTGTTGCTATCTTGGGCAGCCAAGTGTCTTTCTGAGCCTGCGAGCCACCGAGTGTCAGCATGGATGCACCGATGATCGCGGTTTGCAGGAGCGGGGTTGCAGCGAGCGTGCGTCCTTGGGCTTCCATGATCTGGCCAACGCCCACCATGCCGAAGGCGGACCCGCCTTGCGCTTCGGGAACCAGAACGCCAAAGAAGCCAAGCTCTGAGAGTTTGGTTCGCGCTTCGGCATCAATGCCGTTGGCCTCCGCATCCCGTAACCCTCTCAGGCGCGAGATCGGCAGCTCGTCACGGGCAAAGGCCATCGCGGTGTCCCGCAACATCTGTTGGTCTTCTGTCAGAATAAAGGTCATCAGATTGGGCCCTAGCTTGAAATGTCGATCAAAAGCAGAGGATAACGCCTAGCGCTTACGTCGCAAGGGTGACGTTGCGTCGGTTCACTGATGTGGTTGGGTGCGCCCTATTTCAAGGCGCGCATACGATCGACCAGGGCGCCAGACTTGCGGGCTTTGCGCGAATAGGTTTTGAGAATGGCTTTCTCTTCAAGAGCCTTTCTGCGCCTTATTTCTCTTTGCCTTGCATTCAGTTGTGGCTGCTTGGCTTTCTCGATATTGCGGGCTTTGAGGAAAAGTCGCGGGATGAAAGCCAAAACAATTCCGACACCGATGCCGGCGGATAAGTATCCCAGACTGTCAGCTGTTATGGGGTAGCCAAAGCTTCTGAGCATTTCCTCTACGCCGCGCGGACCCCCACCGATTGACGAACGCCGTGTCATCAGCGACAAAATCCCGATCGCGATAGGTTCTGTCATCAAGGCCGAGATACCATGGGTGATGCGGCTGAGCGTCAGGAGAAAGCCAAGGCCGAAGCCAGCAATGGCCAAGCCAATGCTGTAATGGGGCGCGGATACAATCACCACGACGCCGAGCAATGGCAGGGAAGCCATGGATGTCAGTAGCTTTTGAGTTTCTTCGCGGGTTGCATCCCCCGCTATGACCGGCTTCAGCTGCCCTGTCATGACGCCATAGCCAAGAGACATGACTGCCAAGAAGAAAATTAGTCCTAAGCCATTAGCTTCCACTGTTCACACCCTCCACTGGCGGACGCTATCAAATCCAGGTTAAATTGAATTTAATCCGATGGTTGCAAATGAAGAGTTTCTAGCGCAATGGCCGGGTGCCTATTGATGCTCCCTCAAGCCGAGCACGCGTTTGGCAATCACGTTGAGGTTCACTT
>CAZXXY010000027.1:0-25748 GCA_964644755.1 uncultured Hyphomonas sp. | reverse complement strand
ATTGACGGGCCGGGGCTTGTTTCCGTTGCGAAATGGCCGGATGTCGAGGCTGATCTGCTTATCGAAAGCGACGTGACGCTGCCCGTGCAGGTCAACGGCAAACGGCGCGGTGAGATCACGGTCGCGAAAGACATTTCCAAAGATGATGCCGAAGCGCTCGCACTCGCAGAGCCGTCAGTTGCGACGTTTATTGATGGCAAGCCGGTGAAGAAAGTTATTGTCGTTCCGGGCAGGATCGTGAATATCGTTATATGATGATTTCACGCCTGACCTCTTTGATTGCTGGATTAGCCCTGCTCGGCCTGGCCGCTTGCGGGTTCCAGCCCGTCCATTCTTCCTCCGGTTTCGCGGCTGCCGGAGCGAGCCAGATCAATATTCCGGAGATTGATGGCCGCGCAGGCCACACGCTGCGCAAAGCCCTTCTTCGCGAATTGGCTTCGGGCCTGCCTGGTATCGAAGGCGGAACCCTGACGGTTACGCTGGAAGAAAATCTTGGCCGTCTGGCCATTCGCCCAGATGAAGCTGCGGCCCGTACAGATATCCGGGTGCGCGGACGCTATGTGCTCGACACGGGCGAAGACGCCATTTCAGGCGAGGCTGATGCCGAGTCGAGTTTCAACGTTCCGATATCGGCTTTTGGTGATATTGCAGCCCAGACCAGTGCCTCTGACCGTGCGGCGACTTTGCTCGCCCAGAGAATTGCTGACGATCTGAAACTGAAGCTCGCCACAGCCGAATGAAGTTTGCAGGTGCGAAAGCCGGTCAGTTCTGCACCAAGCCTGATGGAAAAATCTGGGCGCATCTCATCTTCGGTTCGGATGGCGGCGTTGTTTCCGACCAGGCCCTCGCCCTGAGCACCAGCCTTTCAGCCGGCAAGCCCGATGTCGAAATCATCCGCTTGAGCGATGATGAAATCCGCAAAGACCCCGCCCTCTTCTTCGATGCGCTCGAAGCGGTTTCGTTGCTTGGCTATGACCGCATCATCAGGGTTCAGACCAGCGGCGACAAGATTGCCAAACTTCTGCTTGAGGCCATTGCCCTTGGCGAAGAGGCGCCGGACCGGTTCGCTGCCAAACTCATCATCACGGCAGGAGCCCTCGCCAAAAGGTCGAAACTGCGCACGACGATTGAACTCGCGAAACACGCCGCCGCGCTCCACTTCTTTGAGGACGAAACAGCCGACATTGCCGAGCTTGCCCGCAAGAAACTGAAAGACGATCAGGTCGATATCGAAGAGGATGCCCTCGCCCTGTTTGCCGCGGACCTGCCCGGGCATCGCGGCATGGCAAACGCAGAAATTGAAAAACTCGCGCTGTTTGGACTGGGGCTTGGACGCCCGGTCTCGGTGACAGACATCAGGGCGCTGGCAACCACAGATGCCGATCACGGACTACACGATCTGGTCGAAGCGACCTTATCGGGCAAACCGGCAACTGCCCTCGACACGCTTGACCGGCTGGAAATGGTCGGGACCTCCCCGATCTCGATTCTGCGCGCCTTGCAACGCGAAGCGCTTAGAATGTTGTCCGCGCACAATCTTGCGGGTGGGGGCGGAGAGGTTGGGATGAAACTCAAGCCCCCCGTCTTCAAGCAAGCCTGGCCAGCCTTTCGGGCGCGGCTTTCACTTTGGTCACCCAAACGACTTGCCCGTCTGCTCGAACGCATTTTTGCAGCCGAAGAGGCGGCGCGGACGGCCGGCGCTCTTGGTGCCCCGACGGTGAGAAAACTCGTCGCTGACCTGGCGAAAGTCGCAGCCCAGGTAAAAGCCTAGACTCTGGACTTAGGACCCAGCCCCGCGCTTGGCGGTCAATCTGCGGCACACATCATCAAGCTGCTCAAGGTCACGATACTTGATCCTGAGCTCGCCGCCGCCAGCGTCCTTGTGGCGGATGTCGACAATAAGTCCGAGCTGGCGCATGAGGTCGGATTCGAGTGCTTCCGTGTCGACATCTTTGAGCGGCGCATTGGCGGACGATGGGGCCGCGCTGCTGCCGCTGACGGGCGGAACCGCACCCTTGGACAAACGCGCCAAAGCCTCGACATCGCGCACGCTGAGAGATTTCGACACCGCTTGCTCGATCAGCAAATCGGGATCCTCTCCCCCCATCGCCGCGCGCGCCGCTCCGGCGGACAATCGTCCGGCCCGCAAGTGCTCGCGTGCCGTCTCGGATAAGTTCAGTAGACGGAGTGTATTTGCAATATGCGCTCGCGATTTTCCGACACTGCTCGCAAGACTTTCCTGCGTTCGGCCAAACCGTTTCATCAGGGCGCCATAGGCTTCGGCTTCTTCAATTGGATTGAGATCGGCGCGCTGGACGTTTTCGATGATGCCCACTTCGAGCAATTCAAGTTCATCGACATTACGCACCACAACCGGAATCCGCTCAAGCCCGGCGAGCTTCGCTGCCCGCCATCTGCGTTCACCTGCGATGATCTGATATTGCTGGCTATCCTTCGGATCAGGTCTGACGAGGATCGCCTGGAGAACACCTTTGGTCCGTAACGACTCGGCAAGCTCCTGAAGCTTCGCCTCATCGAATTGTCGTCTCGGCTGGGCCGGATTCGGACGGATACGATTGATCGGCACTTCCGCCGCACCGGCGCTTGCTGCCGGGGTCGAAGCCCCGCCCTCGGGGGACGGCGCGACGGCGGCTGTGTCCATGCCCTCCACTTCGCCGATCAGGGCCGAGAGTCCCTTGCCGAGGCGCGGTTTTGCTTTTGGATCATTTATCATTATGCCGCCCCAATTTGACGTTCGCGTTGCAACACTTCGGCAGCCAACCGAATATAGGCTTCACTGCCCGAGCAGCGATAATCATAAAGCAGGGCGGGCTTGCCGAAACTTGGCGCTTCGGACAAACGCACATTGCGCGGGATCACGGTCGAGTAGACCTTGTTGCCAAAAAAGCCGCGCACCTCTTCGGCCACCTGATCGGACAAATTGTTCCGCCGATCATACATGGTCAGCACCACGCCCTGAATTTCGAGTTCGGGGTTGAGGCCAGTGCGCACGACTTCGATGGTCCGCAATAATTGGCTCAAACCCTCGAGCGCAAGGAACTCGCACTGAAGCGGCACGAGCAAAGCATGCGCGGCGGTCATCGCATTGAGCGTCAGGGCCGAAAGAGACGGCGGACAGTCTATCATCACAAAGTCATACCCGGTCGTACCGGCCCGCTCGACATAGGAGCGAATGGCAGTGCGCAAACGGTATGACCGTCCGGGATCAGACGCCAGTTCAGTTTCAACACCGGCAAGATTTTCATCCCCGGGAACAATGTCCAGACGCGGCACAATGGTGCTCAGAACAGCGTCTTCCAGCGGAACGCCATCGACCACCAGATCATAGGATGTCAGCCGACGTTCCGGACGGGTAATACCCAGACCGGTCGAGGCATTCCCTTGCGCATCGAAATCAATCACGAGAACGCGGCGGCCAACGGCAGCCAACGCCGTGGCGAGATTGATCGATGTCGTCGTTTTACCGACGCCGCCCTTCTGATTGGCCACGGCCAGAATTCTAGTTTGGTGATTGCTCACGTGAAACCTCCCCGATTTTCAGGATAACGCCCGACCCTCCAGTGATTGACGGAATCGCTTCTGAGGCGAATGTCCAACTTGTAGAGGCTGCAGTCAATTCTTCTTTCCAGCGTTCGCCCTTATGAAAGAGTCCCGTGCCCCCTCGCAAAAGCCAAGCGGAGGCATACTCCATCAATTTCGGCAGAGGGGCGAGTGCGCGCGCTGTGACAAAATCCGCTTCAATGTCACCGACATTTTCCGCGCGGCCCTGACGCACGCTGGCATTCAGACCCGCCGCTTCGACAGCCGCTGTCAGAAAGCGCGCCTTCTTGCCGACAGTCTCGACCATAGTGACATGGCCGCCGGTTCCGGTCAGAGCGCAGGCGAGCGGCAAGGCCGGAAATCCGCCACCGGATCCGATATCAACGATACGCGCGTCGGCGGGCAAATGTGAGAGGAGCTGCAAACTGTCATAGACATGGCGGCGCCATAGGGAGCCCCATTCGGATGGCCCCATCAGATTCATTCGCGGTCGCCAGTCTTCGAGACAGTCAAGAACCGCATTGATCCGGTCAAATGTTTCACGTGAAACATCGATCTGTTTACTTATGTCTTCAGGGCCAAACCCATCACTGTCAGATCTCACGTCTTTGCGGCACTTTCTTTGGGCAACTTCCGGCGCACATGTGACAGAAGGGCTGTCAGCGCTGAAGGTGTTATGCCTTCGATTCGTCCCGCCTGTCCAAGCGTTGTTGGCCGCACACGCTCAAGACGGGTCCGCACCTCGTTCGACAATCCTCCGACTTTCGAATAATCGAGATCAGGAGGGAGCCTGAGATTCTCATCCCTACGCAGCGCCGCGACGTCTGCTTTCTGCCGTTCGAGAAACCCGGCATATTGCGCATCAATTTCCATTTGCCGCGCAATCTCCTCCGGCGTCCCCTCAAGCTCCGGCCAGGCCCGCGAGATCATCTCGAAGTCAATATCCGGATAGGCGAGATATTCCATCGCTGTCCGGCGCCGCCCATCCTGATTGATTTTCCATCCGAGGTCCGACGCGATGTTCGGTGTCATGGTCAGCGTTTCGAGTTTGGACCGTGCATTTGTTAACAGGGATTGTTTCACGTGAAACATTTGCGCCCGCTTTTCCTTCACAAGTCCAATCTCGATACCCTTCCGGGTGAGGCGCTGATCAGCATTGTCGGCGCGCAGCGACAAGCGGAACTCGGCGCGCGATGTAAACATCCGGTAAGGCTCCGTCACGCCCCGCGTTACAAGGTCATCAATCATCACCCCGATATAGGCTTCCGCCCGATCGAATGTGACCGGTTCCAGACCACCCGCCTCGCGCGCCGCATTCACGCCCGCAACCAATCCCTGTGCTGCGGCTTCCTCATAACCAGTGGTGCCATTGATCTGTCCGGCAAGATAAAGACCGCTCAACGTCTGGACCTCGAGCGAAGGCTTCAAAGCCCGCGGATCAATATAGTCATATTCAATCGCGTACCCTGCCTGGAGAATCTTCGCGCGCTCCAGTCCGGGGATGGTCTTCAGGAAGGCCTGCTGAACCGGCTCCGGAAGCGAGGTCGATATTCCATTCGGATATATTGTCGGATCGTCCAGCCCTTCCGGCTCGAGAAAAATCTGGTGCCGGTTGCGGTCAGCGAAACGGTGCACCTTGTCTTCAATCGACGGACAATAGCGCGGCCCCTTGCCCGCAATCGCACCTGAGTACACGGCCGACTGATTGATGTTCTCCGCAATAATTTTATGCGTCTCTTCTGTCGTCCAGGTAATCCCGCAGGCAATTTGCGGAACCTTGATTTCGTCCGTCGCAAAGGAGAATGGCTCAGGCGTTTCGTCCGCCTCCTGCATCTCCAAACCATCCCAATCAATCGTGCGGCCATCCAGACGCGCGGGCGTTCCCGTCTTCAGCCGGCCAAGCGGCAGGCCAATCGCATAGAGCCGATCCGACAGTCCCAGCGCCGGAGCCTCGCCAACCCGTCCGGCCGGAATCCTCTGGTCGCCAATATGGATCATGCCCTTCAAAAATGTGCCCGTCGTCAACACCACGCGCGGGGCATGGATCTCGACATTGTCACACGTGACAACGCCGCGAACGGTCTCACCATCGACCAGAAGATCATCGACGCCATGCTCTAGAATCGTCAGGTTTGCTGTGGCGGCCAATTCAGCTTGCATCGCTTCGCGGTAAAGTTTGCGATCAATCTGGCTCCGCGGTCCACGCACGGCGGGACCTTTTGACCGGTTGAGCAAACGAAACTGAATGCCCGACACATCCGCAAGCCGGCCCATAATTCCGTCGAGCGCATCGATCTCCCGAACAAGATGTCCCTTGCCCAAACCGCCAATCGCCGGGTTGCAAGACATCTCTCCAATGGTCGATCGCTTATGTGTCACCAAAGCCGTGCGCGCGCCAAACCGGGCGGCCGCGGCCGCAGCCTCGCATCCTGCATGGCCACCGCCGACCACAATCACATCAAATTCAAGATCACTCATACGGCGCTTTTAGCGCACTATCACCAGAATGCGTAGAGCCTATTTTCCGATACAGAATTCGGAAAAGACCGCACCCAAAACATCCTCGACATTGATCTCGCCAACCAGCCCCGCAAGCGCTCTTGCCGCCATGCGCACTTCTTCGGCCACCAGTTCCGCGCCGAGATCCGCCTCAAGAATTTCGAGCGCATGAACCGTCTTCTCCAAGGCCACTTCGACCCCCTCGCGATGCCTCGCCCGGGTGATAACGGGCGGCTCATTGACCGCCGACTTTCCCGAAATCCATCCCTCGATTTCCGAAAGCAACTCATCGATTCCCACTCCGTCCCGGGCCGAAATCGTTAGGTAATCGCCGGTTAACGTCTGATTAACCATCAAATCCGACTTGTTCCGAATGCTCAAATCACCGGCCTGAAAAAGTGGAGAGGGCGGGGAAGGGGGGGCATCGTCAAAAACGAAGAGTCTTAAATCCGCACCCTCGGCTGTCCGCTCGGCCCGCCGAATTCCTTCTGCTTCAATCGCATCTTCGGTCTCGCGCAAACCAGCCGTGTCGGCAAACCAGACAATGTGCGATCCGACCCGACAGCGGACTTCCACCACGTCACGCGTTGTCCCGGGCAAGTCTGTCACAATGGCCGCGTCCCGACCAGCGAGCTGATTCAGTAGGGTCGATTTTCCGACATTCGGCGCTCCGATAATGGCCACCCGAAACCCGTCCCGCACACTTTGATGAAGCGCACCGCGCTCCAAAGCCTGACGGAAAGACGCCGTGAGATTTGTCAGCAAATCAAAAACAGGAGCGTTGGTATGATCGGGCGCATCACCTTCATCGGGAAAATCTACCGAGACTTCCACCAAAGCGAGGGCGGCCAGAAGGTCGCTGCGCCACCCATTATACAACTCCGAAAGCGCGCCATCTGTCTGGGCGAGGGCCTGCATTTTCTGTGCGCGGGTTTCGGCTTCGATAAGGTCGGCAATGCCTTCGGCCTGGGTCAGGTCAAGCTTTCCTGCCTCGAACGCCCGGCGCGTAAATTCACCGGCTTCGGCCAGTCTGATCCCCTCAAATGAAATCAGACATTCAAGCGCGTGCTCGATAATGGCGCTCCCGCCATGCAGGCTCAGCTCGAGCACATCTTCGCCCGTATAGCTATGAGGGGCGGGCATGAACAGCGTTAACGCCTTGTCAATCAATTCGCCGCGTCCGTCGCGCAAAACCCGCAAACTGGCAAGCCGCGGACTTAAAGCCGGACCCTCAATATGGCCCTTCGACCACGCCCGAACCTCGGGTCCTGAAATCCGCAGAACTGCGATTCCGGATGGGGCAGGACCTGACGCCAGCGCGCAAATTGTATCTGTCATTTTCCGAAAACCATTCCTTGTGACCTCGCGCCAACTCTATCTTGTCAGATAACCCTAGCTCATAAATCTCATGTGCGGGAGCTTGCGCCTTTTCCCAAGACGTTGTGACCCGACTGCCAGACACAAAAAGACCGCGCTGATCTCTCAGGCGCGGTCAAATTTATATCGACAATTCTAATTCGTTTTCGCCATTAACTCGAAGAACTCATCATTGGTCTTGGTCTGCTTCAGACGATCAATCAGGAAGTCCGCAGCATCCGAGGTTCCCATCGGATTGAGGATACGTCGCAAAATGTAGACTTTCTGCAAATGCTCCGGCGGCGTAATAAGCTCTTCTTTCCGCGTTCCGGATTTGAGAATATCCATGGCGGGGAAGGTCCGCTTGTCGGCAATTTTGCGATCCAGCACGACTTCCGAATTGCCGGTTCCTTTGAATTCCTCGAAAATAACTTCGTCCATGCGAGATCCGGTATCGATCAATGCCGTAGCGATGATTGTCAGGGACCCACCATTCTCGATATTCCGCGCAGCACCGAAAAAGCGTTTCGGGCGTTGCAAAGCATTGGCATCCACACCGCCGGTCAAAACTTTGCCGGAAGAGGGGACCGTCGTGTTATAGGCGCGGCCCAGGCGTGTGATCGAATCGAGCAGAATGACAACATCGCGGCCATGTTCTGCCAGACGCTTGGCTTTCTCGATGACCATTTCAGCGACCGATACGTGCCGTGTTGCCGGCTCGTCAAACGTCGAGGCAACCACTTCCCCTTTGACTGTCCGACGCATGTCCGTAACTTCTTCGGGACGTTCATCAATAAGCAGAACAATTAAATAGCACTCAGGGTGGTTCTCTTCGATTGATGACGCAATATTCTGCAACAGAACCGTCTTACCCGTGCGTGGCGGAGCAACAATCAAAGCCCGCTGTCCCTTACCAATTGGGGCGACAATGTCGATAATCCGGCCAGAACGATCCTTTTTCGTCGGATCTTTTGATTCCATGACAAGCCGCTCTTCAGGATAAAGCGGGGTTAAGTTGTCAAAATGGACTTTATGCTTGGCTTTTTCCGGCGCTTCAAAATTAATCGCGCTGACATCTTCAAGCGCAAAGTATCTTTCGTCTTCCTTGGGGCTTTTAAGGGGGCCTTCAATCGTATCACCAGTCCGCAGACCGGCTTTCTTTAACAATTTCGGGCTGACATAGATATCATCGGGACCTGGCAGATAGTTCGATTCCGGCGACCTCAAAAATCCGAACCCATCCGAAAGGACCTCAAGCACACCCGCGCCGATAATATCAATGTCGCGATAGGCCAGCTCTTTGAGGATTTCGAAAAGAAGATCCTGAGTTCGCAAAGCCTGCGCATTCTCGACCTCAAGGGTTTCAGCATAGGCAACCAACTCGGTTGGCGATTTGCCCTTAAGCTCTCTTAATGTCACGGGGGTCGAATTATCGATTGACGTATCAGCCATTGATCCAGATTTTCCTGATTTTTGGGACCGCTCATCCGGGCAAAACAGATATTTGCCCTGTGCCCAGAGAACCCGAGCTACGGTTAAAGCCTATATCCCGCGCTATCCTTGGAGCGTCAAGCCCGATTGCAGTGAATCCGTCTAAAACGGCTTCAGGACGACCAGAAAGACAATAATGATCAAAGCAATAAACGGAACTTCATTCAGAGCTCGCAGTCGCGCCTGATCTGCTGCTGGAACACCAGCATCAATTTTTCTGCCCTGAACGGTAAACCAGCCATGAAAGCCCGTAATCACAAGCACCAATGCAAATTTCAGAGGGAACCAGACAGGGCCTCCTGCACCGATTATGCCCGGATTGACAGCCAGCATGGCAAAACCGAACACCCAGCTTGCCAACATGGCTGGCGTCAGAATGATTTTCCTGAGCTTTGCCGATGCCTCTTTCATGCGCTCGAACAGAATGCCGCCCGCAACATCGCCGAGCTGATGGATCTTGTATCTGGGATACAGCATCAATCCGGCCATCCAGGCAATAATCGCAATGATGTGCAGTGACTTAAATACGAGAAACAACATCAACCGCCTCTAACAATTTCAAGCACCCGTTCAACATGAGCTATCGGGGTCTGCGGTAGCACGCCATGGCCGAGATTAAAAATATGCGGTCGATCCTGATAGGCTTCGACTAGAAACCGAACCCGCTTGTCCAAACGGTCTCCACCGGCGATCAGCAATAGAGGATCTAGATGGCCTTGAACGGGCATATTGGCGGGGAGGGCCTCATTGACAAAGTCCGGAACCGTACTTGTGTCGAGCCCAACACCGGTCACGCCGGTTTGTAGAGCATAAGCAGGCAGCATAGCTCCGGCACCGCGGGGAAATCCTATGATCGGAACGTCAACGCCCAGCTCTCGCAAACGGGCGACGAGTTTACGCGTCGGTTCGATAATGATTTCGGTGAACACATCCTCGGGCAAGCCTTCCGCCCAACTGTCAAACAACATTAGGGCTTCCACGCCAGCATCGACCTGACGTTTCAAATAATGGGCGCTCGCTTCAATCAAGGCATCAAGCACGGCTTGTAATTCATCGCTTTTGCCATGGGCCCAGCCGCGGGCGGCACTCTTGTCTGTCTTGCCGCGACCTTCAAGTGCATAAAGCGCAACCGTCCAGGGCGATCCGGCAAAGCCGATCAATGTGGTCTCATCGGGAAGCCCGGCGCGGACCCGACCAACGGTTTCGTAAACTGGTGACAGGCGTTCAGCGACCGTGACCGGCGGAACTTTAAGAAGATCGGTGGCCGATTGAATAATCTCGACCAGAGGGCCAACGCCTTTTTCAAACCGCACATTCCGACCCATCGCGTCGAGAATAAGCAAAATATCGGCGAATAGAATCGCGCCATCCATATTGTAACGGCGGATGGGTTGCAGCGTCGCTTCAGTTGCAAGGGAAGGGGTGTAGCAAAAGTCGAGAAAGTCTTTGGCACGTTCTCTCAACTCGAGATATTCGGGCAAATGACGACCAGCCTGTCGCATCATCCATACCGGTGGCCTTTGACTGGTTTTTCCAGAAAGTGTTGCAAGTATGGGTTTGTGAGCGGTGGATGCCATGAAGACCCCTTCCTTTTGAGTCAAATTTATTTTGGCTTATTATTATTAGTCTGTGGATTCGGTGCACAAATGAGCCAATGCAAGCTTGTCTAATCCTATCCACAGCTCTTCCACAATCTGTTCAAGTGCCGCAGCCGCCATTAAGGTTCTATTAACCATTGGCGCAAAACCAATTTTTAAGACTTTGTTAACCAGTTGTGACAGCGTGGGTCGAAACCGGAACATTGGCCGTGAAGATCGCACAATTGTGCATTATTTCGGCCGAACTTTAGACAAGCAATTTCTGCACAGCTTATCCACAGAGCTTGCTAGTCAGTGGGGATAAGGGCATTTCATGGGAACATTTAGAGGAAAGATTGCGAATGGGTCTCCGCATTTACTATAATATACATCTCGTATCGGATGCGACGGGGGAGACACTTAACGCCGTTATGCGGGCTGCGTCGGCACAATTCTCGAATGTTCAACCGCTCGAGCATAATTATTATCTAGTGCGGTCGGAACGGCAATTGGCAAGGGTGCTCGATGAAGTTGAAGCAGCGCCGGGGGTTGTCTGGTACACAATCGCCAATGAGGATTTGCGCTTGCGTTTGATCAATTTCTGCCGCGCACATGGTATCCCGACATTGCCTGTGCTTGATCAGGCTGTGCATATGCTTAGCCGGCATTTGGGAATGTCGGCGAATGATTCAACAGCCAGTCAGCACAAGCTCGATACCGGCTATTTTGATCGCATGGAGGCGCTGAACTATTCGCTGGCGCATGATGATGGCCAGAATGTCGAGGGCTTGCGTGATGCCGATGTTATCCTTGTCGGGATTTCTCGAACCTCGAAGACTCCGACCTGCGTTTATCTTGGCAATCGGGGGGTCAGGGCAGGGAACATTCCGCTGGTTCCCGGGGTGCCGCCGCCAGCCATTCTGGATGAAGTGACCAGACCGTTGATCATTGGATTGAAGATCAGCCCTGAACGCTTGTTGCAGATCCGCCAGCAAAGACTTCTGGCAATGAATGAACAGACCCATACCGATTATATTGATGAAGCGGCCATTCGTGCCGAATGTACTGAGGCCAATAGATTGTTCCAGCGCAAGAAATGGCCTGTCATAGAAGTATCGCGGCGTTCGGTCGAGGAAACGGCGGCTGCCATTTTGAACAAATTGAACGAGATCCAGCGATGAGTTTGCCCAAAGTTACACTGGCCTCGGGCAGTTCGAGTCGCCGCGCCTTGCTTGCAAATGCGGGCGTGATTGCGGACGCGGTGAAGCCAAATATAGACGAAGCGCCGATCCGCGACCGGATGCGCGCTGACAAAATCTCCATTCGGGATCAGGCGATGGAATTGGCTGAACTTAAAGCCTTGAAAGTGTCCCAAGGCAGGGAAGGGCTGGTGATTGGCGGTGACCAGATGCTTGCCCTTGGTGATACTGCTTTTGACAAGCCGGCTGATCTGGCCGGTGCCCGCGCGCATCTTGAAGCCTTGTCAGGGCAAAGCCACCGTCTTGAAACAGCGATCGCCGTGGCCGAAAACGGGCAGATTGTCTGGAAGCATCTGGCCCGTCCGAAGCTTACCATGCGGGCTCTGTCTGAGGCCTTTATCACCTCATATATTGACCAGTGTGGGGAAGCGCTTTTGCAGACGGTTGGCGCTTATCAGCTTGAATCGCTCGGAAGTCAGCTGTTTTCAGAGATTGAAGGGGATTATTTCTCGATCCTCGGACTGCCACTTTTGCCACTTCTGGATTATCTGCGCGTACGGGGCATGCTCATATCATGACCAAGCTCTATGGCGTTACCGGCGATCCGATTGCCCAGTCTTTGTCACCCCTTATTCATCGCGGCTGGATGCGGGAACATAAGCTCGATGCTGAATATCTCGCCATGCACATCCTCGCCGGCGAATTCGAGCAGGGTCTGGAGACATTGGCCCGGCGGGGCATTCACGGACTGAACGTCACACTGCCACATAAGGAAAATGCATTGGCCGCGGCAGCTTATGTAACAGATCGGGCCAGGACCATTGGAGCGGCCAATACACTTTGGCGGCCACGCGATGGGACATGGCATGCTGACAATACGGATGCGCCAGGGTTTTTGGCTTCCCTGGGTGGACTTGCCGAGCGGTCCTTAAAAGGTCAGCGTGTTCTGGTGTTCGGGGCAGGCGGGTCGGCGCGGGCGATCGTTTATGCGCTGCATTCAGAAGGGGCGTCGATCATATTGGCCAATCGTACTTTGGCGCGCGCGGAGGAGTTGATCGCCGGTTATGGCGCGGAGGGGGCCAGCCTAGGTCATCAGGCTGTCTCGCTGGATTTGGCACTTGAACACCAAAAAACGGTCGATTTCATCGTGAACACAACAAGTCTGGGATATTCGGGCGGCGTCTTCGAGCTGGCTGAGGGGCATGGCCGCCTCTTTTATGACATCTCTTATGGGGCGCCTGCTGCGAGCATCACAGGAGCGGCGCAAGAGGCTGGCTGGACGACGGCTGATGGTGTGCTGATGTTGGTTTATCAAGCGGCATTTTCATTTGAACGCTGGTTCGGCATTATGCCGGATATCGCTTCTGCCCGTGACAGGGTGCAGAGGGCTGTGGATGCGGTGTCCTGACACCGTTGCTCATGGGAACAGAATGCGGCGGGGTTTGGAACAAGCTGCGAACAAGGTAGGGTTGGCGGCTTAGGAGAGGCAGCATGAAAATTCTTGGACTCACGGGATCGATCGGCATGGGCAAGTCGGCAACCGCGGGGTTTTTTGCGAAAGAGGGCGTTCCTGTTTATGACGCCGATGCGGCGGTTCATGCTCTTTATGCAAAAGGCGGCGCCGCTGTCGGACCTGTCGGAGAGGTCTTTCCCGATGCCATCACAGATGGCCTGATTGATCGGGCGCGATTGCGCGATCTTGTCTTGGCGGAGCCTGAAGCTTTGTCGACGCTCAACAGTATTGTTCACCCTCTTGTCGCCCAAAGCCAGATAGACTTTCGTGCGGCCGCAGCAGCGTCTGGTGCTGCGCTGGCGGTTCTCGACATTCCGCTCCTGTTTGAAACTGGCGGAGAGGCCCGCGTGGATTACGTTGCCGTGGTGACAGCACCGGCGGAGATACAACGCACCCGCGTTCTGGCGCGGGAGGGAATGACGGCCGAGGCTTTCGAAACCATTCTTGGCAAACAGGTGCCTGATGCAGAAAAACGTGCCCGCGCAGATTTTGTGATTTCGACGGCTTTCGGCTTTGAATTCTCCCACGCTCATGTGAAAGCTATTATTGCTGTTTTGAGCAACCCGATTGAGGACTGATTGATGACCGACACCGTGCGCGAAATAGCCTTTGATACCGAGACCACCGGATTCGATTATAATGGCGACGATAGGGTGGTCGAGCTTGGTGCGGTTGAACTGATCAACCACATTCCGACCGGCAAAACATATCGCCAGCTTATCCATCCGCGCCGCAAAGTTTCCGAGGCGACGATCCGGATAACTGGCATCACCGACGAAATGCTGGCCGACAAGCCGCATTTTGATGCGCCCGAAGTGGTCGATAAATTTCTCGACTTTGTCGGGGATGCCACCATTGTCGCCCACAATGCTGCTTTTGACCGCGGGTTTCTGAATGCGGAGCTTGGTCGATGCGGGCGGGCGCCAATTCCGGAGATACGCTGGATTGATACGGTCGCAATGGCCAAGAAGAAATTTCCGGGTGCCCCCGCATCACTCGATGCCTTGTGCAAGCGTTTCGATGTTTCGCTTGAATCGCGGACATTGCACGGGGCGTTGCTTGATGCGCAACTTCTGGCAACGGTTTATCTGGAACTTCTGGGCGGACGGGCGAGGGCTTTTGCGTTTGATGGTCCCGTGGCTGAAGAGCGTGCTTTGCGCAAACCTGCCAAACAACGCGGGAAATCTTTGCCGCCGCGACTTCTGGCTTCTGAAGAAGCTGCCCACCGAGCGCATATTGATACGCTCGGTGAAAACCCGCTTTGGCGAAAAATCTAGGCTGAGGCTGTCGGCGGGGTTGCCGGCGCTCCGGCCTGTCTCTGTTTTTGAGTGATATAAAGTGTGCGGAAATCGATCGGGTCGACGAGCAGGGGCGGGAACCCGCCATCGCGTGTGATGTCCGAGATAATGCGCCGGGCAAACGGGAAAATCTGTCTTGGACATTCGATAAGCAGCGCCGCTTCCATGTCTTCGTTCTTGAAGTTCTGCAACTGGAACAGGCCTGCATAGTCAAGTTCGAGCATGAACAGGACTTTCTCTCCTGCGAGTGCTTTGGCCTGCATGCGCAGTGACACTTCATATAGATCTGGCCCGCCGGCATGAGCGGTTGCACCGACATCGATTCCCAAATCAATATTTGGCTGGGCTTGCGCGTTTGAAATGCCGGGATTTTCGAAAGAGAGGTCCTTGATATACTGGGACACGACACGAATGCCCGGCCCTTGACCGGGAATTTCACTATTTGTGGCGGGGCTTTGGGGTTGCGTTCCCACAGGTGTGGATTGATCTTCGGCCATGTTTACCTCACTTGAATAAAAAAGAGCCGCTACCATGCGTGTGTTTGACACGCAATGGTGCTGGTATGCCGGGGCACTTACCTATATACACATTCTCGATAACAATTATGCGAAGAGCAAACCATTGATTGAAGTTTTAATTACAGCCGCGATCGCTCTGTTTGTGTTGAGCCGCCTTTATTCGGCTTTGGGAACCGATGATGGGCCCCCAAACGGACGCACACGGACACCTGCCCGGGCAGATGATAGGCCAGACATGCGCACCAAACCGAATGCCGAGCCGCGTCCTGTGCATTTGAGGCCCGCTTTTGTCGGTCCGGCTGCGGCAGGACTGGAAGCTATTTATGCTGCTGACAAAAGCTTTGATCCTGACACGTTTACAAAGGGGGCACGTGCCGCTTACCAGATGATCCTGTCAGCGTTTGCGCGGGGTGACCGAAAAGCGCTTAAGTCTTTGCTGGACGATGATGTTTACGAGCCGTGGATTGAAGCCATCGAAGCGCGCGAACAGGCCAATATAGACCCATATGAATTGCTTCGTATTCGTACGCTCGACATTGATGACGCAGAACTCGATGGTACAATCGCTCGCGTTATGATCCGGTATGAGGCCGAATTGGGGGACGGGGTCAATACCCGCACGGCCCGCGATATCTGGACCTTCAAGCGCGATGTCAAAAGTTCCGATCCAAATTGGTTGCTGGATGATGTGGAAACAGCCTCTTAAGCGCGTGTTTGGGTCATTGCTGCTCCATGGTTTAGCAGTGCGCCATCGGGTGATGGCGGGCTTTTTCCTTGTCGTTTTGGGGGCTTGTGCTTCGACGCCGGCGCCAATCTCGGAGCCGACGCTGCCAACTGAAGCCGAGCCAGCTGAAACAGTTGATGCACCGACAACCGGTGCAGGGCTGCTTGAAGATGATGTCCCCGCACCAGCCCCGTTTCCGCGCCCCGTCTTGTATGAGAACCTGCCCGGATGGGATGGCGCCGATCTGATGCCAGCGGTCGAGGCGTTTTCCCGAACCTGCAAACTCTGGGCGAACCGCGCTTATGATGCCCCCGTGTCCCGACGTGTCAGTTATGCGGGCACGGTCGGCGAGTGGGCGCCTGTATGTGCGGCGCTTGAAGCCGCCAATGACACAGAGAGCGCGCGGTTGATATTTGAAGCCTTGTTTACGCCGCTCGAGATTCTACCGGGTGACCAGACCCCGAAATTTACCGGATATTTTGAACCGCAAATTGTTGCGCGGCGTACCCCGCAATACCCCTATACCCAACCGGTTCCGGGTGTTCCGGATGATCTGGTCCAAGTTGACCGGTCCGAGCTTGGCGGGGCACCTGGCCGTAAAGTGCCGGCCCAAAGATTGAGCAATGGGACGTTGCGCCCTTATCCGCCGCGCGCCGAGATTGCCCTGAGCACGCGGAATGTTCTGGGTTATGCGCATCCGGCGGATGTTTTCTTTTTGCAGATACAGGGGTCTGGCCGGCTGATTTTTGAAGACGGGTCTGTGGTCCGTGCCGCTTATGCTGCTCATAATGGTCAACGGTTTGGGTCGACCGCGAATTATTTGCTCGACAATGGCAAGATCACGCGCGGCGAAGCGTCGATGCAAGGCATTCGCGCCTGGATGGACCGAGTGAGCCGTGAAGAAGCTCAAGTCGCGATGAATTTCAATCCACGCTTTGTGTTTTTCCATCCCGTAGAAATAGGTGATCCGAATACGGGTCCGGTCGGGGCCCATACTGTGCCGTTGACCCCGCTCGGGTCGATGGCAATTGATCCGGCGCTCAATGCGCTTGGCGTGCCGTTTTTTATCAACACGACATCGCCGGGGCTTGGTGGCGATTGGGCAGGTCTGTTGATTGGTCAGGATACGGGCGGTGCGATCAAGGGCCGTGTCCGCGGAGACATCTATTTTGGAACGGGGGATGCGGCAGGCAGAGCAGCGGGAACCCAGAATGCCCCGGGTCGAATGTGGGCGGTTCTGCCGCGCGCGGTTGCAGCTCGTCTGATCGATGCGGCTGGTCCTGAAAGCTGATGAGATGTCTGGCCGTAAACTGAAACCCGACGAAAAGCGGGCATGGGCGGGGGTTGCAAAATCGGTGCGACCGGCTCCGCAAGCGCAACTGCCAGACCTTACAGACCTTGAAAACCTGCTCGCAGGATCGGGCGTAAAGCCTGCTGCGCCGAAACCGGCTTCTCCGGCAGGGCCTTTGCGGCATCCGCTGGCTGTGTTTGCGGTTGAGCAGCGTAAAATACTGCAGCCGCCCCACCGGCGCGAGGCTATGCCCAATCGCGGGCGGGAGCGTAAAGTCCGGCGCGGCCAGATGGCGATTACTGGCACACTTGATCTGCATGGCCATACGCAGGCTTCGGCCGAGGCGGCTTTTCTTGGATTTCTACGGCATCATCAAAGTGCGCGAAGCCAATGTGTGCTCGTGATTACGGGGAAGGGGAAGCGCGGCGAGGGGGTGTTGCGCCAACGGTTTTTGCAATGGCTTGAGCGCGACGCGGTTCGCGCGCTCGTGTCGAGCTATGCGGGTGCCCACCAGAAGCATGGCGGCAGCGGTGCCTTCTATGTGTTCCTGAGAAAACGGCCCTGAGTCGACATCCGGATCAGAGCCGCTTTATCTGTCTGGGGTGTGGTTGCTAAAAGGGCTGAACCTCGACGCCTTCGGCTTGCAGCATCGAAACGACACTGTCAGGGCCAGCAAGGTGGGCGGCGCCAACGGCGATCATGACCGTGCCGGGGGCATCAAGCATAGCGCGGATTTGCGGAACCCAGTTTGCATTGCGATCTGTCAGCAGGCGCTGATAGGCGTCTTCCCCGCCAATCGAGGACGGGTCGGCAATGATTTCGCCAAGTCCGGCCAGGTCACCATCTGCCCATTCATCGACCAGAGCGCCGAGCACCTCGGTGCCAAGATCAAGTGTCTCGGCGGTAAACACCAGGCTTTCGATTTGTTCTTCAAGCGTACCGCCTGCCAATGCGTCGAGCTGTTGCTCGGCTGTCTCGAGATAACCAAAACTCATGCCTGCTTCTTTGGCTTCGGCTGCAAGAATGGTTTCGACACCGGAGTCGGGTGAGTATCCGCTTTTCTGAATCTGGAGGATGGAGAGGCTCAGGCCGGCAAACCAGGGTTGCATTGTGTCGATCGCGGCGAGCGATAGGCCAACGGTCTCAAGGGCGTCTGCAACCTGTGTTTCCTGCTCGTCATCGAGTATTCCGGTCAATGTCTGCCCATCTGTGAGAAGTCCCCGTTTGGCCATGAGCGCCTGAATTGCGGCGAGGCCTTCGGGCGATTCCGTGTCCACCTCGGTGACCAGCTTGTCAGATGCGGCGAAGGCGGTGTTGAATCTGTCTGTGCGCCACTCGGTTTCGGGTTTTAGCAAATGAACGGTGCCGAAGAGATAAAGCGTTGTGTCTTCGTCTGCTATGGTCCACATGGCGGGCGAACCGGGCCCTTGGGTTGCCGCTGCTGCGCTGAGCGCGCGGGCCAGTTCCGCTTTTGCATCGGCAACCGTGACAGTCGCTTCGGATGCGGCCGCGGCTTCGCTTTGCGCAACGGTGTCGTTTCCGTCTGTCGAGGGCAGGTCCTGACACGCGGCCATCAAGGCGAATGCAGAACTTGCCAATGCAATGGCGGCGAATTTCAATTTGGTCATCGGGAATTCCTTTATGCCCCTGAATATGGCTGAACCCGTCATTGTTAGGGCCAAATTATCAATAAGCGATATTCGGTCAAACTCAACTGTGCGGGTCTGATTTATGCTGTAGCCCTTGCGTTTGCTGGATTCATCGCCCACATCAACGCGTATGCAATATTCTTCAGAACATGGCACGGCACTCTGGTATGGCACCACGATTTTGGCCGTTCGCAAACCGAATAAACTCGTTGTTATTGGTGATGGTCAGGTTTCGATGGGCCAGACCGTTATGAAAGGCAATGCCCGTAAAGTGCGCCGTCTGGCAGGCGGGGACATCATTGTCGGCTTTGCTGGCGCAACCGCCGATGCGTTTACCCTGTTTGAGCGGCTTGAGGAGAAGCTCGAGCGCTTTCCCGGCCAGCTTCAGCGGGCTGCGGTCGAATTGGCGAAGGAATGGCGCACCGAGAAATATCTGCAAAAGCTCGAAGCCTTGTTGATTGTGGCCGATAAGGAAACCACGCTGGTGATCACCGGCATGGGGGATGTGCTCGAGCCGGAGCACAATGTTGTTGCGATTGGCTCTGGAGGCAATTTTGCGCAAGCTGCGGCGCTCGGTGTTTATGATTATGAAGATGACGCCGAGAAGATAGGCCGCAAAGGTATGCAGATCGCTGCGGACATTTGTGTCTACACCAATACCTCGTTCACAATAGAAGCCCTCGACTTTTAGGAGCACGCTATGGACCGCAAAGAGATTGAAGCAGCAAGACAGGCCGGCATAATTGACGATGCGAAAGCTGCCGAACTTGAAGCGTTTCTTCTCGCCGAGCGTGGGCCGGGCACAAGCTCTGACGATGAAAGCCTGCGCTTTCTGGCCAACTTCAATGACATTTTCATTTCGGTCGGGCTCGTCTTGTTGTCGATCGGGATGGTGCTTGGATCAGGATTGATGTTCGGGTCAACGGGCAGTGCGATTATCATTCTGCTGCCGGTTCTTGTGGCCTTGTGGGCCTTGCTTGAATATTTTGCCGGACGCCGGCGGCTCTTGCTGCCGAGCATGACGCTCTCGGTGGTGTTCGGAGGGATCGCCACGTTGCTCACCGCTTTGGTGGCAAGCGGGTTCAGCAATGCCGATTCTCTTGTTTCGAGGGCGATTCGCAGTTTTAGTGAGGGTGTTGAAACCGTGAACACATTTGGCGTGTGGGCGGGTCTTGGCGGCATGGTTGCTGCGGGCGCGATCTATGCCCGGTTCCGCTTGCCGTTTTCCCTGTTTCTTATCGCTTTGGGCGTTGCTTTCATTTTCTATGTCACGAGCGCAACCAATGGCAATGCGGGCGCCGTGTTCAGCGGTGCGGCCAGTTTTGTGATCGGGCTTGTCACATTGGTGGTCGCGATTGTTTTTGATGGACGCGATCCGGCGCGTAAATCCTTGTCTTCGGACAATGCTTTCTGGCTCCACATGGCAGCGGCACCGCAGATCATGCTTGGCTTGCGGGCGCTCTTGTCTGGCGGTGTTTACAGCAGTGTCGGAAGCGGGGAAGCCCTGGTGCTGCTGCTCGCTCTGGCCGGATTTTCCATCCTGTCACTGGCGCTTAACCGGCGGGCTCTGATTGCAGCGGGTCTGCTTAGTTTCTGGGTCAGCATCAGCGCGCTTGCGTCTGGCACCGGGAATGCGACCATCAGTTTTGTTCTTTCTTTGCTGCTCTTGGGCGGCGGGATTGTTTTGCTCGGAGCAGGCTGGAAAACGGCGCGGCGCATGGTGCTTGCCGTCCTGCCGGACACCGGCATTTTTGCCCGCATATTTCCACCTGAACCTGCCTAGATTACCGGACCCCATTTATGACTGTATTGACGCCTTCCCAGATTGTTGCGGAACTTGATCGCCATATTGTTGGCCAGACTGCGGCCAAGCGTGCCGTGGCCATTGCCTTGCGCAATCGCTGGAGACGGAAGCAGGCACCTGCCAGTATCCGTGACGAGATCACGCCGAAGAATATTCTGATGATCGGGCCAACGGGCGTCGGTAAAACCGAAGTGTCGCGTCGGCTGGCCAAGCTGGCCAAAGCGCCGTTTCTGAAAGTCGAGGCGACGAAATTCACCGAAGTCGGCTATGTCGGGCGGGATGTCGAACAGATCATTCGTGATCTTGTCGAGGCGGCTATCGGCACTGTGCGCGAAGCCAAGCGGACCGCAATGACGGAACAGGCCAGAGAAGCGGCTGAAGACCGGTTGCTCGAAGCGCTTGTCGGCAGCGATGCGCAAAACTCCACCAGGGAAGTGTTCCGGCGCAAGCTGCGCGATGGCGAGCTTGACGATAAGCCTGTCGATATCGAACTTGCCGAAACCGGCGGGCCGCAAATGATGGACCTTGGCGGCATGGGTGGTGGCCAGATGGGCATGATCAATCTTGGAGATATGCTCGGCAAGGCGATGGGCGGCAAAATGAAACGCGTGCGTATGACGGTCGCCGAAGCCTATCAGCCGCTGCTTGATGAAGAAGCTGACAAGCTGCTCGATGAAGACGCGATTGTCCGCGAAGCGGTTCGGGCCACGGAAGAAGACGGTATTGTGTTTCTGGACGAGATTGACAAAGTTGCTGCCAAATCCGGTCGCGGCGGCGCGGATGTCAGCCGCGAAGGGGTCCAGCGTGATCTGTTGCCCTTGATTGAGGGCACGACAGTGTCGACCAAGCGCGGCGCTGTGAAAACGGACCATATCCTGTTTATTGCCTCGGGCGCTTTCCACGTGTCTAAACCGTCGGACCTCTTGCCCGAATTGCAGGGGAGGCTGCCGATCCGGGTCGAGCTGAACCCGCTCAGCCGCGATGATATGCGCCGCATTCTGGTCGAGCCGGAAGCCAGCCTGATCAAACAGCACGAAGCGCTGATGGCGGCCGAAAACGTCACACTGGCTTTTGAGGAGGGCGCGATAGACCGGCTCGCGGACTTGGCCGTGCAGGTCAATGATAGCGTTGAAAACATCGGGGCGCGGCGCTTGCAGACTGTGTTGGAGCGCCTGCTTGACGAGATTTCCTTCGATGCGTCGGAGAAGTCTGGCGAAACCATTGTCATTGATGAGGCCTATGTCGATCAGCATCTGGCCGATCTTGTTGGCGATACCGACCTGTCCAAATTTATCTTGTAGGCGGCAGGCTTGCTTGACCTAAGGCGCGTCATGCATTGATGTCACCCATAGTAGACGGGAGCATGACTTATGGCCAAATCGTTCGAGTTCTTTTTCGATTATACCAGTCCGACCGCCTATATTGGCGACTATGCTGGCCGCGCCGTTGCCGAGCGGACCGGGGCGGAGATGATTTATCGTCCGATGTTTCTTGGCGGGGTGATGCAGGCCACGGGCAATCAGCCGCCCGGAATGGTGGCAGCAAAGGGCAAATATATGAGCGTTGATGTGCCCCGTTGCGCGGCCCGCTATGGCCTCTCGTTTTCCTTCAATCCGGACTTTCCCTTAAAAACCCTGCCATTGCTGCGCGCTTCGATTGGATTGCCGCCAGAGGATTTCGCCAGATTCCGCGATGGCTGCTGGGCGCGTATCTGGGGTGAAGACGGCCCCCGAAATCTGGGCGATCCGGCCGAGATCACCGCGCTGTGCCAATCTATAGGATTGGACGCGGACGAGGTTCTGGCGATGGGCAAGGACGAAGCCTTGAAGGCGAAGCTGGTGGCCAATACTGAAGAGGCCGTAGAGCGCGGCGCGTTTGGTGCGCCGACCTATTTTGTTGGAAGCGAGATGTTTTTCGGCCATGACCGACTTGATTATGTTGAAGACCTGCTGAGCTAAACCCCTTCGGATCCTAGGAGGTTGAAGCTGCGCTTTCTGGCGTCTCCCTAGGCGCGTGGCGAAGCAGCTCCTGATGCAATTTCCTCAGTTTGCTGATCGCTAAATCACCTTCGCATTTGATGCAATTGCGTCCGGCATTTTTTGCCAGATACAGCGCGCGGTCGGCGCGAACGGTCAACTGGTCGAGTGTTTCCCCTGCCTGTGCTTGCGCGACGCCGAAGCTTGCGGTGCATTTTATAATGTCAGGGCCGGAGCGTATGCTTGTGGCCTCGAAGATCTGGCGCAAAGTTTCTGCAATGTGGCGCGCATCAATTAAATCGGTTGTCGGCAGGACCGCGATGAATTCCTCACCGCCAAGCCGCGCGACGAGGGCCTCTTTCGGAACGCCGTCCGCGATCACCCCGCCGATGATCCGGATGACATCGTCTCCGGTCGCATGACCAAACCGGTCATTGACCATTTTGAACTTGTCGATATCGGCAATGATAACGCAAATCGGGCTGTGTTTTGCGGACCCGAAGAGCTGTTCGGTCTGTTTCGTCAGACCCCTGCGATTGAGCAGTGAGGTGAGGGGATCTGTATCCGAATGTGCTTGCAGGTCCTCGATAATATCCCGACCCAGCACAAGAAACATCGCCATGGCGATTGTGATCGCTGAAACAGCCATGAACAGATGCAGGCTCATGATAAGCATGGTTTCGTCATGCGTGGCGGCATCGAATGTCCCGCCCACCAGGATGAGAAGCGCTGTTGGCCGAATGAAGCATTGGGCACAATTCATGATGCCGACGATAAAAAGCAACTTGTCGAGCGCTCTTTTCATATGGGCCCGGATGTGAAGAAGCCCGACGAGGAAAATCAGCCCGACCCCGTAATTGACGGTTAAGGAGCGCAACCAGTGGGTTTCGAGCGCCAATAAAGTTACATAGACGGCAAGATGGACTGCCAACATGATCGCATAGGTCCGCCAGGGCGCGCGTTTGCGATAGTATACGCTGCACCCGCCGACAATGAATATTGTGGTGAGGGCGTATAGGGCGGCGATGCCGGTGCGGATCGGGATGTTTTCGCTGGTTGCAAATATCAGGTCTGAAACAAAGGCGATGGCTCCAACGACATAAGACATGCCGATGAAGAGTGCACTTCTATCTGTCCGTATTTTGTGGATCGCGAAGAATCCCATCGCGAACACCACAAATACAAGCGGATTCATAAGTTGATAGATTATGTCGGCTTGCATAAGCGACGTATTCCACTCTGTCCCAACGATTTTACTCGTCCCCTGGGGCGCTTAATACGTCAAATACAATACTATTGTATTACCATGATCAGAAAATTTGGAATTCGGGCTTCTTATATCTTACGAAATTGCTAATCCAGCAGCGTTTGCGAGTTCACGATAACTTGTTTCAGGTCTTGGGCCGTAATGGCTGATGACTTCGGCTGCCGCGATGTGTCCAAGCCGGGCGCAGTCGGCAAGCGGCAGATGGCGCGACAGACCGAACAGGAAGCCCGCTGCATATTGATCACCTGCCCCTGTTGTGTCGATGACGTCTGCAACCGGCTCTGCGGGCACATGGATAGGCTCTCCATCGCTGACAATTGTCGAGCCGGCTGGCCCCCGTGTCACTGCGGCGAGGGGGCTGTCTTTGCGCAACTGGGCGATGGCTGTCTCGAAATCATCGGTTTCGTAAAGCGCGAGCAGTTCAGCCTCATTGGCGAACAGGATATCGACATGGTTTTCGATCAGATGACGAAAGCTCTCGCGGTGACGGTCCACGCAGAAACTGTCCGAGAGGGTCAACGATACTTTCCGGCCAGCCTTTGCGGCAATCTCGGCGGCATGGACAAAGGCGCTTTTGGCCTCGTCGCGGTCGAACAGATATCCTTCAAGATAGAGGATACCGGCCGAGGCAACCATGTCTGCATCGACATCAGCGGGCGAAAACATCACGGTCGCGCCAAGAAATGTGTTCATCGAGCGGCTGCCGTCCGGCGTGACGAAAATGATCGAGCGGGCCGTTGCGGGACCATCTGTGAGCGAACTCGTCGGGAAAGGAATGTCGCTGGCGGCCATATCTTTGCGGAAGACATCGCCCAGCCGGTCGTCGGCAACTTTGCCGAAATAAGCAGTTTTGCCCCCGAAACTCGCGATTCCCGCAATCGTATTGGCCGCCGATCCGCCAGAGTGTTCGGCGCCATCTGCCGCGTCTGTCAGCGCTTTGGCGCGCGCTTCGTCGATCAGGCTCATACTGTCGCGGGTAATGTCCCATGTTTGCAGAAAAGCATCATCCACAGGCGAGATGACATCCACGATGGCATTTCCGAGCGCGATAATATCAAAGCGGGGGTCTGTCATGTTTTACATCCTATGATTTGCAGAGGTTCGCTTGCCAGAGGGCTTTGCTAGACGCAAGCAAAGTTTCCTCATAGAAGCGCTTAATATGCGGTTTTGTTACCTTTCCAGTCAGGCCACAGTGCCGGATGCCGAAGATGCCGGTGTCGAACGGCGCGGGGATGCGTTCGAGCATGACCAGATGATGGACGCGTTACGCGCAGCCCTGAAAGCGCAGGCCGGAGCCGCAGCGCGGTTTGATGACATCGCATGGGACAGCGAGGCCGCCGACTGGTCGTCTTATGATGCGGTGATGATCGGCACGACATGGGACTATTGGGACCGCAAGGCGGAGTTCCTTGCCAAACTCAAGGAAATTGATCGCTGAACCGCACTGTTCAACCCGCTTTCACTGGTCGAATGGAATTTGCACAAATCCTATCTGCGCGATCTTGAGGCTAAAGGCGCGCGTATCCTGCCGACTTTATGGCTCGATAAGGCCGACGAGGCGGCGGCTCTTGCGGCTTTTGATGATCTTGGCAGCGATGATCTGGTGTTCAAGCGGCAAGTCGGGGCGGGGGCTGATGGGCAGGTCCGGCTGGCCAAAGGCGCACCGGTGCCGGATATGCCGCATCCGATGATGGTTCAGCGCTTCGAGCCTGCCATTCTCAGTGAAGGCGAGCAGAGCTATATTTTCATTGATGGCCAGTTTTCACACGCTTTGACCAAGCATGCTGCCAGCGGGGACTACCGGATTCAATCATCCTATGGCGGACACGAGAAAACCTTGCACCCTGATGGGTCCGATCTCGAAGCGGCGCGCAAAATCCTCGAAGCGCTGGACACGGTTCCGCTTTATGCGCGCATTGATATGCTGCGCGCCTCCGATGGCGGCTTGATGCTGATGGAGCTCGAAATGGTCGAACCGTTCCTCTATCCGCTGCAAGGACCGGATCTGGGCAAACGGGTCGTCGC
>CAZXXY010000026.1:0-26245 GCA_964644755.1 uncultured Hyphomonas sp. | reverse complement strand
CCAGGGAGCAGGCTAGTCTAGGCCCTGCATCGAAAGGCAATTTTGGCGTTCCACATCGATTTGGTGTTCCGCATCGATGATGTCCGGCTGTCCGGTGAGCTCGGTCAAATCACGCAGAACCGAACATAGCAAACTTGTCGCGCGGCAGTCTTGAGTGGCGACCAAGTCCAGATCAGCTGCGTCACGATACCAGAGCACCATTTTACAGTAGAGATCATCATAAGACTTTGCCCGCTTCTCGCTTGCTGTCTGCATGAGTCGTGTCTGGAACATCAAATACTCGGTTTCTCGATTGGACATAAGGTCTTCCGGCGGCGGTTGCTCCTTGGCGAGAAGGCCGAGCCAATCCTCGATGGCAATCCACGACCGGATAATTTCTGGAAAGCCTAATTTTGGATAGAGGCTCCTTATCGTTTCGAGCTCGGATTTTTCATTTGGTGTGTCTAAATTTTTCATTTTTAGTTTTTGTCCCCCGACGATTAACTAGACCCCATCTTTCATTTCATCTAGGACTGGTTGCAATTACTGGAAACGACCATCTTGCAGTTTGAAGTCGAACTGACAGGACTGTCGGAGATCTTTTCCATAGATATGTTCGACCAGAACAGTCGATACTGAACAGGTCCGAGGTGAAGGGAAGTCACTTCGGATTTGGGGTGAGACTGCTTTGGTGATCGAGAGGGAAATCAATGGCTATCAACAAGCCGCCGCTTGGCGCGCCTAAAAGTCTGCGCGACTTCTTGTCGATGATTAGTGCTGCAAGGTCCCTTTCTGATCTTCAGACCATTTTGCCTGCCTATGGTGCAGCGCGAACATTCGAGATTGTCCGGATCGCAGTGTGCCGATTGAACGATGTTCCTGTAAAGGAGTCGATTTTCAGGCGCACAGTTGACACGATCGGAGTCCCGATGGGGCGTGCGACCGAGGAGGTGCAGTGGGCCATTTTTGAGGAAGGGGCAGCCCTTATGCGTCCCTTTAATGTCATGGAACATGATTTTTCAGATACGGGGGCCGTTTTAGAGTATCTGGAATTTGTCAGATCGAGGGGTATGTCGGAAGTCATCCTCATCCCCATGCAAGTTCGAGGTACACAGGCCATTGTCGTGGTCGTTTTTCCAGAGGCGGATTATGTCAGCAAGGCCGACATCGTTGTCCACGAGGTTTGCCAGCTCCTGGTAGCTATATTTGACAGATTTCCGACGATCACGAAATGGCCCGACGAGCATCGGCTCTCGCCTCGCGAAGCCCAAGTGCTGCAACTGACGGCAACGGGTTTGAACGAGCCGGAAGTCGCCGTCAAACTCAACATAAGTGCACATACAGTTCGCAAGCACATTGAGAATGCAAAACAGAAACTTGATGCGCGCAACAAATCCCATGCGGTGAGCATTGGCTTGAGTGATGGAGAAATTTCTTAGGCGAAGCCGAAGCGGGGATAAAATCAAGATGTCCTACCCCTCACACCCTGATCCCATACTCGGTCATTCCTCACTCACGCAAAGCGGCAATCGGACCGACCGTTTGTTGAGCGGGGATGGATTTCTGGTGGGCGCGGCGGCGTAACGAGCCAAAGCGGGTGCCAGCGGTGCCGGTGGTATCCCATATCGCAACCTTGAGACGGGAGGCTCTGTTCATAGGTATGGGCTTTGGTGAGGCAAGTCAGCGCCACACCGCCGAAAAATGATCCGGGACGGCGCGTGCAGCGCATCTTGTCGCCTTCTATCAAGAAGGCAGTCCTATCGGTGTGGTGTTCGCGCCGTCCTAGCTTTGCATACCACGGGCGCACGAGGCGCGCCGTGAGTTTGGGCGTGGGCCGGAATGGCAATCTATCAAAACCTGATCGGCCCCAATGTGCCGGCCGAGCCTACACGTCCCAATCCAGAGTGATCTTGCGGTTGACCAGCTGGTCATAGTCATGGACCAGTGCTTCGCAAACCTCGGACGGCTTGAAACTGTGTTCGGCGATTTCCTTAACCGGGGTAATTTCTGCGGCGGTGCCGGTGATGAAACACTCGTCGAATGTGCTTAGCTCGTCAGGCGTAATAGTCCGTTCGATCACTTCGAGCTGGCGGGCCTTGGCCAAACGGATCGCGGTCTGGCGCGTGATGCCATTGAGGAAGCTGTCGGCTTTGGGTGTGTGCACGGCGCCATCGCGCGTAAAGAAAATGTTCGCACCTGTTGCTTCGGCGACGTCGCCTTTGTGGTCAAGCATCAGCGCGTCGGCATAGCCTTCCAAATGCGCCTGCTGCTTGGAGATGGTACAGATCATGTAAAGGCCAGCGGCCTTGGCGTGGCAGGGCGCGGTTTCCGGAGACGGACGGGCATAGGCTGCATTTGTCAGGCGGACACCGGCCATCTTGTCGTCGAAATAATCGCCCCAACTCCAGCAGGCGATGGCAACGCGGACCGAGGTTTCTGTGGCCAGAATGCCCATCTGCTCGGAGCCGCGCCAAGCGAAGGCGCGCACATAGGCGTTTTCCAATCCGGATTTTGCCAACGCTTCGGCCTTGGCAGCTTCTATCTCTGCGACGCTATAAGGCAGATCGAACCCCAGAATTTTGGCCGAATTTTCAAGCCGCTGTGAATGGTGTTCGGATCGGTAAATCTCTCCAGAATAGGCCCGTTCGCCTTCAAACACAGTCGATGCATAATGCATCCCATGAGTCAGAACATGCACATTTGCGTCGCGCCATGGAATGAAATCGCCGTCCATCCAGATAAATCCGTCGCGGTCGTCATAGGGAATGAAACTCATCTTGTGTATGCCTTTGCTTGCACTGCATGCTAGTTTTGCCGCATTCTCAGCTTGTCGTAATTGAAGTCAACACATGATGCATAAATCAGCTAATAATGGGTGCTATGGTGGATAGCCGACTTTTCCTGCGAGATGAAGAACTCGACCATGGTGTTGCGTTGATTCTCTCGGCCCAAAGGCATTTAAAGGCTGCTGTGAGCCAGGTGAGGCGTCAGGCAGGTTTGAGTGAAAGCGAACTGGAGTTGCTGCTGGCAATGCGCGCCAAACCAGGTCAGACCGTAGGCTGGTTGCGCGGGCATCTGTTTATGTCCGTGCCGACATTTGCGCGCATACTTGGCCGACTCGACAAGCGCGACTTGATACGCAAGCAACGCGGCGTTTCCGATAGTCGTCAGCGTCAACTATATCTTAGCGATGCAGGCGAAAAGATGATAACGCCAATCGCCGACGTTTTGCGTAGCCAGTTGCGTGAAGCCTATAAAATGGCGGGCGTAGAAAGCGTTGCCGGTGCGCGTGCAACGCTAGATGCAGTCTCTGGAGGGGGCGATGGCTGAAGCCCCCCACTTGTTGGTGGTCGATGATGACGACCGTTTGCGAAGCCTCCTGAAACGGTTCCTGTCTGGAGCTGGTTTCCGCGTGACAGTGGCTCCAGATGCAGTCACCGCCCGGAAGCTCATGCAGGGGGTCAATTTCGACTTGGCCATTCTTGACGTGATGATGCCCGGCGAAGATGGCTTTTCATTGCTTGCGGGTATCCGGGAAACTGGCAACTTACCGGTTGTTCTGCTGACCGCGCGGGATGGCTTGCAAAGCCGGATCGAAGGATTTCAACTCGGGGCAGACGATTACATTATCAAACCTTTTGAGCCTGAAGAGCTATCCCTACGGATTGGTGCAATTCTGCGCCGCTCGGCAAACGACTTGGATGCCCAGCCGATTGTCATGTCTGGTTTATCGTTTGATATCGCTAAGGGAGATCTTCGTAGGGGAGACAGGCGCGTTTACTTGACTGAGTCGGAAACCCAGCTTCTTGTCCTGTTGGCCCAATGTGTTGGTGAACCCATCAGCAGAAGCATGTTGGCGGAGCACGGGGACTTGGGATCCGAGAGGTCGGTCGATGTGCAAGTAACACGTTTGCGGCGCAAGATAGAACCTGACCCGCGTGAACCAACCCATTTGCAAACCGTGCGCGGGGTTGGATATCGATTGGTTGTTGACTAGCGAGTGGCGTGTGGTCCTTCGGACTGCGTTGGTTTTACGACAAAGCAATCATGCCCGTCGCTTTTTAACCGGGCGCAGAAAGCAGCGGCTTCATCAGCGCTGTGAAATGATCCAACCCTTAAGCGGAACCAAATTGACCCATCGTCCGTGTCGTGCCGTGTGACCGATTGTTCCGCGTGGGCGAACAGGTGGGGAAAAGTATCTTTCAGGCTTTGCCAAATCTCGCAGATCGAGTGTTCATGGGGCGTTGCATGGACTTGCACATAGTAGTCCCCACCAGGCTTGGGCTGTGGAGCCGGCTCGGAATCTGGTTTGGGTTCGGGCACCGGTAACGGGACAAGCTGAGGTGGAAGACTTGGCGCTGATGTTGGCACCGGCACGGGGCTGGCTTGTGGCGAAGGACTTGGTCGCGATGAGGGGACTGGCAGTGGTAAAGGAATCGGAACGGGACTAGGGGACGGGATCGGCAGTGGTAAAGGGAGCGGCAGCGGAATTGGAATGAAGCCACCATTACCACCATCGTCGTCGTCCGGCTCATCATTGGATACATCGTTACCATCATCATTGGTTGGCACATCGTCCCGATTGCTGGAGGAAGGCGTGTCAGCGTCCATATTGTCTCCAGTTGGCGGTGACAGCGGGATTGGAGCTGGCACCGGAGAGGCAATGTGTGGTTGCTCATTTTCCGGATCGTTCTCGGCGGAGGCAGGAAGGTCGGGAGTTTGAGCGTCTTGCTCTAGCGGCACGGGAACAAAGGTAGTCAGCTCATCGTCTTTGTTTTGATCGGCGGGAGATATGTCTTCGGCTGGGTCAGTGTCTGACTCTGACCCCGAATCTGAATCTGGTTTTGTGGGTCGATGGTTGTCTGTATCCTGGTCCTTTTCCGTGGGAACATCGTCGCCATCGGATGCATTGGCGCCCTGATCGGCATTGCCTTCCGATTCGTGTGCATCGGGGGTATCAGAGTTGGGAGCGGTCACTTCATATGTCGGCTTGTGCTGGTCTGGCTGACCAGTCTGGTCCGTTGGGCCTGAAATTTCGCTTACCGCAGAATCGCTGCCTTGTGTCACAATATAGATCGCGCATAGGACACTTGCCGCAACAATAGAAAAAGGCAGCAGATGGGGTCTCCGCCGCCTTTTCTTTTTCGATCCTCCTTTTGCTGAGGTAGGTTCTGGGGGTAGCCAGATAGTGATCGTACGTCTCCAAGTACATTAATTCTACTTTTGATATTTATTTATAGTTAATATACAATTAAAACGTGTATAATGTCCGAGATGGCTATGATCCCGTGGCAAGCCTTAATGCGCGGGTAGGGGTGACATGGCTTCTGGCTGATATGGTGTTGGAGCAAAATCTTGTGGGTTCGAACTTTAAGGACAAAAAAAATCGAAATCCCCGCATCTGGGGTCTTCCCCAAACCGGATTATTTCAATAGAAGTCCCGCTTAGCTTTTAAACTAGAATCACGAGCGCGATGAGGGGCCTCTCACCGCGTGTAATTTTGCGCGAGATAGATATGCCCAAACGTACAGATATCCAGTCGATTATGGTGATTGGAGCCGGGCCGATTATCATCGGGCAAGCGTGCGAGTTTGACTATTCGGGCGTGCAGGCGATCAAGGCGCTCAAATCCGAAGGATATCGTGTCATATTGGTCAACTCCAATCCGGCGACGATCATGACAGACCCAGACTTGGCCGACGCGACCTATATCGAACCGATCACGCCCGACTTTGTTGAGAAAATTATCGCCGCTGAAAAGCCTGATGCTTTGTTGCCGACCATGGGCGGACAAACAGCCCTAAATTGCGCGCTGGATC
This sequence comes from uncultured Hyphomonas sp., assembly GCA_964644755.1. Classification (GTDB taxonomy): domain Bacteria; phylum Pseudomonadota; class Alphaproteobacteria; order Caulobacterales; family Hyphomonadaceae; genus CALLCD01. The sequence goes on along the minus strand of CAZXXY010000026.1, from coordinate 20,447 downwards.
TTCAGAAGGCTGGCGTGCTGGAGAAGTATGGTGTCGAGCTGATTGGCGCAAAGGCAGATGCCATCGAGATGGCTGAGGACCGGGAACTTTTCCGCCAGGCCATGGACCGGATTGGGCTGGAAAACCCGCGCGCCGAAATTATTCAGGCACCTGAAAGCACGGATGCGAATGGCAAGACGGTCTATGACCGGATCACCGGCTTGAAAATGGCCGTCGATGTGCTTGAGGACATTGGGTTGCCAGCCATTATCCGGCCGGCGTTTACCCTTGGCGGCACAGGCGGCGGTGTCGCGTATAATCGCGAGGAGTATGAAGAGATTGTGCGGGCTGGGCTTGCTGCCTCCCCGGTGGCGCAAATCTTGATCGATGAAAGTCTGCTTGGCTGGAAAGAGTATGAGATGGAAGTTGTGCGCGACAAGGCGGACAATTGCATCATTATATGCTCGATTGAGAACATTGATCCGATGGGAGTGCATACCGGCGATTCGATTACGGTGGCGCCGGCGCTGACCCTGACCGATCGGGAATACCAGGTGATGCGCAACGCGTCGCTGGCGGTGTTGCGCGAGATTGGGGTGGAGACAGGCGGTTCCAATGTGCAGTTTGCTGTGAACCCGAAGGACGGCCGTCTTGTCGTCATCGAGATGAACCCGCGTGTGTCGCGCTCGTCGGCCTTGGCGTCTAAAGCTACCGGATTTCCAATTGCCAAGATCGCGGCCAAGTTGGCTGTTGGCTATACGCTTGATGAGCTGGACAATGACATTACCGGCGTAACACCTGCGTCATTCGAGCCAACCATCGACTATGTTGTCACTAAAATCCCGCGTTTTGCATTCGAGAAATACCGCGGCGCCGAGGCAATTCTTTCGACGGCAATGAAATCGGTTGGCGAGGCCATGGCAATCGGTCGCAATTTCCAAGAGAGTTTGCAGAAAGCCCTGTGTTCGCTGGAAACAGGACTGTCCGGGCTGGACGAAATCGAATTTACCGACATGGACGAGCTTCGTGGCCGGTTGGCCCAACAGACCCCTGACCGGTTGCGGATCGTGGCACAGTGTTTTCGCGAGGGGCTAAGTGTTGAGGATGTGCATGCGGTCACAAGTATCGACCTATGGTTTTTGCGCCAAATTTCTGAAATTGTTGAATGGGAAGCGAATGTCAGCCGGGACGGTTTGCCGGAGACCGCAAATGGATTTACAGCGCTGAAATCGGTTGGCTTTTCAGATGCACGGCTTGGCCAGCTGACAGGCAAGACCGAACTTGAAATTCGGGCTATGCGGCATGGACTTGGTGTTCGGCCTGTCTACAAACGTATAGATACGTGTGCCGCGGAATTTGCTGCTAAAACCCCTTATCTTTATTCGACTTACGAGATGCCTGCGTTTGGGCAGACCCGTGCAGAGTGCGAGTCCAATCCGTCCGATCGTCGCAAAGCGGTGATACTCGGCGGGGGACCGAACCGGATAGGGCAGGGTATTGAGTTCGACTATTGCTGCTGCCATGCGGCGTTCGCGATGGATGATCTCGGCATCGAATCGATTATGGTCAATTGCAATCCGGAAACCGTTTCCACAGATTATGACACTTCTGACCGGCTCTATTTCGAGCCGCTGACGGAAGAGCATGTGTCCGAGATTATTGCACGCGAACAGTCGAACGGCGATCTGGCGGGCGTAATTGTCCAGTTTGGTGGGCAAACGCCGCTCAAGCTCGCCACGCCTCTGCACGAAGCAGGCGTGCCGATTCTCGGGACCAGCCCGGTCTCGATTGATCTGGCCGAGGACCGTGAGCAGTTTGCGCAATTGCTCGACGAACTGGATATTCAACAGGCGCCATCGGCCACCGCGCGCTCACAGGAAGAAGCGCTCGATGCCGCGCGCGGACTAGGCTATCCAGTCATGCTGCGCCCGAGCTTTGTATTGGGCGGACGGGCTATGGAAATTTGCCGCACAGATGCCGATATTGTGGCTTTTGCCAATGAGGCGCTTGATGCCGCACGCGAAGCGTCTGCCGGCGAGGCGTCTCTGTTTCTGGACCGGTATTTGTCAGACGCGATTGAAGTCGATGTTGATGCGATCTGTGACGGAGCGGATGTGCACATTGCTGGCGTGATGGAACATATTGAAGAGGCGGGTGTACATTCCGGAGACAGTGCGTGCGCCTTGCCCCCTTATACACTGTCACCGTCCATGGTCGGGCGTTTGTCCGAGCAGACAATTGCGTTGGCGCGAGCCTTGAAAGTCAAGGGGCTGATCAACATCCAGTTTGCTGTTAAGGACGAAGAAATCTACGTGCTTGAGGCGAACCCGCGTGCTTCGCGTACTGTGCCATTCGTTGCCAAAGCTGTTGGGGCGCCGATTGCCGGTATTGCCGCGAAAGTGATGGCGGGCAGCCCTCTATCCGATTTTGACTTGCGCCATGCGACCCCTAACCGGATTGCGGTCAAAGAAGCCGTGTTTCCGTTTGGCCGGTTTGCAGGTGTCGATCCCGTGCTTGGGCCAGAAATGCGATCGACTGGCGAAGTTATGGGCTGGGATGATGATTTCGGCGCAGCCTTCCTGAAAGGCCAGATTGCCGGCGGAGTAACCTTGCCGGTTGAAGGTCAGGTCTTCGTATCGCTTAAAGATAGCGACAAAGATGCGATCGTGTCTGGCGCCAGGGAGCTTATATCGCTAGGTTTTTCATTGGTCGCAACGTCAGGGACAGCGGCCTTTCTGCGGGCGCAGGATGTGGCGGTTACACCGATCAAAAAGGTGATCGATGGCAATCCGAACATCGTCGATGCGATGATAAATGGAGACATCCAACTAGTGTTTAACACCACTGAAGGCGCGCAGTCCTTGCGAGATTCAGCGTCTATCCGATCGACGGCTGTAGCCCAAAATATCCCCTATTTTACGACCTTGGCAGCGTCTTTAGCGTCGATTCAGGCGATTCAAGCCCTAAAATCACGAACATTGAGCGTGCGTCCCTTGCAATCTTGATAAGACATGCCAATCTTTAAAGGCGATTCAATCCAGCATTTGCTGGCAACCTAATGTAACTGGTACCCGAACATGCAAAGAATACCTATGACCGGCGAAGGGCACGCAGCCCTCGACGCAGAACTGAAAAAGTTGAAATCGGTTGAACGCCCGGCGATCATCCAGGCCATCTCCATTGCGCGCGAACATGGCGATTTGTCCGAGAACGCTGAATATCACGCGGCCAAGGAAAAGCAGAGCTTTATTGAGGGCCGCGTTGCAGAGCTGGAAGACAAGCTCGCCCGTGCAGATATCATCGATACCTCAAAACTTGGTGGCTCAAGCGTCAAATTTGGTGCGACAGTCACCGTGATTGATGTCGAGTCTGAAAAAGAGTCGACGTATAAAATCGTCGGCGAAGATGAGGCAGATGTCTCTCTCGGCAAAGTGTCTGTGACGTCCCCTATTGCCCGCGCCTTGATCGGCAAGGAAGAAGGCGATGAAGCGGAAGTGGCCGCGCCGGGCGGCGTTCGCGCCTACGAAATTGCGAGTGTGACTTATAAGTGACCGGGAGCGGGCACACGCTTGGTCCCTCGATTTGGGCCGTCTCGGATGGGCGGGCTGGAAATGCCGCGCAGGTTCGCGCGATCGCCAATGCGTTGCGAGATACCCGCAGATGGGTGCGTATTGCCCACATAAACGGGCAGGGTCATCGGGCAGAGCCAATGACGCTCAGTCCGCGCGCGCCACTGCGCTGGTTGCCGCCTGCCCAAGCAATCAAGCCACTTTGGTCATTGCCAGAAGATCAAAGGTCCTTATTGACGGAGCCGTGGCCGACAGTGTGGATCGGAGCAGGATCGCGCATTGCGCCGTTTAGTTCTGATGTGCGCAAATGGTCTAGCGGCGCTTGCCTGACCACCCATGTTCTCGATCCGCGCGTCAAGACGACTGACTTTGATCTGATGGTTACGCCTCAACATGACAATTTAGCGGGAGATAATGTCATCTCTACATTGGGGTCGGCGTCCTATTTCTCACCAGATGATATCGAGATGGCGGGAATGGCGTTTGCAGATCTGGCAGACGAGCGAACCAAAAGCGCGATTGTTGTGCTTGGTGGGGATTCGAAGACCCACACATTCGATAAAGCTGCGATGCGGCGACTGGACGTTCAGTTGCGCGGCATCGCTGCGGCAGGATGGCGGCTCCGGATCACTTGTTCGCGCCGCACACCCGTGCCTGCACGCGCCTTTTTCAGGTCGATGGCAGACGACATCGGCGCGCGGTTCTGGGAAGGCGAGCGTGATGGTCCGAACCCGTATATTGCGTGGCTGGCATTTTCCGAGGTTGCGATTGTGACCGAGGACAGCACAAACATGCTATCAGACGCGGCATATTTCGGCCTGCCTGTGCATATGGCTCGGCTGACGGGGCGTTCTCAAAAATTCGATCGTTTGCATCAGAGCTTTATCGACAAGGGAATTGCCCGCTGGTTACATGGCGGGCTTGAAATCTGGACCTATGAGCCATTGCGTGAAGCAGAAAAAGTGGCCGACAGGATCGTCGAAATGCTGCTTGTGCGTTATCCGCAGCCCGACATGCCGGCGGCTGGTTCGGTTGCGCCTGATTGGCTTTAGATAGACGTGCGGTGGCGCTTGTCGTTGAACGTGGTTGCGTCTGGCGCAAAGTCAGCTTAATTGAAGGGCGCTTCGAATTTGTCGGTTCTGCTGGCTTGATATTCGGACGCGTGGGCCTGTAGCTCAGTTGGTTAGAGCGGACCGCTCATAACGGTCTGGTCGGGGGTTCGAGTCCCTCCGGGCCCACCATTATCTTTACGTTGCATTTGAGCGCTGCGTCTTGTTCGCGTGCACAGGAGACGCCGACTTCTCTAGGGCGCGACAAGTCGCATCAATTCTGCACACAAGATGGCGCCATAAGTGCCCAAAGCGTAGCCGAGGACGGCAAGCAAAACGCCGACGGGGGCGAGAGAAGGATGGAACGCTGCGGCGACAATGGGGGCTGATGCAGCGCCGCCAACATTGGCTTTACTGCCGACGGCGATGAAAAAGAACGGCGCGCGGATAAGCTTGGCGACCACGAATAGTAAGATGGTGTGGAAGATCATCCAGATCAGGCCGACAAGGAAAAGCCCCGGCTCGTCTGCGATCTGGAAAATGTTCATGCGCGTGCCGATAATGGTCACTAGCAGGAAAATGAACACAGTACCGATTTTGGACGCGCCGGCCCCTTCCAGACTGCGCGCCTTTGTAAAGCTCAGCCCCAGCCCGACTGTCGTTGCCGTCACCACAACCCAGAAGAAACCGCTCGTCAGGATTGTTCCAGCCAGCGCGGGAATCGTTGCGAAATAGCTTGAGGCCAATGTCGCAACGAGATGGGAGAGGCCGACGCCGCCAAAAGCGATGGCAACGAGCACCATCAAATCGGAGACCGTGGTTGGCCGATCCACCGACGACGTAAAATTGGCCATCTGGTTCTGCAATGTCTCGATCGCGGTCGTATCGGCTTTGAGCCATTTGTCGATAGGAGCGGGATTGCCTGCGCCATAGAGCAGAAAGGCCATCCAGATATTCGCCACGATGATATCGATGGCGATCATCGCGGCGTATTTCTCTGGGTTATAACCGTAGATTTCGAGCATGGCTGTCTGGTTTGCGCCGCCGCCAATCCAGCTGCCCGCAAGTGTCGCAAAACCGCGCCACACTGCGTCCGCCCCTTCGCCGCCGACAAGCGATGGATCAAAGAATGAGGCAAGGACAATGGCGATAGGCCCGCCGATGATGATGCCGACGGTTGCCGTGAAAAACATGATGAGAGCTTTGGAGCCGAGGCCAAATATGGCTTTGAGATCAATGCTCAAGGTCAAAAGGATCAGACTGGCAGGGAGAAAATAATCCTTGGCGATGGTCCAGAGTTGCGAACCGTCAGAAGAGATCAGGCCGAAACTGTTCATCAATGATGGGATCAAATAACACAAAAGGATGATCGGGATGAAAGTGAAGAACTTGTCCCACTTGCCGCCAAGGCTTTTGGCGTAGAAAAGCCCGCCAAGGACAAGGCAAAGAAGGCCGAGCACAACGGCATCATTGGTAATAAGTGGTGTCATGACTGTGTGTCTCTCAGGTTTCGTCGATGCGCGCCAGACCGGCCTTGAAGCGCTTCCAGTTATCGACATAGACTTGCGCGGAAGCTTTGATCATCATCCGCTGCGGATCGGTCAGTTCTTTGATGATTTTGCCGGGAGCGCCCATGACAAGAGAACCGTCGGGGATGACTTTGCCTTCAGGGACCAGAGCGTGGGCACCAATGATGCAGTTTTTGCCAATGACGGCACGGTTCATCACTGTTGCGCCAATACCGATCAGGCTTTCGTCACCAATTGTACAGCCATGCAGCATCACCATATGACCGATGGTAACATCCTTGCCGATGGTCAACGGGCAGCCAAGATCGGTGTGCAATACGGAGCCATCCTGAACGTTAGAATTTTCGCCAATGACGATTGGATCATTGTCGCCACGAACTGTCGCGCTGAACCAGACGCTGGCATTTTCATGCATGATTACATTGCCGAGGACACTGGCGTTTTCGGCGACCCACGCATTGCCGGAGTCGGGGAGCGTGGGGGCAACCCCGTCGAGCGAATAAAGCGCCATCTTGATCTCCTAAATACAAAATCCCGGCAGTTTAACCTGCTGGAGCTTGAAGTATAGGTGCTCGCAAAGATCGTGATAGCGCCCAGCAGAGGCTAAGCATCGCCGGTATCTGCGTTGATCGCAACGACAAAATGACTAACAGCCGAACGCACCTGGTTCCTTCAATGAGTGGGAATACATGTCGCGAAAGTTTACTGGCGTGCAAGTTTATAACATACGACTTGAACAGCCATTTCACCTGCCATAGATAAGCTTCACAAAGGGCGCAGAATACGATAGGCGTCTGGGAACAACATTTTACGTGGACGCGGGCGCTGAAACCCGCTAATCCCCGCGTTTTCATCAAGAGTTTCAATATGGCTGAGAAGACAACGAAAACAGGTCCGATAACCTTTGCGCGGCAAGTTCAGGCGGAAGGGTCGAAAGTGACATGGACATCGCAAAGCGAGACCATCACGGCAACGATCATGGTCCTTGTGATGTCGATTATCATCTCGATCTTTTTGTTTACGGGTGATTTCATCATATCGGCATTGGTCCGTTTGATTACTGGACTTGGATCTTAAGGAGCGCCGGGAAAAATGGCTGCAGCTAAATGGTATATCATCAACGCCTATTCTAACTTCGAAAAGAAGGTAGCGGCGCAGATACGTGAACAGGCCACATCTAATGGTTTGGACACATTGATCGAGGAACTTGAAGTTCCGACCGAAGAAGTCGTTGAAGTCGTGCGCGGAAAGAAACGCACGAGCGAACGCAAATTCTTCCCGGGCTACATCCTTATGAAGGCGCAGCTAACGGACGAGATTTATCACTTGGTCAAGAACACGCCGAAAGTGACCGGCTTTCTCGGCGCTGATGGCGGCAAACGTCCATTGCCTGTGCCAGAGCGCGAAGTGAACCGTATTCTGGGGACAGCCGAGGAATCTGCGGATCGGCCGCGGCCAACCATTACGTTCGAGATTGGTGAAGAAGTCCGTGTCAATGACGGTGCATTCCAGGGCTTTGAAGGCGAAGTGGAAGAGGTCGACGAAGCCACTGCCCGCTTGAAAGTAACCGTTTCGATCTTTGGGCGCGCAACGCCAGTCGATCTCGAATATGGTCAGGTCGACAAGATTAGCTAGCGACTGACGCCTGCTCTGCCGTTTCCCACCAATATTTTCTAATGCCTGCTCGCAGCAGAAGCCGGTCGAGGTGTACCCATAGACCAATGGCTTCGAGCAGAGGGTTTATATGATCGGTCAGTAAACAGTAATGACTGTCTGATGATGCACTATGGTGGCAGGTCAACCAATATAGCCTTAACTCGGACGGCTGGTATCGTAAGGGCTGTCGAGGGAGAAGGTCGGAATTTCGGCCATGAGGTTGGGCTGCCCATCGCTTTCGAACTCGTATTTTCCACCCATCATGCCTGAAGGTGTGTTTAGCGGCGCTCCGGATGTATAGCGGAAAATTTCGCCCGGTTCGAGGACGGGCATCTGTCCGACAACGCCATCTCCATCGACTGTCTGCACATGCCCATTGGCGGCGATAATACGCCAGTGCCGCCGCGTAAGTTTCCAGACATGCTCGCTGTCGTTTTCGATCTCGATATTATACGCCCAGACAAACCGGTTGCGGGCAAGGTCTGATTCGTCCGGTAAAAAGCTCGGTTTCACGCGAACAAAGATGCCTTCAGTATTGGATTCATACGGAAAAATCATGCACACGACTCACACTGAATTTAGAGCCTCGACTATATCAGTTTCGAGGTCGCCTGCATCCTCTAATCCAACAGAAAATCTGATCCAGCTATCATCTAGACCCATGCTGGCCTGTTCTTCTTTTGAGAGGGCGCGATGGGTCGTGGTGGAGGGGTGACAGGCCAGCGATTTTGCGTCGCCAAGATTGTTGCAGATGTCGACGATTTGCAGGCGATTGAGGAATTTGAATGCGCCGTCCTGCCCGCCTTTGACAGATAGAGCCAGCATGGTGCCGCCGGACGACATTTGCTTCGAATGATAGGCGTAATGCGGGTGGTCGTCACGGTGGGGATAACGCACGGCCAATGCGTTATTGTGGCTGGCAATAACGTCGGCAAGACGCTCAGCTGAGGCACTCATAGCGTTGACGCGTAATGTGAGAGTCTCAAGTCCCTTGAGAACGACCCAGGCATTGAACGGCGCGGCGGCGGGACCGGTATGGCGCAGGTACGGATCATAGATTTCTTCCATATCGGCGCTGCGTCCAAGAATGGCACCAGCCATGACGCGGCCTTGGCCGTCCATGTGTTTGGTGGCCGAATAGACGACAATATCAGCGCCTAGCGCCAATGGTTGTTGCAGAACAGGCGTGGCAAACACATTGTCGACAATCAGCCAGCCGCCAGCCTTGTGGGTCAGCTCGGCCACAGCGGCGATGTCGACGCCATCCAGCAGCGGATTGGCGGGGCTTTCGATCAGGACAAGCTTCGTCGGTTTCGACAGGGCTGCAGCCCATTGATCCATGTCGGCGCCATCGACGAATTCAACTTCGACGCCATATTTGGGCAGAAGGTTGGCGCAAATCCAGCGGCAGGAGCCAAACAGCGCCCGCGCGGCGACGACACGGTCGCCTTGCTGTAGCGGCGCGGTGAGGGCAGCGGAGATCGCCCCCATGCCCGACGCTGTGATCCGGCACGTCTCGGCGCCTTCCATCAGGGCCAAGCGGTCTTCGAGCATTTTCACAGTCGGGCTGCCATAACGCGAATAGACAAAGCCGTCCTCATCTCCGCGCATACGGGCGGCAGCCTGCTCGGCGCTGTCATAAGCGTAGCCGGACGTCATATAGAGCGCTTCGGAAATTTCACCATGTTTGGATCGAGCCAGCCCCCCGCGCACGGCTCGCGTGGCGGGTTTCCAATTCTGCCGGTGTCCGGCATTCTTCGATTTGTCCATGTTCAGTCCTTCCATGTACGCCCAGATGGTCTTAGGAGTGGGGATAGAGAAGGGTCAAGTGATGAATGACGGATTGGGCGTATTGCCCGACAAAGAAATCGAGGGTTTATTTGGGTCAGGTGCCATTCGCGCACATGCCGAGCGCGATGACGACCAGATACAGCCTGCGAGTCTGGATTTGCGGCTGGCGGAGGATGCGTATCGTATTCGCGCGAGCTTTCTTCCCGGACGCAGCCGCAGCGTTGCAGATGTTCTGCAGGAGCCCGGCCTGCAAATGCATCGGGTTGATTTGTCTGGCGGTGCGGTGCTGGAAACCGGGTGTGTTTATCTGGTTCCGTTGCAGGAAAGCCTGAAGCTGCCCGCGGGTATATCGGGTCGGGCCAATCCGAAGAGCTCGACGGGGCGGATTGATGTTTTCACCCGCGTGGTGACAAATAGGGGCCGCGCCTTTGATGATGTACCGGTGGGGTATTCGGGACCGCTCTATCTTGAAATATCGCCGCGCACATTTTCGATTCTCGCGCGGGCTGGCGATCGGCTGGCGCAATTGCGGCTGCGGCGCGGCAAAGTTGGCGATGTTCACGAGAAGACGGTCAGTATCGATCTTGAGTCTCTGGACAATGGTCCCGTTGGCTGGCGGGCCAAGCGACATGCGGGCGTGGTCGATTTGCGCAAAATTGGCAAGCATGATCCAGCCGAGTTCTGGGAGCCCATCCGGCCCCATCGCGGGCGTATCGTCCTCAATCCTGATGAATTCTATATTTTGGCGTCGCAGGAAACGGTAAAGGTTCCGGCTCTGCAAGCAGCGGAAATGGCCCCGATCGCCCCTGAGCTTGGCGAATTCCGGGCGCATTATGCCGGATTCTTTGATCCGGGCTTTGGCACGAACAAGGGCGGTAGCCGCGCCGTGCTGGAAGTGCGCTCGCGCGATGTGCCGTTTATTCTCGAGCACGGCCAACCTGTTGCGAAGCTGATCTATGAACCGATGGCCGCCAAGCCAAAAGGCCTCTATGGCACGGTCGGCAGCCATTATCAGGGGCAGGGGTTGAAACTCTCCAAGCATTTCAGCGAATATTCGGCTTGAAGCCGAGCGCATCTGGTAGTATCTGACGTTTCTGTTGTGCCGCTTTAGCTCAGTTGGTTAGAGCGCTGGTTTGTGGAACCAGAGGTCCTCCGTTCAAACCGGAGAAGCGGTACCATTTTTCTGTTTGTCAAATTTACGGATGTCTGTGACCTACCGTTTGTCGAATTTGTCGGCTTTGCGTTTGCCGAGCAGGAGTTTCTGCTCAAGATTTTTGCGCAAGCCCGCATAATAAGCCCGTAGAAAATCGCCATCCGTTTCATCTGGCAGACGGTCCCAGCCAATCTTTGTACGGATACGCTCAGCAACGGACGCTTTCACCTCGGGTGTTGATTTGCGCAAGAGGTTTTCGAGGATGTGTAGTTCGTGAATGCCATAAGCGTCGAGTTGTTCGGCTGAAAATACAAAATTCCCATTGCCTGCGGCGGCTTGTTGAGAAGATTTGGCAATGTCACGAAGAAGTTTGGTTTTTGGCGTGTGGATCACCCATGTGCCGGCGATCAGATCGCCCAGCCGCAACTTGTCTTTGTTCAAGACCGGCATAAACAGGAAAATTCCCGACCAGATCAAGCCAGATAGCGAGATCCAGCCATTCACGCCGCCGCCGCTAACGGCGCTCTGCAGTAAGAAACCGAGTGGCAAAAACACTTCGACCTCGCGGACGAAATTTCGCGCGAGAATGGCATTTGCCGTCAATTGTCCGCCATTTCTGGACGCAACACGAAGCCCCATCACCCGCTTACCGGGCGTTGCGGCGCGGCGGCCAAGCTCGAACACTATGAAGTAAAAATTCCTGAGCAGAAAAATCAGTAACATGGCGAGCGCACCGGCGATCTCACCACCCGTCTGTCCAAGCCCTATCGTGATTTCATTGATGCCATAAAGTATAATGACAAAAAGCAAGATGATAAGGAGCCAATCGAGCAGGAACGCGCCGGCACGTTGGCCAGCTGATCCAAGCTTGAGCGTTAGCTCTGCGCCTTCAGGCGTAACAAGCTTACGGTCGAATTCTGTTAGACGTTTCTGTATGGCTAACCGCCGACGCCGTTCGTGACGGTCCTCCTTCGTCGAGGGTGGGATAGCGCCGGTTTGGGTCATTCGTGTCCACCTCGCGCCCGGGGCAGGTAGAAATACCCCATCCACAAGATGAGTGTACCGCCCGCAATCATATATCGCACGACGTCACTGTTGATGAGTTGGCGCCCAAACCCTTCTAGTAGCGCAGCAAAAAACAGCATCACCACGGCACCGATGGCGATGGTGGCTGCCGACCGTCCTGCAGCCTGCGCCGATTCCATCCGGCTTTTTTGTCCCGGAAAAGCAACACCGCCTCCAATCATGAAACCGGCAGCACCAGCGAGGACGATTGCAAACAGTTCGGTGACACCGTGGATCAATAGCCAGCCGGTCAATTCGTATCCAAGACCACGGCTCCAGAAGAGCGCGTAGAATGCGCCGAGTAACAGGCCATTATAGGCTACAAGGATGGCGGTCGGTACGCCGAACATAAAGCCGAGTGCAAAAGCCAACAGTGCCACGCCGGAATTGTTGGAAAATAACTGGGCCGAGAAGGCGCTGAGCATGCCTTCTGCATCGGTCTGGTCGGTGTAAAGGGTGGACTCCAGATAAGCCGTTGTCGCGTCAGGGGTCCGGTCGCCAACGATCGAGGAATTGAACGTCCAGAACCACTCCATATCTATCATGCACAGAATAAAGGCCAGCAAGGCCCCACCGAAGAGACATCCTGCAGACAACAAGGTCGGTTTCCATGCGGCCCGCACGGCATTTGGCCAGCCATGCGTAAAGAAATCTCCGAGCTTCTCGAGCAAGTTCGAGCGGGTGCCGTAAACGAACAGATAGGCTTTGGTGCACAAAGTCTCCAAATAGGAGATAACATTCTGATCGAGGGAGATTGAACGGGCCAGCGATAAGGACGAGACAGCCTGCCGGTAGAGACGTGGCAGGGCAATCATGTCTTCGTCGGACAGGGCGTTGACGCCGCGGCTTTCCGCACGATTGATGATTTGGTCTAGCTTGTGCCATTCCGCTTCGCGCTCTTCGCGAAAGCGATAGGATTTGAGAAGGTCGCTCAAAGCAGGTCCCTCCTTTTTATGTCGAGATATTGTGAGACCAGTTTGCTGCCGAACCGCTCCGGCGTGGTTTCGATGATTTGCACGCCGAGCCGCTGCAGACGACGGAAAACCAGCTTGCGTTCATCCAGCAAAGTGTCAGCGACGACGGCGCGCGAGATATCCTCGGCCGAATTGGGCGGTGCGTCGAGCATGTTTTCCAAGGTGGCATCTTTGAAGGTGGCGAACAGAACGAGGTGGCGTTTCGTCAGGCGGGCAAGTGTTTCGAGCATCAGTTCGGAAGACACTGTGTCAACAAAATCAGTGAACAGGATAATGAGCGAACGGCGTTTAAGCTTGCCGGACAGATCGGTCAGGGCGAGCGTGTAATTGGCATCATTGGCAGAGTAATCGAGTGTGCTGGCAAGGGCTTGTGCCTGCGTGAAAGCGGCGGTGCCATGTAACATATTGCTGGAAAGAACGGGCTGGGCGTCGAACCCGTAAAGCGCCGTCCGGTCGCCAGAGCGTAGGGAGACGAAGGCCAGGAGCAAGGCAGCGTTGATGGCGTGGTCGAGTTTGGGAATACCATCCAGAGGCTCGCTCATGAGCCGGCCTGTGTCGAAGGCAAAGACAATGTTGTGATTGCGCTCGGTGCGAAACTCCTTGGCCAATAGATGTCGGTGCCGTGCCGATTGTTTCCAGTCTATGGCGCGGCGGTCCATACCAGCAGAAAATTCCCGCAAAGCGTCAAACTCGGACCCGTCCCCGCGATCGAGCTGCTGCTTGATCCCGAAGTCGGCGTCGCGCGTATAGAGCCGCACGGCCTCCTGATTGACCCATCTTGAATTGGGCAGGACGGGTACGGTGAGATCAAGTGTCTGTTTGACTTGCTTGCGGATAAGCCCGAACGGTCCTGTCCAGCGCGCCCAAAGCGCTTCGACATGTGCTTCCCCGCGCCGCAGGGGGCTGAGGGGCAGGCTAACATTGTGGGATCGCTTATCCCAACCGCGCAGACCGAGCGGGGCAACCGGCTTAAGCAGAGGGCCGGTGTCGAGTTTGATTTGCACGCGCGCCGGTAAGGGGCCGGATTCGAACGAGACAGTGATGTCCGCAGGATCCTTGCCGCCAATATAGAGCATGGGCGGAGGAGTGATGTCTGAAGAGAATGCGGTGAGCTTGGCTGCCAATATCGCATCGCCCAGCAGCAGGCCGAGCACGATGATGATCCACGCTGCTGAAAGCCCCCATAGGGCCGGTGCCATAATGCTGATGAGCAGCATTACGGGAAAGCCCGTGGCCATGAGCCAGACCGCTCTTGGGGTTGGTGAGATCATACGGACATCCTCATCTTGGTGCAGGAATTTCGTCGATCAAACTCGTCAGGGTTTCATCTGTTGTTTTTCCTTCAATCTCGGCGGCGGGGGATAGGATGATCCGGTGCCGCAAAGCCGGAAGGGCGAGCATTTTGACATCATCGGGAATGACGAATTCACGCCCATCAAGAGCCGCCTGCGCGCGGGCAGCGGCAGCAATTGCGGCGGCTGCACGTGGGCTTGCTCCGGTTTCGATGGAGGCGCTCTCACGCGTTGCGCGCACAATATCGACAATATAGGCGACAACGTCATCTTGCAGGCGGGTCGCCCCGACGGCATCAACCGCCTTGCCAAGCTGGGCCTGGTCAACCACAGCATCAATGCCAATCGCGCCCACATCGCGTGTGCCGGAGCGCTGGCCGTGAGCCTCGACGATTTTGAGTTCCTCTTCCCGGTTGGGATATGCCAGCGTGTGCTTGAACAGGAAGCGGTCAAGCTGGGCTTCAGGCAGCGGGTAGGTGCCTTGTTGTTCAATAGGGTTCTGTGTGGCGATAACAAAGAAGAGGGGATTGAGCGGATACGTCTCGCCATCAATCGTCACACGCCGTTCCTGCATGGCTTCAAGCAAAGCGGCCTGTGTTTTCGGTGGGGTCCGGTTGATTTCGTCTGCCAGCAATATGTCTGAAAAGATGGGCCCTTTGGTGAGGCTGAATTCATTGGTTTGGAAGTTGAACAAATTGGTGCCGAGGACATCGCCCGGCATCAGGTCCGGGGTAAACTGAATACGGCCAAAGCCCAGAGAAATCGCTTTCGAAAAGCACTGCGCGAGCAGGGTCTTCGCCGTGCCAGGTGGTCCTTCCAGCAAGACATGCCCGCCAGAAAAAAGGGCGGTTAGCAGCAGGTCCGTCGTGTCCGATTGTCCAACGACGCCTTTGGCCACCTCCGCGCGGATTGCATCTGCAATGGCCTTGATTTCGCTAATGTCCATTCGGTCTCTCCTTGCGCCAGCGATAAAGTCGCCGAGCCTTTTGTATTAAATCGTCCCGACCGCTCGCCGGTTTGTTCAAATCATCACGAAGCTCCGACCAGCGTGGGCCTGTCTCTTCGTCTGCGCTTAGCCTGTCGAGAAGCGCATTCGTCTCGGCTTCGCTGAGGTTGCGCGTGATGCCGAGCTCGCGCAGAAGCGCTTTGCGCGAGAGGGCGAGATAGTCGGGCGCCATTTTAACCTCGCGGCCAGTCATGCTGATGAGCCCTGCGGTATTGTCGGCAAGGGCCGCTTTCCCAAGCGCAAAGACCTGCTCGGTTTTGGCAGGCGCGCCGAACCTCGTAAAGGCGCTCCAGAGCAGGAGACCGGCGGCGACCAACAGGATCAGAGTGGCCCCTAGAAAGGGGACATCGAGAAGAATGCGCAGCATGCTGGCCGAGCGTGAAAAGCCGTGTAGGGTCGCATCGAATATGACAGGAGTGTTGTCCGTCTCCCGAAGCCCATTCAGAATACTCACCATTAATTTGGCATTATCCGGCGTGTCGAGATTGAACGTGTTCGCCAAGTCAGGGTCAGACAATATATAAATTTCCCAATCGGGAACTTTGGACAGAAGCTGCCCCGTTGGGGCGGCTATAACTGGTTCAAGGTAATCGCTTTGCAATACTTGCATCTTGTCTTCGAAATGGGGCCGGAAGCGCCCATATGGGCTATTCACCGCGGCAGGACTTGTGATCCGCTCGATCTCGGCCTCATCGTCTAGGTGCTCTAAGACGCGCTCAATCCGCGTGTCTGAGAGGAGTGACAATTCGGACTGCCAGCGCGTGTTAAGCCGATCGGTTACAGCGCTCCATTTGGGGAGTATAATCAGGACGGGCTCGGCGATGTCACCGTCTTCGAAGCGGGCCTTTGCACTTGGCATGTCGCCCGGCAAGGGGGTCAGGACCAGAAGCCGGTCATGAGTGTCGAAGCTACGCTCGAGGCGCGAGATGGAGACTGGCACGCCATACTTTTCGAGCAAGGTGATCAGCCCACTATAACCGGTAGCGGCGCGGGAATAGGGGGTCGATCCCGCCCGCTCACGATCTGAAAGTTCGGGCGCCCATGCCATCAGGGTCAATACGGCGCCAAAAGACATCAGGCTGACAATGATGCCAATCAGGATGGTTCGGGGACTGAACGGGTTGACCGTTTGCGTTCCGGTTTCAAGCCGCTGGCTCATGTCCATGCCTCCCCGAAGGCGAAATCTTCGTAAGAAGCGCGGGCCGACGCCCAACTCTCCGCATCAAGCTTGTGGCCTCCAAAGAAACTTTGCTCGACAAGCGCAATAATTGGCCTGAGTGCGTTTCTTGGCCGTTCGGGAAGTCCTTCAAGGCGTTCGATTTCGCGGGCTGTCAGAGCGGTAGGTATTCTTTGCTTTTGTTTGGATTGAATATCCTCGATCGAGCGAAACAGGATGAGATGGACCGCTTCTGAGAATTTGCCCTCTTTGGCCAGCGCATCTGCCTCTTCAAGCCATGACCGCGCTTTCTTCTGGTCGGGTCGAACGGTTGAGATCACATGATCATCTGCGGAGGCGTCGTCTTTCCTGATACGCATTTTGCGCAAGCGGATTTTGGGGATTTGGGTGATGACAAAATACAAAACTGCGGCTGCAATAGCGATGATGCCGATATAGAACAAGATCTGGAACACGGGTCCCAATGTTGCGAACAGATTACCAAGCCACCTAAAAAAGGCGGGCGGTTCACGGAATTCACGCGGCGTCTCGACTTCTTCGAAGGGACGCTCGAATTGAAGCTGCTCACCTTCGAGCAATGCGGCATACGCTTCATCAAAATTGTCCTGCGCAATATAGTTGGAGGAGGAGCGACGGGTGTTGGCGTCTGTCGTGCGATTCTTTCCCGATTGCTGAATCTGCTTGTCGATGGTTTGGGCAAACGCCCCCACAGGGCTTGCCAAACATAACCCGATAGCAAGCAGCGCAATGTGGATCATTCTTACGATCAATTGCGCCCCTCTCAGCCTGCTTGACCCTGCCAATATTCTTGTTTGCCACAGTGAACGGGAGATTTCCTGAATGCAAGTCTGTATTGTGTCTTGGTTTGGCTATATAGAGGCGCAAATCGTAGGATGATGATTATGACCAAGCAGCAGCAATATGAAGATGTCACAGCGGAAATTGCGAGTGTGATTGACGGCGAGACATCGCTAACCGCGCGCTATGCGAGCATTGGCTGCCTGTTGGCACAGACGTTTTCGCCGCGGTTTTTCTGGACCGGGTTTTACGAGGTTGATTCGCTTAAGCCTAATGAGCTGGTTGTCGGGCCGTATCAGGGGACGCTTGGATGTTTGCGGATACCGTTTGGACGGGGGGTCTGCGGTGGGGTCGCGGCCTCTGGTAAGTCTGTGATTGTTCCTGACGTGCACGCATTCGAGGGGCACATTGCTTGTGATAGCGCGACAAATTCGGAAATTGTTGTTCCTGTCTTTGATTCCACCGGTAAGCTCGCGGCTGTTCTGGACGTCGACTCAACCGAGCATGACGCCTTCGACGAAGTTGACCGTATCGGGCTTGAACGTATCGCCGCCCTAGTTTTCGATTTGTAGGGCGGGCTCTGCGCTAGGCGCTTCTTCGGGGACAATCTCGGGAACATTTGTTGGGCTTAGCGCGATTGATTCGGCCAATTTGCGTTCAAGCGTGCGTTCCATGATATCGAGTTTGTCTTTGCGGATGCCGGTGAGCGTTTCGATCCTGTGGGAAAGATGTAACCAATTGTCTGTGGCCTCGGCATATGCGGGCCATGCAGGAACACCGGGGCCATTCGGATCACCGGATTTAGCGAAATTTGTCCAATAGGTTCCCATCGCGTCGGTGAGGCTGAAATCGTCTTCGGTGGCGCCGAGAAACGGGCTGTGGCTGTCAAAGACGAAGGCAAGTTCGGAAGCATGGAAGGCCCCGAGTGTCTGTTTGGGCGAGGCAGGTGTGCGCGAGAAGAAATAGAGCCATGTGGGCTGCTCGTTGCGGGCATTGGCCTTGGCGAGGTAGCGCATATGGACACCGAAAATATCGTCGCCAAGCATATCCGTTGCGCCCTTGTCCCATGTTTCTTCGGAGCTGATACCGTAAAGCTCGATCATGCGGGCGCCATCCCCGCCGCCATAGACGTTTGCGAGGCTCTCGAGACGCTGGATATGATCTTCTGGAAAGTCACCCTGATAGAGGACAGTGGGTTTGCCGCTCTCGGGATCGTAAAACAGTGTGCCCTCATCAGCATTGTAGCCAGCGAGGACGGGGATCGGGGGAAGTGAGTTGTCGCGGATACGTTGACCAATCATTTGCGGCAGAACCCAGCCATCAACATTGGGAAGGAAGTAACCATTGAGTTCGCCAAATTCGGGAACGTGGTTGATGATGTCCTCGGCTGGAATGTTGCGCAGGGTTGCTGCTCCCATGCCCGGAGCATTGTGATCGATTAGCGGGGTCACAAACTCAATGCCGATGGATTCTGCACTCCGGGTTCGTTCGATAGGCGTAGACAGATGTATGCGGTTATAGGTGCTCGACCCGCTTTGCAGAATGGCCTTGTGGTACAAACCGTCAGCCAGAGGTGAGGCCATGATTTCGCTGACCGATTGAGCCCCAGCCGACTCGCCAAAGATCGTAATATTCGTTGGGTCACCCCCAAAAGCGGCAATATTGTCTCTCACCCATTCGAGCGCCTTGATCTGGTCGAGCAAGCCGTAATTGCCTGAACTTCCATGAGGGCTTTCGGCGCTCAGGGCGGGATGGGCAAGATATCCTAGCGCGCCCAGCCGATAATTGATTGTGACGAGGACAACATCTTTTTCAACGAGACCGTTCGCCTGATAGAAGACGTCCGAGCTGGAACCTGTCTGGTGGGAGCCGCCGTGAATCCAGACCATGACGGGCAGTTTCTCGCTGCCTTCGAGGTTTCCAGTGCGCACATTGAGATAGAGGCAATCTTCGCTCTCATTGGGTGCAGGGGCCGCAGCCACGGTCCGGCTTGCCAGCCACTGATTGAACTGGCTTTGTCCGTGTCCCGCAATAAACATCCGGATGAACTCTTTGATGCCTTCGCGATATTGCAGGCATTCCGCCCCGAAGGCTCGCGCGTCGCGGATGTCTGTCCATGTCTCTGGTTCTTGAGGCGGTGCCCAGCGTCGTATGCCAATGGGCGCCGCTGCGAATGGAAGACCATTATAGACCGCAATTGTTTGTGCTTCATCCGTCCAGCCGCCGGTGACTGTGCCGGTGGTAAGTGTCACTTCAGGGCTTGGCGTCATCGCCGCTGGTGGACGATTGAAGAACCAGGGCAAGCCGAAAGCGAGCAGGAGGTATCCGAGCACGAACAATACAACGGCGAGTGGGAGGATGCGGTTGAGCATGATGAAGCCTTTTTTGGTCTACTTCAACTATGGGCTAGGGTGACACGTTCTCCAATAAAAATTGCAGTTGGCGACGAGTAAGGGAGGCTAAGCGATTTTGGTGGTGTCGATGAGGAGCTGATGTGCGAGCCCGGCTGCGCGATGATAATGGAGTGCCTGATAGGCCTCGCTTGTGCCCATTTGCATCATCAATGCGCGGTTCGGATATTCGACAATGGCCACCATGTCCCAGTCGCCTTCGCCTATCATCATGCCATTGGTCGGGCCTGCATATAGTGTTTTCGCGCCGATATCATCGAGCAAAGGTGTGACGGCTGCGCCATAGCGTTGGTAGGCTTCCCACCCGGTCAGGTTTTCAGCCGCCTCTGGTGTTCCAGCTTCATAGGTCGCTGTCTCTTTGAATTTGAGCAGGTTTACCATGGCCATCGGTGCATCATTCGGGCGGCCCAGAAAAGCTTGCACCTGTTCAGGTGTTGGTTGGATTGTGGTCATTTGTTTTACTCCGGAATTGAAGGTCGTGTGGTGATAAGTTCTTGGGCGAGCAGACCGGCATCGCGGTGACGGTGCATGTCCTGATAAGTCTCGTGGTTGAGTGTCGTAATGAAGGCTTTGCGGTTTGGAAACTGCATGATCATCACCGCGTCCCAATCGCCTTGGCCGATGAAATAGCGTTCCGTCGTACCCATCAGAAGACAGGTGCCGCCAACTTCTGCGGCGGCCACACCAAACGCATCGGCATAGCGCTGATACGCGGCTGCGCCGGTTTCCTCTGTGTCGTGCTCGGGATCGGTCGGTTTATAGGCGGCTTTCACGCGGAACTTCAGCAGGTTCACCTGTGCGATGGGGCCGTCATGCGGATCATCACGAAACGCGCGGAACTGGTCGGCGGTGGGCTGGAAAGCCGGCATATTACTCCTCCGGCTTTAAATGACGGTTCAGGAACGCCATGCGGGTTCGCAGCAAATGCGTTTGCAATTCTTGCCCGCGAATGCCGTGGCGTTGGCCCGGATAGGTCATCAGCTCGAAATGTTTGCCCT